>JANYFB010000018.1 GCA_025362955.1 Akkermansiaceae bacterium
GACGCCGAACAAGAACATCGAGGCGCAGCAGTTGCGGGCTTTGATCGAACGCAAGCTGGACAACCTGATCCGCCTGAACGCGAGCCGCTACGATTTCCTCGACCGGTTTCAGAAGTTGATCGAGGCGTATAATAGCGGCGCACTGAGCATCGAGCAGTTGTTCGCGGAACTGGTGACCTTTACCAAGGATCTCAACGACGAGGAGCAGCGTCATTTGCGAGAACAGATCAGCGAGGAAGAGTTGGCGGTATTCGACATTCTAACGCGTCCCGGCCCGGATCTAACTTCGATTGAAACCGACGCGATCAAGAAGGTTTGCAAGGACCTGCTGGTGAAGCTGAAGACGGAGAAGCTGGTGCTCGCATGGCGCACGAAGCGGACGACACGGGCAGCGGTGCGGGTCGAGATCGAGAAGATGCTGGATAGCGGGTTGCCGGAGAAATACACGACCGAGCTTTTCGAGCAAAAGTGCGGAGTGCTTTTCCAACATGTGCTGGAGAAGTATCCGGATCAGGGGGCGTCGGTCTATGCGGAAGCAAGTTGAGCGGCTAGGGAGGCGACTGAGGGAGCGATGGAGGAGTTGAGCTGGGATTTTTCTTTACGGCGCTGTCCGTAATGACTCGTGTCTTGCGGGATTCCAGATTGGTGCGGCGTGGCGGATGCCATGCGGTTCACCGGGGCGAAGACGAAGCGTGAGGCGGTGGTGAAGGCCTTGGAAGTTATAACCGCCAACAAATGGTGCAGGATCTGGTGGCGAGTTCCGGCACTTGGGATATCGCGACCAATGACGAAATCAAGCGGGGGATCTTGCGGTGAAGGACGAGCGGAAAGGTGAAACCCAGACCCGCGCGACTAGTTGGTATCCTGCGACGGCGGAGAGGGCTTGCTGACAGGTAGTGACCGTATTGGATTTTGAACAAATAGGAATTTGTCGATTGAACCCAAGCCGCTTCAATGCTAATCGTTCATTTGAAAAATCCCACAAACTCATGTTAAAAATCACCTCATTCTTAAGCGCCTGCGCATTGATTTCACCCCTATTCGCCGAGTCACCCGTCCAAAGCGCAGATACGCTTTTCAAAAAAGGCGCAGCAGCAGAAAAAGCTGGCGATGTCGGCGCAGCCAACGCTTTTTATACGAACGCACTGAAAGTGGACCCTCATAATGCCGATGCCCGTTATAGCCTTGGACAGTTGCAAATTCACTCCGCCGGCATCAGCGCCAAAGCCAGAGAAGCTAAATTCGGTGCGGTGATCATCCCCGTTTTCCAATTGGATAACGCCAGCTTCAAGGAAGCGATTGAGGCTTTTAGCATCCTTATCGAAAAGCAGTCGAAGGGCGAGGTCGCTCCGAACTTTGTCATCGAAGACCCCAAAAACCTTCTCGCCGAGCATAAGCTTACGCTGAACCTCAAAAACTTGCCAGCCCAAGCAGTGATGAAATATCTCCTCGATCAAACTGGGGCCAAAGCCCGCTACGACGAGCACGCCGTAGTGATTAGCGCGCGTTGAGCGCGGCATCGAGGATCGCTTGGTGGACATCCTCAGCCGTCTTTACCGGAAATGCGGAGCCTAGTAAAATCGGGCGCTCGTCCTCAGCGACAGTGTCCCTGCCGTGAGAACCCTTGATAAGCGTGGCATCGAGCGGAATCACATCCAGCAAGCCACGCAGCCCGAGCTTTTTCTTCAGCAAAAATTTCGCAATCCGCAGCTTGGGAAACGTGATCGCCGGATCGATGAAAAGCTCGCACGGATCATACCCTGGTTTGCGGTGGATGTCGATGGTCCGGGCATAATCGGGAGCAAGTTGATCATCCTCCCAGAAATAATAGGTGAACCACGCATCCGCCGCCCCGATG
Organism: Akkermansiaceae bacterium; assembly: GCA_025362955.1. Classification (GTDB taxonomy): domain Bacteria; phylum Verrucomicrobiota; class Verrucomicrobiia; order Verrucomicrobiales; family Akkermansiaceae; genus Luteolibacter. The sequence continues at coordinate 1,859 of JANYFB010000018.1, forward strand.
GCGATGAAGTCCCCTCCGCGCTCCGTGGCCACGCCTTCGCCCCAGATTTCTGCGGCAGTGCGGACCTCGTCGATCCCCGGAGTTGTTTCCAACAGAATTCTAACTTCCTCGCGGATCAAAGGATCATTCACATACACATGCGCCACCTGATGATCCGCGATGGCAAAAGCACGCGAAGCCCCGCAGTCGAGTGTTTCCAAGCCGAGTTCGTCCTTGATCTGAATCCAACCTTTTTTGCGGAACAAGCGGTTGAGATGGATCGCCCGTGTGACGGAGGAAATTCCATATTCGGATAGAACGAGAACGCGAACGTCGCAGGACTTATAGTAGTTGATCAGATCCGTCGCGAGCGTATCGATTTTCAGTAATTCACCGAGGATGTTAGATGCCTGCGGACCGTCCTTCTGAAGGGGGTAATCAAGATGCGGGAGATAAACTAGACTCAGCGTCGGCGAATGCTTCTCTTCGACCCATTTCGCGGAGGCGGCAATCCATTCGGACGAAGCGATTCCCGCCGCTGGTCCCCAAAACGCGGGGAAGGGAAAAGGTCCGAGGGCTTTTTTCAACTCCTCGCGCATTCCCATCGGCTGGGTGTGGACGTCGAACACCTTGCGCCCGTCTGCCGGATAGAGTGGGCGTGGCGTGATGGTGAAATCCGCGGTGGAATGCATGTTATACCACCAGAAAAGTTGCGCGCATGTGAAGTCGGGAAGCTCGCGCCGCAGTTTGTCCCACAGCTTCTCGCCTCGGACGATATGATTGCTCTGCTTCCAAAACCGGACCTCCGTGTTTTCCCGATCATACCAGCCGTTGGCGACGATGCCATGTGCTGCGGGCGAGGTTCCCGTTAGGATAGACGACTGCGCGGTGCACGTCACCGCTGGAAATGCAGGGAGGTAAGATTGCAGCCCATTTTCCTCCGCGAATTTCGTTAGCCCCGGCATGTTCTCGCCTAACAAAGATCGGGAAAGCCCAACGAGATTGATGACGGCAAGGCGCATAGAGAGATATGAATTTTCGAGGAAGCAACTGGATTTACTCCGCTTTCGCGGCCGGATTCAAACGAAAGGCGGGGTAATTCATAGTGCACTTCGTTTAACCAAACTGTTACATCATGTTACTTAGGTCAAGTCGAGTGACGCGTGGAATATCTTTGATGATTTGGGCCGTCGAAGTGCGCCAAAAAAATCGGTGGCCTGTCAGATGTTGACAGGCCACCGGCGGCATGGTTTTCCAGCTTGAAAGGATTAGAAATGATATGTGACGGAAATTTTCGCTACCGGATAGAATTTGTAGGCAGATATATCATTCTGTATTTTGTCCTGCTCGGCAGCGATGTCGGTAGCGGCTTGCCCAGAAGAGAATTGTCCTTTTCCAGTGAATTTAACGTCCGGCTCCCCGAGGTAAGATACGCCGAGATCCAAGCCAACCACGATGTTATGATCGGTCCCCAATGCCCAGTCCCAACCCAAACCGAGATAGGGATTAAAAGTGGCACTGGTGATTTCGGAATGGATATCATCCCCAGCATTTAACGCATATTTGTTTCCGTTAAAAGTTCCGGTCTTCCCAGCTCCTTTGTATAAGCCGCGGAAGATGTTCCTGCCGAAAAACGTCCCGCCCGTGATTCTGAATCCCGAGTCTGCGATTGGCAGATAGTTGGCGGTAAATCCGATATTCGAGTAATCCAGACGACCATCATAGTCCTCGCCCTTGAGGTTAAACTTTCTGCTATAGTCGAAGTAATTCCCGTCAAGGCCAAAGTAGAGAGACGGATTAATGTTGTAGGTGAGGTGAAGACCCACACCTTGCGTGCCGATCTGGCCACCGATGCCGATTCCGGTCATCCAATCGCCCTGCGAGGTTGACTGAATCGGTTGCGGAGCATTTTCTGCAGGGGACATGCCGGCAAATGCCGCAGAAGGCACGGCCAGCACGAGGAGAAGGTAAGTCTGGGATTTTTTCATAAATGATTCGGGTTTGAGTTAGGTTGTGGTGGTTGATGATAAGGTTAGCAAAATCATCAATCACGAAATCCTATTCGTCCTTCTTAAGGGATCAATGAAAATAGTGGGCCATTTTCTAATTTTTCCGTGGCTCAAAAAGGGCTTGCCTACGAGGTCACCCCTGATCGATCGTCTTCTCCGTCGCGGCGTCAATGATGGCGAAGCGCTCGCGGTTCAGGGTCGGATCCGAGCGGAAAATGAGGCGCCCGGAGTGCGAGCGCTCCAACTCGACTAACAGTTTTGCATCATCGCTCTTGAAACGGTTGAGAACGTCTGTATTCACGATGACGATGATGTCGCCAAGAGAATCTCGGTGTTTCTGGATGACGGTATTCAAGCGGCGTTGGATTTCCACAGACATGGTCATCGGAGTTTTGACCCGAGCGCGACCCTGGCAATACGGGCAAGGTTCATACATGGAATCCCGCAAGGATTCATTGAGGCGCTGGCGGGTCATTTCCATGAGGCCGACGGGGGAAATCTGGAGCACTTGGGTCTTGGCCTTGTCCTTCTTGAGGCGGTCCTTGATGGCTTTGTAAACGGTCTGCTGGTCCTTGCGATGGCGCATGTCGATGAGGTCGATGACGACCAGCCCGCCGATGTTGCGCAGGCGGAGTTGGCGGGCGACTTCCTGGGCGGCCTCGACGTTGGTTTCGAGAATCATTTTATCAACATCCTTAGAGCCGCGGTTGCGCCCCGTGTTGACGTCGATGGCGATGAGAGCCTCAGTCTCGTCAATGACGATATAGCCGCCGCAGGGGAGCCAGACCTGGCGGGAAAATGCCTCGTCGATCTGTTTTTGGATGTGGACGCGTTCGAAAATCGGCTGCCCGGCGGAGGTGGGCATGTAGTGGATGCGGCGCTTGGCGCGGCGGGAGATTTTACCAGCGATGTTGCGGATCATTTCCGTGGTCGCTGCGTCGTCGCACATCATTTGGTCGATTTCATCCGTGAGAAAATCCCGGGCGGTGCGCTCGATGAGGCCGGGTTCTTGGAAAATGCAGGCGGGGGCCGGGTTGTTCGCACGGCGGGCTTCGATTTCATCCCATTGCTCAAGCAGCATGTGAAGATCCCGGACGAAGTGGCGGGCGCGGGTGCCTTGGGCGATGGTCCGCATGATGATGCCCATGCCCTCAGGGACGGCAAGTTTCTGGACGATTTTGCGGAGGCGGGCGCGTTCCTTGGGATCCTCGATCTTGCGGGAAATTCCGAATTGCTCGGTGAAGGGCATGAGCACGAGATAGCGCCCGGCGAGGGAAATGTTGGTGGTGACACGCGGCCCCTTGGTGCCGATGGGGCCTTTGGAAACTTGGATGACAATTTCCGAGCCGATCGGATAGATATCCGGGATGTCCTTGGAGGTGATTTTTTTCTGCTGCTTGCGTTTCCCCTCGCGTTGGATTTCTTCGAGACCGCCATCGAGCGCGGCCGGAATCGCATCCCAGAAGTGGAGAAAGGCGTTCTTGTCGAGGCCGATGTCCACGAACATCGCCTTGAGTCCGCCTTCGATGTTTTTGACGCGGCCCTTAAAAATGCCGCCCACGATGTTTTGGTCGCCTTCGCGCTCCACGGTGTATTCTTCAAGGATGCCGTTTTCTAGCAGGGCTACGCGGCGTTCGAGTTTCTCGACATTGACGACGATGCTGTTGCCGCGCGAAGGGTCGGGCTTGCCGATGCCGAGAAGTCTTTTGATATGTTGGATCATGTTAATAATGGTAAAAATGTTAGGGTTGAGTGTTCTACTAAGGGGAAATCAATGTTCCTTAACGGGAATGGCTTTGGGAATGGTGCCCTCGGCATCGACTTCCGGAGTAATGGTCGGAGTGGGAGCGTCGAAAGTGGAAGGAACGGCTGGAAAAACAGGGGCGTTGTCGCCGGTTTCCTCGCCAGTTTCCCCGGTGACATCTTCGCCATGAGCTGCGTTGGCGGTGGCAGCGGCGATGGCTTCCGGGGCGGGCTCGGTATCGCCAGCTTCCACTGAGGCGATCATCTGCGGAGGGACTTCGATGGTTTTCTCGAAGCGGTTCGTATTTCCCATCACTTTTTCCATCGGCTTGAGGGGAAGTCTGACGCCATTGTCACGGGCGTAGAGGCCCCGATAGACGAGGTTGACGAGTGGGCCGCAGACGCCGCCGCCGGAGCCGCCATTTTGGACGAGGACGCAGATGGCATACTTGGGATTATCGTAAGGGGTGAAGCTCATGACCCAAGAGTTATTCGACTTTTTCCCGTTGTCGGTTGTTTGGGCGGTACCGCTTTTGGAAGCGGCGGAAATGCCGGGTGATTTGACCTTCCCGGAGGTTCCGCCGGCTTCGTTGGTGGACATCCACATGCCCTTGCGGATGAGTTCGATATCGCTGGCCTTGATCCGTGACTTCGTGAGATCGATCTGAAGGTTAGGTGTATCCGCGATAAGAACCTTACCATCCTCGCTGACGGCTTCCTTCACGATGCGAGGCTTATAATATTTTCCCCCGTTGGCCATGCAGGCTGCGACTGCGCAGATCTGAAGGGGAGTGGCGAGCGTGTCGCCTTGGCCGATTGAGAGGAAGGCACCGAGAACGGGAGTCATCTCAAGACTGGGATTCGCCGCGTGCCATTGCCTGCTGCCGGGGAGGATTCCCGCATCTTCTTTGGGCAACTCGATGCCGGTACGTTTACCGATGCCCACCATCTGACAACCCTCGACCATCGCCCTCCAGCCGATGGCATTGGCGAGCTTATTAAAATACGGATTGCAAGAATGCTGAACGGCTTGTGATAGGTTTTCCAAGCCGTGGGTTTGGCGGTGCTGGTTCCAGATCCAGCAACCGACTTCTTTATTACCATAGGTGACGAAACCGTCACAGGAATACAGTTCGCTGGCTTTGCCCGCCAAGGCTCCTGCGATGGCGGTAGGAATTTTCATGGTGGAGCCGGGGGTGAACTCGGAAATAGCCCGGTTGGTGAACGGGGCGAGCTGCTGGTTGGCACGGTAAGAATCCCAGCTTTTCTGAGAGATGCTCGGGATGAAATCGTTTGGATTGTAGTCGGGCACGGAGGCCATGGCGAGAACCTCGCCCGTATTGACATCCATGACGACGCCGGCAGCCCGTCCCGCGAGGCGGAGGGTATTTTCCAGAAGGTATTGGACGCGGGCGTCGATGGTAAGCTTGAGGGTGGCTCCTATACCGGGCTTGGTGTAGTCCGACATGCGAATCGTGCGGCCCTTCTCATCCTTGACGATGGTCTTTTGGCCCTCGGGACCTAGCAGAATTCCATCCATGGAGGCCTCGACCCCGGCGATACCTTTTTCGTCGCCGATGTAGTGGTCAAACTTGCGGGTGGCACTCTCCGGGACATCGCCCTTTTCCCATTGTTTGAGATAGCCGATGACGTGGCTGGCGAGTGCTCCGTAGGGATATTGGCGTTCGGGTCGGATGCTTGGATAGACGCCGGGGAGGTCGAGATTGTGCTCAGCGAATTTCGCGAAATCGGAGTAGGTGAGATCCGCGCGGTAACTGAAAGGGATGAGTCCGCCGTGGGTCAGGAAATGGGTGCGGAGGTCACCGGCCTTGTAGTTTTTTGCGAGACCGAGTTTGCGAAGCTTTTCAATGGTGACCTCGTTGACGATGGCGACGATGTCCTTTTCCGACCGCTTGCGAGTGAGGCCGTCTTCCTTGGTCAGACGTTGGATGGTGGGGTCGCCCTCGTGCTGGGAGAGGTAGGCTTGGCGGATTTCATCGAGATTGAAGGAAACCTCGTAGTTACGGAGATTGCGAGCGAGCGTGATGCCGTTTCGGTCGGTGATTTCCCCACGGATACCGGGTTCTCTGACGGTGACGCTGCGATTTCCGGGAACAAGCTGGAGGAATTCGTTGCGGCGCAGGATTTGGAATTCATGAAGCCGGGACAACAGCGCGCCGAAGCCGAAAAGCACGAGAGCTGTTAGCAAATAGAGCCGGAGTCGGTAGCTGGGTTCCATGGACTCAGAATGCGCGGCGGCGTTTCTTGCCGGCTTCAGGGTTGATTGAGTGGTTGCAGATGCTGGCGATACGGAACAACAGCCAGAAAACAAACGGAGAAAACAACATGGTCAGCAGCGAGGTGAATGCCATTTGGATAACGGTGGCCTTGGAAAGGACGAATTCCCCGCGAACGAAATTGATGAGAACGTATTCCGCCGTCAGATAGAGAAAAATAGCGATGCCGGACAGGAAGGCAGAAAACTGCCATTTTCCTTGTTTGAAAAGTGGTTGGATTCCCTGCATCAGGAAGCCCATCGCCCCGAAGAGGAGGATGGAATAGCCGAAGCGCAAGGATTCGACCGGTTGGGTATAGATTTGTGGATCACCGCCATGGGGGCCGAGGGCGCAATTGGCATCCCAGAAAAAGCCTCCCATGAAGGCGAGAATCAGCATCGTCGGCTGTTCCACCGTGACCGCCGCACAAAGGAATACCAGTTGGACTATCAGAATCCGTGAGTGGTGCATCCCCGTGAACGCGGGTAGGAACTGCTGCACCACGAAGGACGCAAGCAGGAGTATGATCGTGATGAATGAGTAGCGAATCACGGAGGGTCAGGGATCGGCGGAGAGCACGACAAATACCGTGCTGAGATCTGCAAAGTTCACCGACGGTTTGACGAGAGCTTCCGAATCCAGCGCGCCTTTTTCGACGGAAACGATTCTGCCTAGCAGAATGTTAGCACGGAAAATTTCCCCGCGCCCGGTGGTGAAAACTCGCTGCCCTACGCGGACCGCGGCGTCGGTTGATAGAAATCTCAAACGGAGTAGGGGACTTCCATCGAAGCGCCCGCGCTGGCCACTGAGGATGCCGACCTCTGGCGAACCCTCGACCCGTGCGGAAACCTGGCATTTTTCATCGGTGAGAAGCAACACGGACGAGCGATTTTGGTCCTTGTAAATGCGGTCGATTTTCCCGACGAGGCCTTCGTTGGAAAGGACGGCAAGCTGTGTGCCGATTCCGCGTTCCTCACCGGCGTCGATGTCCACGGTTTGCCACCAAGTGGTCGGTTGCCGACGGATCACTTGGGCTGGGATCACGTCAAAATGGGTGGCTTTTTTGTAGTCCAAGGCATGGCGGAGGCGGTCGTTTTCTGTTTCCAATTCGCGATAGCGGGACTCGATAATCCGCAGGCGTCCGAGTTCTCCACGCACGAATGCCAACTCCACTTCGAGCTCCTTGGAATGCCGCGTTTCTGTCAGAAAAGTGCGAGCCTCGGTTTCCATTTTCGACCCGGATTTCAAAAATGGAGACATCGCAGAAAAGTAGATATCCTGCACGTCTCGGACTCCACGCTCGCTGCGCGTGAACGCCCAGACAGATCCTCCGAGGAAGAGCAGCAGTGCGATGAGATTGAGCGGCTTCATGGCCGGATTGGGCCTAACGGTCCGCTGTTAGCGGTCGGAGTTGGTGACCCGCTTGAGGAGGGAGAGCTCCTGAAGCGCCTTGCCTGTGCCTTCCGCCACGGCACTGAGGGGATCCTCGGCAATGTGGACGGGCAGGCCAGTTTCCTCACGCAGGAGGCGATCCAGCCCCTTGAGTAGTGCACCGCCGCCAGCCAGCACGATACCGCGATCCACGAGGTCAGCGGCAAGTTCCGGTGGGCAGCGTTCGAGAGTGGTGCGGACAGCATCGACGATGGTGCTGAGCGGATCCGCCATGGCCTCGCGAATTTCTTGCGAGGTGATGGTGATCGTTTTCGGAAGCCCGGCTACGAGGTCGCGGCCCTTCACGTCCATGGTCATTTCCTTGGGCAGAGGCGCGGCCGATCCGAGGCGGATCTTAATGTCTTCCGAAGTGCGCTCGCCGATCATCAGATTGTAAGCACGTTTCATATACTGGACGATCGCCTCGTCTAACTCATCTCCGGCGGTCCGCACGCTGCGGGCGTAAACGATCCCCGATAGGGAAATGAGCGCCACTTCCGTGGTTCCGCCGCCGATATCGACGATCATGTTTCCCGAGGCTTCTTGCACCGGAAGTCCCACTCCAATCGCCGCCGCCATGGGCTCCTCGATTAGATAAACTTCGCGTGCGCCGGCCTGCTCGGCGGATTCACGGACGGCCCGGCGCTCGACCTCGGTAATTCCAGAAGGAATAGCGATGAGCACCCGGGGATTCGAGCGGCGGCCTTTGTTGACCTTGCGGATGAAGTGTCGGAGCATCGCTTCAGTCACTTCGAAATCCGCGATCACGCCGTCTTTCAACGGTCGGATCGCTACGATATTGCCCGGTGTCCTGCCGAGCATGCGTTTCGCATCGTCGCCCACGGCGAGCACCTCATTGGTCCCCGCCTTCACTGCGACAACCGACGGTTCGCGTAAAACGATGCCGTGGTCCTTGACGTTAATCAGAGTATTCGCAGTGCCTAGGTCGATGCCAATATCATTTGAAAACAGATTGCCAAAAAGCTTCTTGAACATGGATGGTGTTGAAAATGAGAGAGTGAGTGGAAAAATTGAGTTATCTCCTGCGACCGATTACCCTTTCATTCCGGCGGCTATGCCAGACAAAAAATGAAACGGGAGACCGGGTGCCCACCAGAGATTGGGCGAACGTCATCATTCGCCGCGCCAAGGTCAAGCCGAGAATCCGTGTTCCTCGCTGTCCTGCCGGATGTTCCACGCGCTTGGAATTCAATGCGTCGCGAGCAAGGGCCCGACCGCAGCGTGGCGGGTGAGGAATTCATCGGCCATCGCGCCGTATGCCTGAGCACCGAGCCCGTTGACATCGTGCTCGAAAATCGTTTTCCCGTGGCTCGGGGCTTCTCCGATCCGGATCGTCCGCGGAATCATCGTGGCATACATCTGGTCAGGGAAAAACCGGGATACTTCCTCGACCACCTGCCGTGAGAGCAGAGTGCGGCCATCATACATCGTCATCACGATGCCTTCCAGCTTGATCCCCGGATTCGCATCGGACCCGCGGATTTGGTCGATCACATGCACAATTTTCGCCAGGCCTTCCAGCCCGAACCATTCGCATTGAAGGGGAATCAAGATTTCATCCGCAGCGGCAAGGGCGGAGGTCATCAACACTCCGAGCGAGGGTGGCGTGTCGAGAATGCAGTATTCGAAAAGATCATTCGGCTTCAATGCCTGAAGAATGGTCCGCAGCCGGGTGAGATGGTCGTCGCTACGGGCGAGCTCGATTTCCACTCCCGCCAAGTCCATTTCCGACGGGACCAGCGACAGATTTTCCCGGCCGGTGGGTAAAATCTGTTGGGCCACTGTCGTTTCACCGATGAGCACCGGATACATGCTGCACCCATCCGGCGGCTCAATGCCCAGGCCGCTGGTGCAATTCGCCTGCGGGTCGAGATCGACCAAAAGCACCCGTTGGCCGCGCAGGGCAAGGGCGGCGGAGAGATTGAGGGCGGTGGTGGTTTTACCCACGCCGCCTTTTTGGTTGGCGATGGCGACGACTTTCATGCGGAGCGGAAAACATCCAAGACGGGAAACACTCACGGGAGAGCGCGCTGCTGGCAATCAAAACCGCAAACGGAAAACAGTGACCAGGCTCAATGCCCCTGCGGCTTGGTGTTCTTCGGCTCCCACTCGCGACGGGAGCGGGAACGGACTGATAGAACGACGGGAATACCTGGAGCGGGATGGGCGGCGCGGTATTTATTGACGATGTAGGACTCGTAGCTGGTGGCCATGAGGCGCTTGTCGTTGACAAAAAGGACGATGGTCGGCACCGGGATGACGCTGTATTTCTCCTCCACTGCAGCGGTGGCGTAGTAGAGCTTAAGGCGCTTGCGGAGCTTATTGTCGATCGGCGGCGGGGTAGCCTCGAAGGCACCTTGTAGGATGCGGTTGAGCTGGCCGGTGCCGGGGATGCTTTGCGCGCCTTTTTTGATCTTGAGGGCTTCCTTGAGAACGTGATCGACGGAGCCGCCGGTCTTCGCGGAGCAGGCGACGAAGGGCGCGTAGTGGAGGAAAAACAACTCGCGTTTGACGTGCTCGGTGGCTTCTTCTAACCGGGCGGTGCGGTTGGCTCCGGGGTGGAAGAGGTCAAACTTGTTCAGCACAATCAGGCATGGCTTTTTCTCCTCCATGATGAGCTGCGCGATCTTGCGATCCATGGAAGTGATGCCCGCGGCGAGGTCGATGACGAGCACGCAGAGATCCGAGCGGCGGACGGCTTTCTCGGTTCGCATCGCGGAAAAAACCTCCACTGAATTATCGCGCTTGGCCCGTGGACGGAGGCCCGCCGTATCGATGAGGGTAAAGTTTTCCCCGGCGAAGGAGTAGGGGAGATCGACGGCGTCGCGGGTGGTGCCGGCGATTTCGGAAACGATGGTGCGCTCGTCTTTGAGAATGGCATTCACAAGTGAGGACTTGCCGGCGTTTGGCTTGCCGACGATGGCGAGCTTGATGCCGACGGCCTCGGCAACTTCCGCTTCGGCTTCGGTTTCAGAAACGAGTGGGGCGATAACGGCGTCGATTTCATCGCACAAGTGGCCGAAGTTCCGGCCATGTTCTGCGGAAACGAAGACGCTGTTGCCAAGGCCGAGGCGGGTAAAATCCGAGTGGGAATTCTCGTGCTTGTCGTCGTCCACCTTGTTGATCACTAACAGGACGGGAGGTTTGGCCTTGCGGAGCTTTTGTGCGAGCGCTTGGTCGATGGCGGTGAGGCCGTCGTGAGCATCGACCACAAAGAGAATGAGATCCGCCGTTTGCATGGCGATGTCCGCCTCAATGGTGACTTGCTCCTCGAATCCGTCGTCGATATTCCCGCCGATCCCGCCGGTGTCGATGAGCGTGCAGGCAACCTGCGTCGCCTTGGAAGGCGCGGCGATTCGGTCGCGAGTGACGCCCGGCTGGTCGTGAACAATGGCGATCTTCCTGCCGGCAAGGCGGTTAAAGAGTGCGGACTTCCCGACATTCGGGCGTCCGACGATGGCGACGGTAGGCATGGGGGAGGGATGTAAGGGGAGAAACGAAACAAACGCAAGGTTGGAGGTTTTTTTCCAAAATCCGCTTAAATTTCCCCGGCACGGCGCAGTTCGTCGAGATCCGCAAGGTCTTGCGGGCGGCGGGAGCTGCACAGGCCGGAGGGGACTTGTGACTGCGACGGGAACGCAGGAAGCCGTGCTAACGGCGATCATTCTTTGCGGTAGACCTATCTGGCTAGGACGGAGCGACAGCGAAGTCAAATGCTGCCGAGGGTATTTCCCGAGGGAACATCAGAGGAAGGGAGGAACCCGCTTGCGGGAGGCACCCGGACTGGATGCAGCATTATCCCGCGCACGTCACATGGGTCCGTAGGTAAGCAGCACACATAATCAGCACGCCGCGGGATGTTTGGGGGGGCGGAGCGACGATCTTCAGGGCGGAAGAATTACTATAGGTGTATTTCCTTCAGCAAACCCTGCGTGAGCTTCCCTGAAGTTGTCTCGCATCGATTTTTCCGATCCGCTCAAAATACTATTTAGTTCATTTTTCAAGGCTGCATTCGTGCTTTTAACTTTAATCCGGTTAAGAGCCGTGATAACTCGTGGATGAGCAAAATTATCAGTTACAAAGTGACCCATCCGTCCCATCGGGGATAAAAGAACCTCTAAAAGATTTTCGGCCCATAATCCATTCTCATATTTCGTAACAAGAGTTTCTATCGCCGTCATGTAGTCTTGGGCTGGTAATTGCCCTAATCCATAAATAGCCAACTTCTTTGCCTCATCGCCACCATCAATCTTGTCGAGGTTTGAAACTATCTGTGCCCAATCTACGCTGCACTTTCCCTGAAGATTAAGCATTTCTTGAGATTGCAGCAGGTTTCCTTCGTCAATCGCCGTTTCGATAAGATGCAGCCTCTTATCGGTGATCGCTTTGATTTTTTGATTGATTTCAGTCATATCGTATTCGGTTCCCCTTGCTTCCTGAAAGGAAAGCAAAGCGCTTAAAGCGATAAACATAGTTCGTATAATTTTCATGATTTTAGGGCGTGTATTTATGAAATCTGGCAGGCTGATAGGTAGCAGTTCCTGACCGAAGGGAAATATTATTTCTAAGGTCGGCCTTCCTGTTTACATTGAAAGTCCCAGCACCAATCCAAGCGCTGTCGTAATCTACAAACCCAGTGTGCCCTATGCCACCAGGGGCACCGCGAGCAACAACGTATCCGGGTTGGGGGTAAGTCTGTTCTGGCAATAAAGCCCATCCGGGAATACTTGCTACTTGAGTTCCTGCCCATTGATTGGCAATTGGATAGTATTTATTAAATGGATTATTGCCGTTGATTTTTGGAACTGGGGCACCGCCATCAGTTGCCTTGTGACCCACGAAGAGATTACATTTATATTCGTTCTTGCCCACATTGTCATTTGCCCCAGCTTTTGCATACGCCACGCTACCAAGATTTGCTTTTGCTTGGTTCCTCACGTTGACTTGCCAGTCTTGCTCTACAACTCCGAAGCATTCGTTCTCGCCTTTCTTTTTGACGGAATGGGGGTCGTCTTTAGCGCGCTTCAAGAAAAAGTCTTGCCCTTCCACGGTGGCTTTCACCTCGTAGATCCCAGCGTCTTCGGGTTGAGCAGTGAACGTATGTCCTTGCCCGTCTTCATAAGCTGTCCACCCGCTGTAAGTACCGTCCCATTTCAGGATGCGCCAATGCCACTGGATTTTGTCTTCAAGCAGGAGTGGGGCATCCGGAAAGCCGGGGGATAGGCGGTATCTAGCCGTGTCGGTTTTTTTGACGATCAATCCATCCTCGGGAGCGGCAATTTCACCCTCCTTTACAACCTTAAATTCCACCGGGAGGAGGTCCAATTTCTGGATCTCCAATGGTTCGAGCGTGGCGCCATTTGGCAGGAGGTCGAGACAGAGGCGATGAAGTTGATTGAATGACGGCTGAATTTTCACGAAAAGAACCAACCCCTCCCGGCTTGTAAGGTCGTCATACATGGGTGATCCTTCCAGAATTTCACCCGGAACGTAGTCATCGAAGCTAGTGCTTGTCTTGTGCTTGAATTCAATACCGGCTTGAGCAGGGCTTTGACCGGAGGCACCGCTGTTGAGTCGAAGTCTTACTCCCCGTGCGACAACTGCCGCATCTGGTCCGACCTTGACGATGATCCGGTGCCATTGATTGGAGCCGAGGAACAGTGGCTGTAGCAAATTGGCTAGGGGTAGGCCCGGGTAATCCAAAGTGCCCGCTGCACTTGCAACTATCCGCGCTTCAACTGGAACATCAATTTCCGAATCCAACAGCGTGGGGCCGTTGCTATTGCTAGACTTCGCGCTAATAACTAACATCTGTCGATAGGAAGTTCGGGCGTGCATCGGCCAAATATTGGACCCAGCGGCTTTCCAAGCGCCATTTTTGAAAAAGTTCATCTCGTAGATGTATTCCACATTCTCCGCAATCGGCTGGGGGGGTCGAGTCATCATGGTGCCGGGCGCTAGCGTATGATCCGCGGGGAAGCTGCTAGAGTAGAATGACGGGTGATTTTGTCGAAATGCGTGACCTGACCCGTGACCCTCTCTGCGGAACCTTCACTCGGGCATTCCCAGAACACCTTGAGCGGTTCCTTGATCGTTGGAGGGGAATCAAATTAATTCGACCGGGACGATTTCTTGCGAAACCAGAGCGCCGCAGCGAGTGCTGCGACCACGCCGCCGAGAATCCATGGCCAAAGCGAGTTTACGGAACTGATGGATCTGCGGATTGAAGTCGTTAATGTGCTTAATCTCTCCAGTAACATGACAGATGCCGGGATGGCAGAGCTCTCCACGTTACCGTCGGGCTTGAAACGGTATTCCATCTTTTGCCCGATGAAGGAGAAGGCCAAGGTTCCTGCCTGCACTTTTT
>JANYFB010000030.1 GCA_025362955.1 Akkermansiaceae bacterium
AGGGCTTTGACTTCTGCACTCTGGCCTTCTTGACGGGTTGTTAGGGCCGAGCTGATCCGTGGGGCTTTGCGGAAGTGTTGGGCGCATTCTACGAGCATCCAGCGGCTGTGACTGTTGCCGCATTTGGTGATTCTAGAAAGACAAATGGAACCGCAGATGAACCCAGATTCACGCAGATATACAGAGAGTTATCAATCCTTGGGATCTAACCCACTGGAAGTAAGAGTTGAACTCTTTTCGAGCCTCTTGTAATCAGTGTCTATCTGTGTTCATCAGTGGTTCACTTTCCTCTTCAGGGTGATGGAGCCTTGGCGTTTTTTCCCGCAGCTGCTGGCTTCTGAGGGGACGAGGCCGAGGAAGGCCATGAAGCTTGCGGGGGTGGTCAAAGCGGCGTAGATCTCCGAGCTCGCTGATGAGGGTCATGGCGGCAACTTCTTGAAATCCTTTGCAGGCCATGAGGGCGTCTCTAGGATCCCCGCAGTCTCACAAACCGATTGGCGTGTGCTGGTTTGAAGGGCGGGGTGCGCCCATGGATGATGGGGTGAGAGAAGTTCTTGATTGTTCGAAACCTTCAAAGCAGCGTTTTTCGGGATTGTGAGGGTGACAGGATTTCAGGGAGCCAGGTCACGCAGGTAAACCCGCTCGGCGGGGACGAAGACTTGGCCGATGGCTACAAGTCTCGCAGCCTCAGACGTAATCAAACCTTGATTCCCTCCTCCTGACTGCCTAATCCTTCCGAGTCATCTTGCGCTGCAAGGCGTGAATGCAAAGTAAACCAACAACCGAACATACCATGAAAATCGTTAAATTCCTAGTCGTCGCAGTCTCCGCTGCATTCCTTGCTGCATCTTGCTGCCCGAGCGCTCCTGCTCCAGCGCCTGCGCCAATGCATTCCTCCAAGTAAGCCACTTGGTCGGCCCGGCCCGCCTTTACAAGCGAGCCGGGCTTTTTCGTGTCCGGATGCCGGACTCAATCAACGCGGTTTCAAATGTTTGTCGGCAAAATCGAGATATTGTTTCCAATCGAACTCCATCACATCGTGGCCGCCGGGGCGGACATGATAGCCGATGCCACCTTGCACGGAGGTGCCGACAGCGGGCCATTTTTCCGCAGGCAGCCCCTCGGATCCTAACAGGAGGAATACTGGCTCGGCGGCCTTGGCTGCGACGAATTCTCCCTCCGGGTCCGAGTGCTTGTCATCGTCCGCGCTGGCCACATAGACCGGGCGTGGGGCGATGAGTGAAATCACGAGATGCTGGTCGAAGGGAAGTTCCGTGTCCTTGCCGTTGTATTTGCGGAAATTTCTAGCGTACCAATGGGGGAAAACCGTGTTCAAGCGGGTGATGTCTTCCCCTATCCCACGGCGGAAAAGCTTGGCACCGCCCGCGCCGGACTCATTGCTGAGGACCATGGCGAACCGTTCATCACTGGCGCCCGCCCAGAGCGCCGCCTTCCCTAGACGGGAAAAGCCGAAAATCGCGACCCGTTTCGCATCCACGGATGGTTCTTTTTCCAACGCATCCAAAGCGCGGCTGAACGACCATGCCCAGGCGGCGATGCAGCCGAAATTGTCATCGCCTTGCTGGAGTTCCGGGAAGCACGACTGTGCACCGCTGGCGAAATACGGCACATGATCCGGGCAAACATCCTCGCGATACATCGTGGCCAGCGCGTAGCCTCTTGAGAGAATTTCCTCCACCGGCCACTGCCTCGCGTTGATTCCGCGACATGCGGCGGTGGCTTCGTGATCCTTCACCCCGGCCAGATCCACATAGGACTGCTTATTGTCCTCCACCCAACTCTCGGTCAGGCGGATGCCGGGATCGGGGTGGATGGCATGGTTTCCCCAGAAATTCAGCCCGAGAATGACGGGCACCGGACCTTTCGCGTTGTTCGGGACATAGACTAACAGATCCATGCGTGGTCCGGGATTTCCGTTAGGATAAATCGCGATCTGGATCCGTGTGGCCTTGCCGTCCAGTGCATCCTCGTCACGGTCGAACACATCGAAGCTCATCTTCTCCGGTCGCCCTGGTGAGCGGCCATACATTTCGCGAGTGAAAAGCTCTAGCAGTTCCGGTCGGCGCTTCTCCCGCCATTGGCTGGCCGTGGTAATCTTGGTGCCGTCATTGGCAACAAGGGGGTCCGGAAGGCCGTCGGCGCGGGCTTCCGCGCTGAGTGTTAGAAGAGCGGCGAGCAAGAGGTGTTTCATCGGTTTGAAAATTTTATGAGGAGGGTGTGACTGCGGCCCACCCGGATCGCCCACAGTGCAACCCTCCTTATTTCGCAACCGGCTCGGGAGCGGGCGTGCCGGTGAGCGCCTTGAATGCGGCCTTGGCCATTTCACCCGCGCCTTCGGTGTTAGGATGCACACGATCTGGCAGAAGCTGCGGCTTGTCTGCCAACGCGGCGTGCATGTCGATGACGCGCAGTTTCATCTCATTGGCTAACAAATCCAAGCGCTTGATTTCCTCCTTTACGTTCGTCTCGTTAATTCCGTAGTTCCCCGGCTCGGGCACCGGACAGGGGCGGCAGACATAGACCCGAGGTTTGGTAGCGAGGGTTTGGAACGACTTCACAAGCTCGGTATAGTCTGGCACCAATTCGGCCTCGAACTTCCAATTTTGCGGCTTGGTGTCATTTGTGCCGAGCATGATGACGACCACGTCCGGCTCAGACTTGAGAGCCTCCTGATACGCTTTTTCCGTCCAGTACGGATGATCGCCCTTTTTCAAAAGCGTCCGCCCGCTGACGCCGAAATTCCCCACCTTCCATGAGTCACCAAGGAGTGCTTGCAGCTGGGAGGGATAGGATTGCCCTTTCGCCGCGCCCGAGCCTTGAGTGATGCTATCGCCGATGCAAGCGACTTGAACGGGAGCCTTGTAGTCGGCGGGTTTCACCGGAGCCATGGGATCGGCTGCGAATAACGGCAGGGATAGGAGGGCGGAGAGTTGAAGGATTCGGGTTTTCATGGCGCTGGTGAAAAATAGTGTTCCGGGAAATCGGCGCATGTCGAGGAACAAGCACGGGAGATTGTTTGGATTCTGGGGCTATGGGGTTTTCCCTTTTCAAGACGCTCAGAGTGGTATTGATTGCCGTCAAACCCATGTTTCGTAAACTTCTTTTCTTACTGGCTGCGGTGGCCATGTTTTGCATTCCCGTGGCCAGCTCCGGGGCACAGCCTTATGGACTTACGACCCGACCGACCGTTGGACCCTATTTAGATTCCGTAGTGCCGACACTTCCTCCAGCGGAGGCTACGACTTGGTCCACCGTCGCCGCATTTCCTAATCTAACTTTCCAAAATCCGATGGGGCTCCTGCCAATGCCGGGAACCAACAAACTCTTCGTCTGGGAACGCGAGGGCCGCGTCTATTTAATTGATAACAGCCCGAACACCTCGACCAAGACCCTCAGCATCGACCTCACGAACCAGTGCCAAGGGTGGGATGACTGCGGGCTTTTTTCCGTAGTGCCGCATCCCAATTTCGTGACGAACCGCTATGTCTTTGTCTTCTACACTTATGTGACTCCGGGATTGGTTGTCGGGAATGCGACCACCCGCCCGGCAGGTCAGCCAGCGCTTCCGGCGACCAGTGATCCCCGCAGCAGGCTGTCGCGTTTCACGCTGGACGCGAACGGGGTGGTCGTTCCCGGCTCGGAATTCGTTCTGATCAACCAAACTGTTAAAAATACCTGGCACAAGGGCGGCGGGATGTTTTTCCACCCCACCAGCGGTCTGCTCTATCTGTGTTTGGGAAATGACTACGTGACTGCAAACAACCAGATCATCAATCAGAACCTGGCCTCAGGCGTGTTACGGATCGACGTGGACAAAATAGGGGGCAGCTTCAGCCACGCCCCTCCAAAACAGCCGACTAACGGCACGACGTTCACTGCGGGCGTGCCGAATTATTTCATCCCTAACAACAACCCTTTCGTGGGGCAAAGTGGCGTGTTAGAAGAATTTTATTCACTCGGGCTACGCAGTCCACACCGGATGACAATCGATCCGCCGACGGGCCGGATTTACATCGGGGATGTGGGCGAAGGGACTTGGAAGAAGTCGATATCATCGCACCTGCCGATCCGGGGGGACTGAATTTCCAATGGGCAATCAAGGAAGGAACCAATGGCGACCTAACTGGGACTTTCACGGGTGTCAGCCGCAGCCCGCTCATTTCCTTTCCGCACGCTGCCGGGCAAACGCTGCCTCAGATGAATTCGATCATCGGCGGTTATGTGTATCGAGGAAGCGCATTGGCAGCGAAGATCGGCGGCAAGTACATTTGTGGAGATAACAAGTCCGCGAAAATTTATTCAATCGACGAATCGACGAGTCCGCCCACGGCGACTTACCTCGTGACATTGCCGAAAAGCACGGGACCCAATTCCGGCAATGATTACAGCAGCCTGTCGTCCTTCGGCATCGACGCGAACAATGAACTCTACCTGACCTGCCTTGGTGCTACCGATGGCAAAATTTACAAACTCTCCGCAACGGGTGGCGGGAGTGGAGGCAGCACCCCATTGCCCGCCACCCTTTCGGCGACGGGAGTTTTCAGCAATCTCGCCACGCTCACCGCGAGCCCAAAGCTCATTCCTTACTCGATCAACGCGCCCTTCTGGTCGGACGGAGCCGTCAAGTCGCGCTGGGCGGTCATCCCGGACAGCACCACCGTTAAATTCGCCCCGACTGGCGAGTGGACATTTCCGACCGGGAGCGTTTTCGTGAAACATTTTGAATTGCCGGTGGACGATACGAATTCTGCCGTCCGCAGGCGTTTGGAAACCCGCTTGCTGGTGAGAATGGCCAGCGGCGGCGTCTATGGAGCAACTTACAAATGGCGGGAAAACAATGCGGATGCGGATCTTCTTACCAGCACCGGGCTTAACGAAAACATCGCTATCAGCACCGCCTCCAGCCTCGGCACATTGACGTCGCTGAACATTGGCAACCCTGCATTGACAGGCTCCACCAGCCGGACTGGAGATGATCTAACGATTGTGGCCGGCGGCACGGATGTGTGGGGGACGACTGACCAATTCCGCTTCTGTTATCTGCAACGAACCGGGGATTTCGATCTGCGAATGAAGGTCAACTCCCTCACCCAGGCCAACGCGATCAGCAAAGTCGGACTGATGGCCCGCGGCTCGCTGGCGGCTAACAGCCAATATGCCTATGCCATCACCTACCCCCCTGCCGGAGGGCGGGCTTACGATTTTGAATACCGTGTGACGAACGGTGCCACCGCCCTTTCCACTGCGTTTGTTTCTCCAGGAACCGCTTTTCCCCGTTGGATGCGGTTGCGCCGGGAGGGCAATGTGTTCATCAGCTTCACCGGCACCGATGGCAGTTTGTGGACGGAAATCGGGCGAGCCACTATCGCCATGCCTACCACTGTCTATTTCGGAGTGGCTGTCTGCGCCCACACGGCATCCCCCAGTGCGACTGCCGTGGTGCATCTGGAGCGGGATACCCGCCTTCAATCATGGTACTATCCGAGCCGAAATGATTGTGTCACCTGTCATAGTCCACAAGCAGGCGATGTCCTGGGGCTCAAGACGCGGCAGTTGAATTGCAATCAACTTTTCACCGGCACCGGCGTGACCGACAACCAAATCCGGGCATGGAATCATGTGGGCATTTTCAATAACCCACCGTTGGAAAATACCATTCCTACCTTGGACAAACTCGCCGCCGTCTCCGATACCACCGCCTCGCTCGAAATGCGGGCCCGCTCCTATTTCGATTCTAACTGCTCCCATTGCCATCGTCCCGGCGGTGCCCCTGCCACGTGGGATGCCCGCTATGACACCCCGCTACTCCAGCAAAACATCATCAATGGCGGCGTCGGAAATGATCTCGGCATTTTAGGTTCGCGGGTCGTCACCCCACAAGACCTCACCCACTCGATGCTGTATTCCCGTGTCAATCGTGTAGGCCAGGATCAAATGCCGCCTGTCGCTAGAAATCTGATCGACACGAATGCCGTGGCGATGCTCTCTGCATGGATCAATTCGCTGCCCGCCGTCTCCCTTGCCGGAGCCACGGAAGGGACCACCTATTTGGACTCCGACGCCCTCACCCTCCGAGGAACCGCCACCGCCGCCTCAGGCACTGTGAGCCGCATCGAGTATTGGGATAACGGTGTGAAAATAGGCGAAAGCACCGTCCCTCCCTATAAGATGATTCTACCTTCTCCGCTTGGCTCTGGCAGCCATCAGATCAGCGCCATCGTTTACGACAGCGCGGGAAGACTCAGCCCATCGCCACCGATCACGCTCAATGTCGTGCCGTTGCAGCTTAAACTGACCGGTGTAAGTGCCCAAGGTGTCCCCCGGCTCAAAACTTTAATTCCTAACGGACGCAATTTCGTCGTGGAATACACCGACAATCTGGCCACCCCTTGGATTCCCCTCCAAAGCGGTACTGCGGATGGCCAGACCCTCATCCTTCACGACGCCGACGCCCCGGGCACCCACCGATTCTACCGCCTCGGGGTCCAGCCATGATCCGGAGGGGGTCGTTAGAACGGCTCGTCCTCATCCCATGGGTCCGCGTTTCCCACGTTCCATTCCTCGACAAGTTCTGCGGGGAAATCTTCAAGAAATCTTGAGGGTCGGCAAATGATGTCGCCACTGTAGGACTTGGGGTTCATCATCGGATAGGTAAGATAAAGATCATCTTTCGCCCGGGTGAGAGCCACGTAGAAAAGGCGGCGCTCTTCCTCTAACATCGGCTGATCGTCGGTTTCGAGGATGCGACCGTTAGGAAATTGGCCATCCACCAGCCAGATCAGGAAGACGACTTTCCATTCGAGTCCCTTGGCTTGGTGAATGGATGAAAGCGTGACTTTTTCATCGTCCGGCTCGCTCTTTTCGCCGGTCGGCTCACCATCGACGGAGCTCATCAGCGAGAGCTGGGCGAGAAAATCCAAGATGTCGTCGAAGGTATTGCCGTAATTTGAGAGCTGCTCAATGTCACTCCGGCGGTTCTCAAAATTTTCAAAACTCGCCTGTAAGTATTCGTCATAGACGCCTTCCAGAATGCTGAAAATCATGTCGGACGGGCGGGCGAACTCTCCGTTAGGCGTCAACTCGTCCAGAGTATAACAAAGCTGCTCCCAATGCTTTGCCGCCTTCTTGGGAATTTTGAAGGTGAGAAAAAGGTCAGACCATTTTGGCGGGAGTTCCTGCTTGGTCGCCCAACCGCTTTTTAGCCATTCGTTCCACAATTTTTGCGCCGCCATTGGCCCGCAGCCTGGTAACAGATTCACCATCCGCATGAAACTCACCTCGTCCCGGCGGTTCACCACGAAGCGCATAAAGGCGGAGATGTCCTTGATATGCGCCTGCTCGAAAAACCGCAGCCCGCTGGTGATCGCAAAGGGAATCCCCCGCACTGTCAGCTCCATCTGGATTTCCAAACTCTGGAAATGCGCCCGATAGAGCACCGCCATTTCCTCTAACTGAATCCCCTCGTCGCGCAATTCTAACATCCGTTGCGCGATGAAGGCCGCCTGGGTGCGGGGGTCTTCCAGTGCGACGAGTGCGGGTTTCGCCCCCAGACCTTCGCGCGAGGCATGAAGATCTTTTTCAAATCGCCCGGTGTTCGCACGGATCGCTGCATTGGAAAGATTCAGAATTTCAGGGACGCTGCGATAATTCGTCTCGATGGTGAAAACCTTGGAACCCTCGTAGCGCTGGGGAAAACTCAGGATATGCTCCATGTCCGCGCCGCGCCACGAGTAGATCGACTGGGCATCATCGCCCACCGCCATCAGGCTGTTTTTCTCTCCGACTAACAAATCAATCATCCGGCCCTGCACCGAGTTCGTATCCTGGTATTCGTCCACCAAGACATGGCGGAATTTTTGTTGATAGAGTTCCAACACA
>JANYFB010000041.1 GCA_025362955.1 Akkermansiaceae bacterium
CTGCGCCGTCGAAGTCATGCGCGGTGCGGAAGCCATCGATACCTATATCTCCCTGCCGCAACAGGAAGCCTTCGATATTGAATACTGGTTGTTAGAAGAGGCGAAGCTTCAACGGATGCCTGCGGAAAAGGAACTCGCCCGCCAAGTCATCATCGTGATTGGGGCTGGCTCGGGCATTGGCAAGGAAACCGCCCACCGTCTCGTCAAGGATGGCGCTCACATCGTCTGCGTGGATCTCAACGAAGCCGCCGCACAAGCCACGGCCAAGGAAATTACAGACAAATACGGCCTCGGCATCGGAGTCGCAGGCACGGGTCTTTCTAACTGCGGCCTCGCCATTGGTCTGGCGGCTAACATCACCGACCGTGCATCCATTCGCCGGATGCTCGACGATGTCGCCATTGCCTACGGCGGATTCGACAGCATCTGCGTCACTGCGGGGATCTTCGTGCCAAGCGATACCTCCGGCCACATCCCCGACGATAAATGGGCACTCACCTTTGCCATCAACGTCACCGGCAGTTACTACGTCGCCGATGAGGCATTCAAAACTTGGAAAGAACAGGGACTGCGCGGCAATCTCGTTCTAACCACCAGTGCCAATGCCGCCGTCGCCAAAAAAGGCTCCGTCGCCTACGACGTTTCCAAAGCCGCAGGAAACCACCTTGTCCGCGAACTCGCCATTGAACTCTCACCGCTTGTCCGCGTGAATGGCGTGGCCCCGGCTACGGTCGTCCAAGGTTCCGCCATGTTCCCGCGCGATCGCGTCATCGGCTCGCTCGCGAAATATGCCATTCCCTACTCCGACGACGAGGCGACCGAATCTCTCGTGACCAAGCTCGCGCAATTCTACGCTGATAGAACCCTCACGAAGGCCCCGATCACTCCCGCCGACCAAGCGGAGGCGTATTTCCTCCTTGTGACGCAACGTCTCAGCAAAACCACCGGCCAGATCATCACCGTGGATGGCGGCCTGCACGAAGCTTTCCTGCGCTAGCAGAAGTATAAAAAGGGACATTTCACGAATTTTGGGCTGGATTCCTGATAGGTTTCAAGGGGGCAAGGTAGGACGATCTCAACAAGTTTGCGTTTTTCATTTCCGCGCTAAACTCCTTGCGATGCCGTTTTCCTCATTCTCATCTCCTGGACCATGGATCGCTTCCTTTGCCGCAGTTCTAACGGGTTGTGTGAATGTGAGCGCCTCCATCGAACTGAAAAAAAATCCCTCCAGCAGGAATGACTACACCGTCACGCGTGACATCGTTTACACCCCGAAAAATTGGCCTGAGCCGGTTATGGGCGATCTTTATCGTCCAAAAGTGGCGTCTCCCGCTCCCGCCGTTCTCCTGATTCATGGAGGCGGCTGGACCGGCAAGGACTCGCGCTGGCAAATGCGGCCCATCGCAGGGAAATTGGCGAGGAAAGGCTACGTCGTCCTGAACGTCACTTACCGCCTCGCGCCCCGTTGGATCTATCCGGCACCGGTCGAGGATATGCGGGAAGCTGTGAAATGGCTGCGAGTCCACGCCGCAGAGCAGGGGATCGACCCGACGCGGATCGCCACTTTCGGGTATTCGGCAGGAGGCCACTTGGCAGCAATGACAGGCTTGATGGAAGGTCCGGAAAACTCCCATATCAAAGCAATCGTCGCAGGCGGAGCACCGAGCGATTTGACGTTTTACCCCGGTGGCGATCTGGTGCCGCAGTTTCTTGGCGGTAACATCAAGAAGATCCCAGAACGTTTCAAGGAAGCCTCCCCGGTGAATTACGTCACAAAACACAGCCCGCCGATGTTCATCTATCACGGCACGGACGATCACTTAGTCCCGCCGGAACACGCTCGCGCCATGATTTCCGCGTTGGAGAGGAACCATGTATTTCATGAAACCTACTGGGTCGAGGGGCGTGACCACGTTGCCACGTTTTTACTGCCTGCTGGTGCGGTGAATGCCGCGATCGCCTTTCTGGATCGGCAAATGCGCTAGGTTTCGATCCAGCGGGTGGCCAACTGTGGCATTTTCGCGCTAACAGGAGTGGTTGGATTCTCTAAGTTTAAGCCAGTGGACATGCAATCGCGAAGCATGTGAGTTACCACAGAAACGAGATTCCTAGTATTTTTTCTTGTGTGCACAAAGTAATGACTGTAATTGTCCAATAGTTACTGGTGAAAAACTCAATGAAACCAAAAA
>JANYFB010000044.1 GCA_025362955.1 Akkermansiaceae bacterium
TATGCCTAACATGTTTATCGAAGGCATCACCGTCCATGGTGCGAAGGTTCACACCGCGATCCGCCAGATTCTGCTGCCACCTCTTAGTAAACTCATCGAAGTCACGCTCGAGCCCGCGAAATCCCGCGTGAAGCCCCGCGAAACCTCCGCTCTTCGCGTGACTTTGCGCGATGCGAATGGCAAGCCCGTCAGCGGAATCGCGGTCCTAACAGTCTATGACAAGTCCCTCGAAGCGATCACCGGCGGCTCGAATGTCGGCCTGATCCACGAGAATTTCTGGACTTGGAAAAATAGCTATTACCCACGGGGAACCGCCGATTCCATCCCGGACTCGCCGGGGAATCTAACTCGTCCGAAAGTTACCGGTATGCAGATGCTCGGCCGCTTTGAGAACTCCAGAAACTATCTTTCGCGGAAAGGTGGTTTCGGCATCGGCGGCGGCGGCGCGAGATTCGGGATGCTGGAGTCCGACGGAGCCGCCGATTTCGCCGCCACTCCCATGTCCGCCGCCATGCCCATGGAAAAAGCCATGATAACGGACGGACTCCGTAGCGGAGATCAGGCGATCAATCGGAACAGCATCGACGCGATTCTCAATAATCCAAACCGCGTCGCCAATCCGATCCTCGTCCGCAAAGATTTCGCGGATCTCCTAAAATGGTCCGGCGCGATCCAGACCGATGCGGACGGCCATGCCGAAATTCCACTGGAATTTCCTGACAACCTCACCACTTGGAAAGCCCGCGTCTGGGTGTTAGGTAAAGGCACGCAAGTCGGCGAGGGCAGCACAGAAATCATCACTTCCAAGGAATTGTTAGTGCGTCTCCAAGCCCCGCGTTTCCTCGTGGAGCGGGACGAATCCGTCTTCAGCGCGGTCCTCCAGAACGATCATGACTCGCCGAAGACCGTTAAGGTCTCTCTCGAACTCGATGGCACAAACCTCGAAGCCATCGAAGGCGCCCCGCAGACCGTGGAAATCGCCGCCCGCTCGGAAGCCCGCATCGATTGGCGGGTCAAGGCCCTGCACGAAGGCGAGGCCACGCTCCGCATGAAGGCGGATTCCGGTGACGATGGAGATTCCGTCGAGCGCAAGCTGCCGATCCGCGTTCACGGCATGTCCCGCCAGGACGCGTGGAGCCGCACCGTCGAGCCGGGTGCGGATTCCGCGAAAATTCTAATGGAAGTTCCTGCACAACGCCGGCCCGACCAGTCGAAACTAACTGTCCGCTTTTCCCCCACCATCGCCGGTGCTGTCGTCGATGCGATTCCGTATCTAGCCAGTTACCCCTACGGCTGCACCGAGCAGACGCTCAACCGCTTCGTGCCCGCCGTGATCGCGCAGAAGATGCTCAAGGATCTCAAGATCAATCTAGCCGAGGTCAAGGCCAAGCGCACCAACCTTAACCCGCAGGAACTCGGCGAATCCGCCGACCGCGCGGCGCAGTGGAAGCAGTGGCAGACCAATCCCGTGTTCGATGAAGTGGAAATGGAAAAAATGGTCGCCAAGGGAATCGAGAAACTCATGGCCATGCAGAACTCCGACGGCGGCTGGGGCTGGTTTTCCGGCTATGGCGAGGTTTCCTACCCCCACACCACGGCGGTCGTCGTCCATGGCTTGTTAGTCGCCAAGGAAAACGGCGCGAAAATTCCCGATGCCATGTTGAACTCTGGCATCGGCTGGTTGATTTCCCACGAGCGCCGGGAAGTCGCCGCCCTGCAACTCCATGTCGAGCGCGAGGCACTCCGCAAGGCGGGCCAAAAGGTTAAGGAGGACAATCGCTACGAGAAATCGACCTGCGATGCCGTGGACGCCTTCATCCGCCTCGTCCTCGGCGAGGCCAAGCGCGACTCGGAGCCGATGCTTGCCTTTCTCTATCGGGACCGCCTCGATCTCCCGGTCTATGCCAAGTGTCTGTTAGCCTTGGAGCACCACCGCAAAGGCGACGAGGCGCGTCGCGATGAAGTCATGAAAATGATTTCACAGTTCCTCAAGCGCGATCCGGAAAACCAAACCTCCTACCTCGACCTCCAGAACACGAACTACTGGTGGAGCTGGTATGGCAGCGAGGTCGAGGCCCACGCCTGGTATCTCAAGCTCCTTGCCGCCGTGAAGCCGAAAGATCCCGACACCCGCGGCCTTGCGAAATACCTCGTGAACAACCGCAAGCACGCCAGCTATTGGGAATCCACCCGCGACACCGCGTTCGCCATTGAGGCCATCGCCAGCTACTTCAAGGCCAGCGGTGAGGACGCGCCGGAGATGGAAGTGGATGTCCTGCTCGACGGAAAATCCCTCCGCAAGGTTTCCATCAACCGGGAAAATCTTTTCACCTACGACGGCACCATCACTCTATCAGGCGATGCCGTGACCACCGGCAGACACGAGATCGAGCTGAAACGGACAGGGAAGGGGACGCTCTATGCAAACGCCTATCTGGAGGTCTTCACGCTGGAGGACAAACTCCGCGCCGCCGGGCTGGAGGTGAAAGTCAGCCGCCACATTTCCAAACTCATCGCCTTGGAAAAGGAAACGGAAGTCCCGGATTCCACCGGCTTGATCGCGAAACAACAAGTCGAGCGTTTCCGCCGCGAGCCTCTAGCAGATGGCGCGAAACTTGCCTCCGGCGACCGCGTGGAAGCGGAGCTGGTCTTGGAAAGCAAGAATGACTACGAGTATCTGTTATTCTCGGATGCCAAGGCTGCCGGTTTCGAGGCGTTAGATGCACTCAGCGGCTACGTCGGCGGAAGTGGTCTAAACGCCTACATGGAGCCGCGCGATCAGACGGTGGACTTCTTCATCCGCGCCCTTCCGCGCGGCACCAGCACCCTCCGCTACCAACTCCGCGCCGAGGCTCCGGGCATCTACAAAGCCCTCCCCGCCATCGCGGAAGCCATGTATGCCCCCGAACTCCGCGCGAATTCCGAGGATCTGAAATTGGAAATTTCCAAGTAACGGTTTCTGTCTCCCTAAGAAGACTCCGCGAATCCCACGAATCTTTGGTTTTTTAGACGGCCTCTGAGTTTTCCGGCACGGCGATCAAGCTAGGGAATATTCAACCACAGATGGACGCAAATTCACGCAGATGAAAGAGAGTTGAGATCAAAATCATTGGGCAAGGGAGGAAATGTGCATGGAACACGGTCGAAAACTCTACGGTTTCTTCTAAAT
>JANYFB010000068.1 GCA_025362955.1 Akkermansiaceae bacterium
ATTCACGTCAATTTCGGCACTCCCACTGGGCTGGAGCCTTACAGGCGCCACCACCACCTATCTCGGAACCTGGGCTGCGGGTAGCAGCACGGGCGCACTGGGAGGTGAGCACGTCTTTGGCTATCAACACACCGGCAGCAGTGGCACGGTTCTGCAAACCCTAACCCTTCGCAATGGCACGACTGATCCCATCACCGACCTGCTTTTATCCTACCATGGACGAGTGGCGCGCACCGACCAAACGCGCGTGCCCATTTATACTGTCTCAGTCGGAGGAACCGTGGTATCGGCGCTTACCTACAGCACTTTTGACGGCGATAACCTTACCCGCTCAGCTTCGGTCAGCGGCCTGAGTATTCCTGCCGGGGCAACATTCCAGATCCAGTGGTCTTCCGATCGAGGTGCCTCGGCTGGTAGCTCCAAGCAAATCGGTATTTCCCAAGTGACGGTTGCAATCGGAGTGCAGCTACTCCCTCCCACGATTTCTGATTCGATTGTCAACGGCAGTGTTACCTACAACACTGCAACCTTCAATGCCACAGTACTTAGTGACGGTGGAGATCCGATTACGACTCGTGGTTTCGTCTATTCTGTCACCACCACCAATCCAGCACCCGCCATCAATGGGACAGGGGTTATACAAATTAACGACAGTCTCGGCGGTGTGGACCCCTACAGTGTGACCCCGGCCGGACTTGCCGCCGCGACCGGTTACACCATGCGGGCGTTTGCAACCAACACCATAGGCACCTCCTACGGCACAGCAACGACCTTTACCACCTTGCCACTGCCACCTACCTTTACTTCCACTTATACGCAGGTTTTCGCCGCCTACACCGGTGCCAACCCCGCAGGCTGGACGGCAATTTCTAACATGGGAGTGCAAACTTACGCAGGCGCATGGGGGAACGGCTCGGGCACGGCGGGTTTTACCGGTGGAAATAGCGCACCTGGCGTTCTCGGATATCAGCATAGCGGCAGCACCGGCATACTGACCACGACACTTACCTTGTTAAACGGTACGGGAGCGACCCTTAATAATCTGTCGATTTCGTACCTTGGTCGTGCCTCGCGGACCACCGAAGGGCGCTCGCCGACCTTCACCGTCTCCGTCAATGGAACCGTCGTCCCGGCCCTTGCATACACGACACTCGACAATCTAGATGTGACCCTCACCACCAATCTATCAAGCCTTGGCATCGCGGATGGCGCCCCATTTACGATTTCATGGGTCAGTGACCGGGGACTGGGAAGCGGATCCTCCAAACAAATCGGGCTTTCCAACGTGCAAATTTCAACCGTCATCCCTCCTTCCGGGTACTCTGGTTGGAAAGTGGCAAATGCCGGTGGCCAGGGTGCGACACAGGATTTTGATAATGACGGTGTGCGAAACGGTTTGGAGTATTTCATGGGAGCTACCGGCTCATCATTCACCGCCAATCCTGGTATCGTGAATGGGAAAATCACTTGGCCGAAAGACCCAGCATTCGTAGGCACCTACACAGTGCAAACCTCACCAAATCTCGTCGCATGGACTGACGTTTCATCAACAGTCGTGGGTAACACGGTTCAATACACTCCGAGTGGAGCAGGTCCGGTCTTCGTCCGGATGAAAATCGTGGTGACGCCGTAACTGATCCCACACATCAAAAATTCGAAGGTGGTCCCGTGCAAATGGGACCACCTTTTTTTACGTCCATCGCGCTCGACTCCGCATCGCGGCTGGTTAAAAACTCCCCCATGAAACCGCGTTTCTCCGCCCCGCATGGCGGAAATAACAAACAAGCCCGCGAGAACCGTCATGTCCCGGCGGTCGAATCCATCACCCCATCGCTTGATGAGGATGACTTAATGTTGATCGTGGCGGAGCAGGCGGTGCCGTTCATTTTGATTTTAGACTGCGTGCAAGATCCCCACAATCTCGGGGCGATTCTGCGCACGGCGGATGCGGCGGGCATCCATGCGGTGGTTGCGCCGAAGGATAAGGCGGTGGGTATCACGGAAACGGTGCGTCGCATTTCCGTCGGTGCGGCGGACCATGTGCCATTTGCCCAAGTCACGAATCTCGCCCGGACGATGGAAAAATTGAAAGCGGCCGGGTTGTGGCTGGTCGGCACCTCGGTCCATGCCGCATCGAAGTCGATCTACGAGCTTGATCTCAAAGGCCCACTCGCTCTCGTGCTCGGGGCCGAGGAAAAGGGAATGCGCCGCCTCACTGAAGAAAATTGCGATTTCCTAGCCTCCATCCCGATGGCCGGAAAAGTCGAATGCCTGAATGTCTCGGTGGCCACCGGCGTTTGCCTGTTCGAGGCGGTGCGCCAGCGCCGGGTGGCCCGTGAATGAGCCTGTCAGAATTTTATCCGACCTTCATCTCGGCCACAAAGTATCAAGGATCGCCGAGGTTTCCGCGCTCCGACCATTGATCGCGGGAATGGGAACTGTGATTTTCAATGGCGATACTTGGCAAGAACTCGCCAGACCGTTTTACCAACGTTCGTTAGAAATGTTAGCCGAGTTAAAATCACTTTGCCACGAGGAAGGCGCAGAAACTGTATTTCTATCAGGCAACCACGATCCCGGATGGCCGGGTCCAGGGTGGTTAGAGCTGGCGGGCGGACGTATCCTCATCACTCATGGCGATGCCTTATTGTTCGACGGCTCGCCATGGAAGCGGGAAATCCTCATTAACGGGAAGCGCGTGATGGAACTCTGGGATGAACATCCAGCGGCAACCCACGATGCGGAGGAACGGCTGCGAGTGGCTCGGAAAATCGCCCGCGAACTGTGCTCCTTGGAACACCCGACCGGGCGGCAATTCCTGCACCGTGCATGGGACGCGGTTGTGCCTCCCAAGCGCGCGGTGAAAATGATCGAGGCTTGGCTGACCCAAGGGACGCGAGGCGCGAAATTCTGCGAGACCTATTTTCCGAAGGCGGAAATGCTCGTGATCGGACATTTCCACCGCGAAGGCTGCTGGCAGAAAAACGGCAAGCGGATCATTAACACCGGCTCATTCATGGCACCCGGTCGCGCCGATTGGTTAGAGTGGGACGGTGGCTGTCTCAGCCGCGGGAAAATTGACGAATCGGCTAAAATTTACCGAAAGGGAAAAACCTTGGATGTCTGGAGGTTCTGAAAGCAGCACTCCATTCACGGATTCCTCTCTAGCGGTACCAGCCTCAAGGTCGATGGCACAGCCCCCAATTATCCTTCAATTTGTAAAATAGGCAGACTTCTGTTGATAAGCCCATTTTTCTGTGTCAGAGGATGGTGAGAAACATCGAATGGATACCACTCCACCCGCGTCTCTTACTGCGAAACCCCAAATGAAGGAGGAAATGATGAAAAATACGAAACACACGATTTTAAAAAGTCTCACCGCTTTTGCACTCGTCGGAACCATGCTTGGTTCTGGAATTGCAAAGGCTGAGGAAAACGCTGCTGAGGCAGACGGTTCTGAAGTCCAGACGCGAGGGCCGATCCACGAAGCCTTCGCCGGGACAGTCTCATACAATCCAGAAGTGGGCCTGATCGTGGATCAGAAACCGCCAGCCCTCATCGAGGAAGTCCCGCCCGAACAGCGACTGGAGGGTGATAACGTCACATGGATTCCCGGGTACTGGGCGTGGGATGAGGACCAGAACGACTTCTTGTGGGTCAGCGGAATTTGGCGCAATTTGCCACCAGGCCGTCAATGGGTTCCCGGCTATTGGGCGGAAAACGAAGGACGCCACCAGTGGACTTCCGGCTACTGGGAAGACGAGGCCGCCACCGAGGTTTCCTATCTACCCAAACCACCGAAAAGCGTGGAGGAGGGACCAAACGTCAAAGCTCCTTCTGACGATCACAGTTGGGTTCCGGGCAACTGGATCTGGCGCAATGATCGGTATGCATGGCGCACCGGCTACTGGGCACCTGCCCGGGAAAACTGGTCGTGGACGCCTGCATATTATCGTTGGAGCCACCGCGGTTATGTCTATGTGGACGGCTTCTGGGATTATCCGGTGATCCGCCGGGGAGTGGTCTTCGCGCCAGTTCATTTCGCTCGTGGTTATGCGTTTCGACCCGGATATTCCTATCGGCCCGCCACGGTCATTAGCCTTTCCGTGTTTTCGAACCATCTGTTCCTGAGGCCCGGATATGGACACTACTATTTCGGCGACTACTACGAACCAAGATATCGGGACCGTGGATTTTTCGCTTCGTATTCCTACGGTTCAGGCCATCGCGGATTCGATCCAATCTTCGCGCAGTACCGTTGGGAAAATCGGGGTGTTGCAGGCTGGGAACGTGGACGCCGCGACTATTTTGAATTCCGCCGCGATCATGTGGAAGCTCGTCCGCCACGCACTTGGGCCGTATTGAATTCTCGCCCCGTGGGAGACCGCGAGCGTGGTGACTTCGGCGTCGCAGAGCGCTTCGACCGCGTCGTGGACAAGCACGGAGAAGGGCAGCAGCATTTCAAAGCTGTCGATCAGCAAGAGCATGATCGCTTCGTATCACAAAATCAGGATATCCGTAAATTCGGCCAGAATCGGGAACAAACCGAAACGAAGGGCGACAAAGTTGGATCGCAGAATGGAGACAAACACCCTGAAATTGCGCGGGAAAAAATTGATCACTCACCGGTGTCGGGAAAACATCCTGACGAAAATGACAAGGATGGCCCCCCAGCCAGATTGCAAGGCCGTGGTTCTGAAAAAGATGATAAAGGGCCAAAAGCCGACAAACAAGATCCTGCCGACCCGGCAAAAACCAAGGACGGCGGCGGAGCGAAAGACAATGGTGGAACCACCAAGGATAAGGTCGAGCCGACCCCCGAGAAGCGGACAAAACCCGGTCAAAAGCGGGATGTCGAGCCGACGCCAGACCACAAAATGAAAACCGATGGAACTGGGGACGCCACCCCAGACACCGAGAAGAAGGTCAAGACGGGCAAAAACTCGGACACCAATCCAAGCGCTGAGGACAATGGAAAGCCCGATAAAAA
Source organism: Akkermansiaceae bacterium (assembly GCA_025362955.1). Classification (GTDB taxonomy): domain Bacteria; phylum Verrucomicrobiota; class Verrucomicrobiia; order Verrucomicrobiales; family Akkermansiaceae; genus Luteolibacter. The sequence goes on from JANYFB010000068.1 coordinate 4,991, forward strand.
GCAAGTCACCGAACCTGACCCGGTTCATAAAGTGAAAGTGAAGCCGGACACGAGTGGGGATTCAAACCCGCCAGCCCACAAGGCGGTTAAGGATAACACATCCACAGATCAGCCTAAGCATGTTGAGAAAAAGCCGAAAAAAGCCCCTGTTGAAGAACCTCAACGCCGGGTCGCACCTACCGAACCTCAACCACGCGCCCATCCCAAACAGAACCAAACTCAGCCTGTTGCACCTACCGACGGGACAACTGAAGATACCAAGAAGCACAAGGGAAAGAAAAATAACCAGTAACTAAAAATCCCTAGGGCGGTGGTTATTCCGACGAAGGCATCCCTGAAAAAGATGTCCCTTCTGAGGACCGACCACCGCCTTTTCGTTTGTAGAGATGCTTAGGATTTTCGTCCCTCGTCATAGTCGAAGTAATCGACCATCGTCTGGATTTCATCGCGGCTTTCGAGGCCGCTTTCTTTTTTCCTGCGGATGAGGATTTCGGTAGTTCCGTCATTCCAGCCCACCTTTTTAAGGTATTGGTTCCAAATGAAAATGTCGCCTTCGTTTAGTTCGCGGCCGATTTGGTAGCACCAATGCAAGATCTCTTCATCGATTCCGCCGAGGGTCACGCGGTTCGTGAGATCGGCGTAGTCCACGCGGAGATAATTCGCACAGCGACCGTCCAGCCCAGAGCCGAGATTGTCGCAAAAATCCTCCCGTAAATTTCCCGAAGCGTGTAGTCGGATCTTATCTAACATTCTAGCGAAGTAAATCATGCCGAGCGTTTCTCGACATGCGGAGAGGGGTACGGATTTCATAGGGCTGCGGAGGAGATATCCGGCATCGCCTCGAGAAGCAAGCTTGCGAGATCGAAAGGACGGGTAAACATCGCAAGACTGCCGTGAGTTTATAGCCGCGACTTTACGGAGAGCGCGAATCAGGCACAACCATGGTGCGGAATGTCAGGTTGATTCTTGGTGTTTTGATTTTCTTCGATTTAGGGATGCTGTGTAGCCAATGGGTTTGGGTGCTGCCTTTCATCACCAGCAAGCTACCACTTTCCAAAAGGATGGATACCTTCTCCTCCATGCGCTTGTGTTTTAGACGAAATTCCCGTTCGGCGCCAAGACTGACCGAAGCGATGACGCTATTTCTAGCGAGCGATTTTTCGTCGTCACTGTGCCAAGACATTCCTTCATTACCATCGTGATAGAGATTGAGGAGACAGGAATTGAAGGAAGTATCAGTGAGTGTCTCGACGATGGATTTCAGCGCGGCAAGTTCATTTGTCCACACGAGTGCACGCTTGGTCGTGCCTGAGTAGGTATAGGAAAAATCGGAATCACCATACCATGCGACCTTTCTAGCAGTGACGATGTGTTTCCCAAAGATGACGGTTTCGTCGTGTTTCCACGGGATCTCATGGAAAAGTTTTGTATAGTAACGCTGAGCGTCGGAGGGGCTGAATATGGGGCCAAAATAATTTACCACCCCGTCGCACGGAAGCAGGTTGGCAGTGGGATTATTAGGAAATAGATCCATTGGATTCACAGAATTTTAAAACAAGTCTCTATGGGGAGGCGGTGACGACGACTCGATAGAAGCGGTGAGTATTTCCGCTCCCTCCCGTCTCGGTCAGGGTCAACACTCCCCCGGTGCCGGCTTGGGACGTGCCCGCATTTTGCCAAGAGGAGGAAGTCAGAGCGACCGCGCCTTGCAACTGATAGATATGCCCTATGTAGGAGTGGATGGCGATGAACACATTGGCTCCGGAGAACGAGATTCCGTCGATTTTCACCAAACTGGAATCGAGAACGATGCCTTGGTTGATAAAATGGGCGGGCAGAGTTTGCGGACCATTGATTAAGTCAAGAACGCCGTTGTTGGTAAATGTGCCCGTATTTGAAAGGATGGAAGTTCCGACCCGTCGGATGATGCCTTGGTTGGTGATTGCTCCAGTCGTTAAACTGCTTCCGCTATTGAGGATCAGGGTTGCGCCGCTCGTGACGGTGATGCTGTTCGTATTCGAAAGCGAACCGACGATGTTGAGAGTTCCTTCGTTAATGACGGTCGGACCGGTATAGGTATGGGTTCCGTTCAAGGTCCAGATGCCGCCGCCTTGTTTCGTAATGGCGGTGAGACTGGGGCTGGTGCCGTTGGTGATGGTACCTGCAAAAGTAGCGTCGGTATTTCGTCCGCCGATGACGTAGGTTGCCGTGTAGGCTCCGGGCACATTGTTGTTATAGATGACACCCGCGAGCTTGGAGGTGGCATCACCGGAGAGTTCGCCGATCGTAAATGTGTTGTTAGCGTTGATGACTGTGGTGGCCTCTACATAAGGACCGAGATGGACGGCGGCGGTACCGAAGCCGGTGTTTTTGTTAATACGGAAATGGTCAACTGTCGTGCCGCTGCTGGTGCGGGTGACGTTGATCTGGCCAGTAAAGGCGGACCAATCACCGCTGAGATCGCCGCGGACGTAATTGACCTGCAAGCCGAGCGTGCCCGCGCCGGTGACAGTGCCGGATTGCGCGCCCCGCTGAGTGACTTTTAGGGTTCCTACACTAGCGCCGGGGATATAAAGGTTGTTGGCAAGCGTGCCATAGTTAAGGGAATTTGAACCCGTGTAGCCATTCATGACGAGCGTGCCGCCATCAAGGGTGATCATGCCGGTGCCAAGACCGTTTTGCATATTGCCGCTGCCGCCTGCCACCATGATCACTCCACCCTGAATGAGAGTTCCGCCGGTGAAATTATTGGTGCCGCTGATGGCGAGAGTGCCGCTGCCAAGCTTGGTCAGTGTGGTCGGACCGGAAAGCCCTGCGGCAGTAAAGTTGTAAGAAGCGGAGTTGTTGAACACGACATCGTCGGGAGTTACGGTCCCGCTGATTTCCACGTTGTAAGCCGTGGCGGTGTCATTGAAAGTAACGTCTTGGCCATCCGCATAGACGGCGGAGATTCCGTTCCCAAGCCAGTTGGCGGACGTAGTGTTCCAAATTGTGTTAACGCTCCCCGTCCAAGTCCGCAGGGGAATTCCTATGACTGAAGCAAATGCTTCTAAGGAACGATCTCCCGTTCCGCCGGCTCCTGTTGCGGCGATGACATAGTAGTAGGTGATTCCCTCGGACACGGTCTGATCCACGAAAGGGGTCGCCAATACCCCTGTGGCGATGTTGGTGTAAGGCCCGCCGGTGACAGTAGCACGGCTGATTTCATAACTCATGGCTCCTGCCGGAGCGGTCCAGGTAACGGTGATCCTGGAGCGGTCGGGTGTCGCGACCAAGTTGGTAGGAGCGGCAGGCGGAGTCGTCGTAACGTTAGAAATGACAAATGGCGAAGTCCCTCCACTGGTCATGGCCGCTACCTGATAGTAGTAGGTCGCGTTTGTGGAAGCGCTGTAGTCTGTAACGGTCAATGAGGCGACGGTAAAAAGCAGGGTATAAGTGCCGGTAGCCGAGTTCGCACGCTTGACCACATAGCCAACCGCTCCGGTCACAGCCGGCCAAGTTATAGTAACATCACCCGCACTTGAGTTTTGGAGGGCCGTCGCGGTGACTGTGGCTGGACCTGCTAGAGGTGCGTCGTCTGACGCGGTGGCGATCACGGCTGTAGAGCTACTGCTCGAGCCGGCTGCGCTCGTCGCCGCAACGGTATAGGAATAGATGCTGCCGTTGGTAGGTGAGGTGTCGGTGTAGCTCGTGCCGGAGACACTGTTGGTGAGGGGGATTGTGTTGAGTGTATTGTAACTCCCACCGCCATTGAAGGTGAGCGTTGACCGCTTGACGGTATAATACTTTGCGCCGCTGGACGCCGACCAACTGAGGGTTATCGCGCGAGTTCCCGACGTGGCCACAAGGCCGATGGGGGTCGATGGGGAAACCAATGCGACGCTAGCCGATGGCATCACTCCGGCGCTCGGCGGGGAATTTGCACTGGAATTCACGGGATTCGTTGATTGTACAATATAGTAGTAAGTCGTGCCGTTGATGGCTGTGCTATCCACGAAGACGGCATTCGTTAGACCACTACCGGACACCGGGCCGATCACTCCTGTGGCGACCGCCGAATAGCCACCGCTGCTATTGGTGGAGCGCAGGACATTGTAGCTGGTCGCACCGGGAACAGCGGGCCAACTCACCAGTGCACAGTTGTTACCCGTGACGGCACTCACGACTCCGGGTGCCGGCGGGACGTAGTTTGTCAACTCGAGCCGAAGGTAGTCATACATCGCGTGGTCGGCAAAATAGGAACCGCCAACCTGTCGCTGCGAGAGGGTGATTGTGTTCGTGCCCGCCTTCAGCAGCGTGCCAGCAAAGGTGAGCCGTTCGTCGGAAAACGCTCCGTTGCACGCCTCGCGAATACTGCTATCGCTCTTCGAGGAAGTAGGAACAAACCCGGTGCTCGGAAGAGGACTTGGGGTCGCGGTGAGCCCCGCTCCGCTGGCGAGGTTGCTGCCATTTACGGTGACGATCAGCGCGGTGTAATAGTCCGAAGCGAGGCCCAGATAGATGGAGGCCTGCGTGCCGCTCGCAGGTGCCGCAGCGAGGTTGAAGGTAATCGTCGAGGAGCTGGAATTCCAAGTGCCAGAGCTACCCTGGATCACAGGCTGGACAAAATTCCAGTCGGTCGTCCAGCGGCTGGTGCCGACGGTGTAGTTCAATCCGTTAGGGAAATCAAAAGGGAATTCTAACCACTTGCTCCACACCGGACTTGGGCTGGTGGTGCTCGGGCCAATATCCCCGACCCACCAATCCTCGCCGTGCTTGAACTTGCGTGCCGTGCGATCCGGATAGCCGATTTCAAAAACCGTCGGACCTACGCGCGTGGGCGTCCACGTCACATTTCCAAGCGCGGTCGTTGCTCCACCGTTTACCGTCACGCTAAACGGTAAGGCAGGGATGTTGGCGAGAAATGGCGGGTTCCCTCCTGTTTGTGCCTGCGACATGAAGGTGCCTGTGGCCCCTTGGCCAAAGGCGTAGAGAGTATAGTTAGAACCCGCAATCACCGCCGGGACGGCAAAGTTTCCGTTTGCATCCGTATGAACCCAGAATTGATAGGGCTTCATCCACTGTTGGAAATCATAGGTGCCTGTCGAGGTGAGCGGTTGCTGGATGAGACCAACCCATAAGTTCGATGCTGTGGCGTTCGGATTCGAAGTGTCGTTGATGACAATTTTTCCCGTCACTGTCCCGCGGTTGGCGGCGTTTGCGTAGTTCGGATTGGAAAACCAACTGTAAGGCCACGCGCTTGCCTCAGCCGCACCTTGGGCCAGTGCGTCGTTGTAAAGTGCTTGGGACACTTGCACAGGGTCGGTGATGGTTTTGGAAACTTGGTTGCAATAGACCAAATACGGCCCGCAGACCTTCCCCCACAATTCCCCTGAAACGAAGGTGCCATCGCTGCCCATCGCGTAGTGGCTGCCGTTGAACATGTTGAGAATCGTCGTCCCGATGTGGCACATCAGCTCCGGGTGCAAGGGGCCGCCGTTATAATATTCCGAAGACGCCAGGATGTTCCAGAGGCCGACGTTTTTCCCGCTCGCTCCCACGCTGCTCCAGCCCCACACCCGTTGGTCGCCCCAAGTGGCGCTGTATTTGTATTTGTCCTCGTATTGCCCCTGATAGATTCCATTCGTCCACAGCGAGCATTCTGCCGGAGCGGTGGGCACGCCAATGGAGGTGCCCCCGGAGACTTGCATGAGCTTGTTCCGTGTCGCATCCACACTCATCCAGTTGAAGATCGAGCCCGCGTAGATGTTGTTGCGGCATTCGCCCATGGAGAAAGCGCCGTTTGCGCTGCCGTGGGTCCAGATGGCCGTCACGTAAAAGCCGGGCGAGCCCCGCCGCATGGAGTAAATGACTGCGAACGGCATGTTAGCCTGAGTCGTGGAGGACACCGAAATTTCGGAGTAGTCACCGCCGTTAGAGGCTGGATCCGCCACGACCGTGTAGTCGGTAAAGACCAATCCCTGGTTGTTGCTATGCTCCCAATACAACTTGCCACCGTTAGAATTTCCCGAAAGGAGGTTGAGCGTTTGGCTGTTGCCGGTATTGTTGAAAGTGTAGTTGATCGCTGTGATTTGCGCGCTCGATTTCGTCATCACGATGGAGACGGTGCCGTTGCTCATCGTTGCCGTGGTGCCCGTGCCGGTCAGCGTGATATTCGGGCCCGAGCCGGTGCCGCCGCCAGGGATGTTGGCCTGTGCCGGGTGAAGGCTCCCGAACACCAATCCGAACGCGCCAAGAATCAGCCGTAGAAAGGCCGAGGAGAACCATAACGAGAAATGTCTGGGCATAGAGGCGTGGGGGTTTTTAAAAAGCAGATACGCTGCAACTGCCGATCCGGGATTTTGTCAGAGACAGTAAATTCTTCGGTAAAAACCGCCCGGCTTCCTACTCCAAGCGTGACGATCATCGGTTAGGTTGGCGCGATGCGCACTCTATTTCCCGATCATGGTGTCGCGGGGTGAGAGGAATTTTGCTAACGGATTGTCTGGCAAAGCTTTCAGGCCGGAAACCACGCACTCGGCATTGGCCACGGCCCCTTCCCAGCCAGTATGCAGGTTTTCCTTGGGTGAGGGGACGTAAAGTGCGTCCACTTTGGCCGTGCCGAGTTTCTCGTACTGCGTGGCGATAATGTCGTAGAGCGGGATAAAGGGTGCGTTCGTCCCCTTCGCGACTTGTTCGGCCCATGCGGCGTGCTTGCCGTTGTCCCGTTTGAATTGTTTGCCGTCGGCGCTCCAACCTTTGCGTGGCGTGAGCGAGCAGATGATCGGCGTGGCTCCCTGAGCGCGGGTTTCGGCGACGAATTGTTTCAAATACCAGCCGAAGGAGTGGACGGTTTCGTCGGCGTTCATCTCGGTTTCGTCTCCGATGCCCGCGAGTCCGCCTTTGCCCTTCGCGCCGCCATTATCGTTCGCCCCGAATTGCAGGATCACGAAGTCGCCTTTCTTGATTCGTGGCTTCAGATCCTTCCAAAAGAAGCCGTTGTAAAAAGTGCGGCTGCTGGTGCCACCAAACGCGCGATTGACGACGTTGATTTTTTTCAAGTCGAAATAAGCCGTAAGCGGCGCGCCCCAACCCCATTGACCGGTCGGGCCATTTTCGCCAGCCGTCCCGTTGCGCACCGTTGAATCGCCGATCAGCCAGAGTGTGGGCAGGCTGGAATTTGCAGGCATCGGCGGAGAGTAACGGCCGTTGCCGGGCGCGCCGGCGGGTGCCGGGCCGGTGCCCATTTGCGTGCCTCGTGGGACATCGCTGATTTGCACCGGGGCGCTGTTAGGTATGCCTTGCGCGGGGGCGAGTTGAGAGAGAATCGCCGTGAAAGCGAGACTGAGGGTGAGCAGGAAATGACGGGAGCGGGTTTTCATGAGTACGGGGATCCGGGGAAATGGGCGGCTTGACTTGTTAGATTTAGGGCTGGCGGTTCTCGTTGAGTTCGAGGCGCAGATAATCGTAAACGACGCCGGAAGTAAGGTCGCCTGCCGGGACGGTAAGCTCCATGTCGTTTTCGCCGGCTTTCAGGAGTTTGGCATCGAAGGGCAGCGAGTGTTGCTGCCAGATGCCCATGGCGGTGTTGTAACGGAGGGCGTTAGTGGCGATGGTTTCGATGGTGCCGACTGGTTGGCCGTTGACCGCGACGGCAAGCCCACCTGCTCCATCGGCTCCGGCGAGGGCGACGCGCAGGGTAGCCAGACCCTGTCCGGCCTTGGGCATGGTGAATTTGATCTTCCAAGTGGTCGCACGGCCTTTGCCGATTTTGCGCCACATGTCCTCTCCCGGAGTGCCTGCATGTACCCAGCCGAAGCGCTGGTTGGCAGGGTCTTTCGCGCCGGTATTCAACCACTCGGTGGATTCACCGTGCGGCACTTGCTGGAAGAACCAATCCTTGTGGTAATCGCTCTTGCCAACGGTGTAGGCCAGGTCATTTGGAAATAGCAGCGGGTAGCGCACTGGCCATCCCCAAAGCCAGTAATTCGCGCCGTCACCTTTGAAAAACTCGCAGCCGGTCCGATCAGGATAACCGATTTCCCAGACTTGCTGGCCGTGGCGCTCGGGCACCCATTCGAGTTTGCCAAGGTCCACCGGCAGGCCAGCCCTGACGGTGAGGTTTGCCTTGGAGAATTCCCCGAGCACGCTATTTGCGAAGGCGTGGAGCGTATAAGTGCCGGGCCGAATGTTATCGATGGTGAATTTCCCATCCTCGGTGCCGACGGTCCAGAATTGATAGAAATTCGCATCGTGCTCCCAAGTCACGAGCGTGCCGTTGCCCGAGCGCCGCGCAAATTGTGTGTTAGGCCCGTTGAAGTCCGGATGGGTGAGGCCAACGTTGAGATGCGGCAGAGCCTTTGAGGTCGCCTGCGAATCGTTCAACACGATTTGCCCGGTGATGGTGCCCCGCTGGGCCTTTTGCGGATAATCCACGCCCAGCACCCATGGGAAGGGCCATTTCGCTTGGGTGACTTTAGCCTGAGTGAGCGCGTCTTGAAATAATGCCGTCGCGTTCGCGGTCCAGGCGGGCGGAACGGTTGGATTGGCCTCCGTGGCTTTCAAGGTTTCGAGGTCTGCCTGCGACGGTGTCTGGGCCGCCTTCAGTCCGTTGCAATAGACGAAAATGGGGCCTACCACCTTGTTCCACTCCTGCCCGGCCAGGATGTTGCATTCCGCTCCTCCGGCATAGTGACCGGAAGTCCAGTAATCGAGTATCGTCGCGTCCATGTGGCACACGAGATCGATCCGCGTCGGCCCGCCGCCGAGGTATTCGTTAGATGGGTTGATGAACCAGATGCCTACGTGGTCCTTGATGCTCGACCAGCCATAAGCCGGTAGCTCATACATCCGCGCGCAATAGCTGTATTTATGTTCGACCGAATTCTTGTAAAGGCCGGAACTAAGGATGTGCTGCTCTTTCGCATGGATCTCAATCCCTCGGGCGAGATCCTCGGTCCCGCACATCGGCATGTTCCGATCCGCATCCACCGAGAGCCAGTCGAAACGCTGATTCAGTTTGGTCAGGAAACGACTTTCACCAAACCCGCTCGCGCCATACTTCGCCGGATGCGAGTAAATTTCGTAGGTGTAAATCCCGCTTGCTCCACGCTCGAGCGTATAGCGGATTTCTACGTCCATCGCCTTATCGTAACTGCCTTTGATCGAAATCTCCGCTCCCGACCCGCCAATCTTTCTCGGATCGAGCGTCACCGAGGCCTTCGCTTGACCGTTCGGTGTCTGCCCCCAATACCCGCCTGGCCCCAGCATTTCCACACCCTTGAAACGCAGCGAAGCCAAGCCGTATTTTTTCTTGTCGATCGTCGCCCGCACGATGCCGTTGTCGAGCACCCACGCATCTGCTTTTTCCGTGAGTGTTACCGGCGCACTGACGACCGCTTTTTCGACTACCGGTTTGGTGAAATCCGCGAACGCGCGGGATGACGCCCCAAGTGCGAACAGCGATAGGAGGGCCGCTGCGGCCGGAACGCGCAGGCCTACGGATCGAGTGATTTTCATGCGGAAAAAAGCGACGTGGTAAATTCGGGGACCGCTCAATCTACTGAGCGGAGTTTCCGAGTCTCTCTACCATAATCGAGGTAAGGCCCAGCAAACGCGCTTTCGGGATTTACGAACAGTGAAAAAAAACCCGCCGCCCCTTGCAGGATGGCGGGTTTTGGGAGGCGGGTCGCGGCGACCGGTGATCGCCGTTACTCGGCCGCGCGGAGGGCGTCGTCCTTGGCCTTCGCTTTGGCGATGACGTCGTCGGAGACGTTTTTCGGACAGGGGGCGTAGTGGCTGAACCCCAAGGAGAACTGGCCACGGTCTGAGGTCATGGTCCCAAAGTCGCCGGTGCGGTGGATCCAGGTGCACCGTAAATTTTCCTCTTTGAGGCTGAGGTCTTCCTTGGAAAGACGGGTAAACAGCTCGCATGAAAATTCAGCCGGCGCGCTTCCGCCGTGCCACTTCCACTCCTTTCGTCTTCATCGCTTCGATCAGCTTTCCCACCAGCGGATTGGGAAAATGCCTGCTGGCCGTGACGGCATAGAATGTCTCGCGGAGTTCGGCGATGCGGTGGGTTACGACCAATGCGCCGGATGCGATCTCGTCCCGCACCACCACCGGCGGCACCAGCGCGAGGACGTCGTCCTCCCGCGCGATCAGGCGGAGCATTGCCATGTCATCCACTTCAGCCATCACTAACGGACGGACGCCAGCCAGGGCAAGTAGGCGATCAAAACCTTCCCTGATGTTGCTTTCGAAACTCGGCAGCACCAGCGGCACTCGATCAAAGTCTTGCGGAAATTTCAGCCGCTTAGCTTTCCACTCCGCCGCGCCGACCAATGCCACCGCCTGATCTGCTAGGAGATGGCTGTGCCATGGACGCTCTGCGTCCTGTCTCACAGCTTCGTTAGAGAGAACCACATCCACCTCATGCGATTGCAGGGAAACCACCAGTTCTGCGAGCGACCCGGATCTCACTACCACCTCCAA
>JANYFB010000273.1 GCA_025362955.1 Akkermansiaceae bacterium
ACGGCACCTCCCGCGTGACTGTTCTTTTTACGAATTCCCGATTCCACCTTGTCGATCAGACCCAGCAGCCTGTCCCGGAAACTCTCCTTGCCCAGATACCAACCCCGGCGCAAGGCCTCCATCGAAACCTCGTCGATCCTATCGCCATCGCTGGCGGCCCTCGCCTCCAACCACGCCACGTAAGCCGCCCGCCATCTACCGTCGTGGCCGAGTATGAAGGCATCCAGCCCGCGGTCCGACACTAGCCATGAGGCCGGACTGCCTTTCGAGTATTGGCGCAAGCTTCTCAACGGAAATCCCGGCCATTGGGCATGGGTGGATGGAACACCCATGAGCTAATACCCATTTTGATGGACGGGAACCAAGCCATGGGCCAGGACAACATTTCATTTTCATGGTGGCTTCCGGCAGGTGGCATGATAATGCAGACGAGAGTAGCCACGGCGACATCTGCGAATGGCCGGCCAAGTGAGGCGCCCCCATTCTCGAAAATGGTTTGGTCACTCCCGGTTTCACGGCTATATCCCCCGGCAGATGAGCGAAGCCGCCAGCAAAGCGAAGAAGCCCCGGGTGAATGTCCGACGTCCGGACGTGATGGAACGCGTCTCCGCCGAAGTCGCCGTTCACTTCCACTCGACGATTGTGGAAAAACTCCGGGATCGAGGCGGGAAAATCACCGTCGGCAACACCACCGTACTGCTCGCGGAGCAATTCGGGTTCTGCTACGGCGTCGAGCGGGCAATCGACCTGGCCTACGCTTCCCGCAAAGTTTTCCCCGACAACCGGATTTTCCTCATCGGGGAAATCATCCATAACCCGGACGTGAACCGCCACCTCCGCGAGATGGGAATCGTTTCTCTGCCGTGGCAGGAAATGAATTCCAGCTATGACGATCTAACCGAGGACGACGTGCTGATCGTCCCCGCATTCGGCGCGCCCACGGCGTTCATGGACAAGGTGGAGGCACATGGCTGCTATGTGGTCGATACCACTTGCGGCGACGTGATGAAGGTCTGGCGGCGGGTTCGCGGCTATGCGAAGGACGGCATCACCTCGATCATCCACGGGAAATCCAATCACGAGGAAACCCGCGCCACCGCGTCCCGCGCACTGGGCGAGAATGGCGATGGAAACTATCTAGTCGTCCTCACCCTAGCCGATGTCGATTACGTCTGTGATTATATCCGCAGTGGAAGTGACAAGGCGGCATTTTTGGGACGTTTCAAAGGCGAGTATTCTGCTGGATTTGACCCGGACATCCATCTTCGTCAAGTCGGAGTAGCTAACCAGACCACGATGTTGAAAAGCGAAACCGAGGAAATCCAACGCCAGCTGCGCAAAGCAATGATCGACCGCGATGGAAATGATAGTTCCTTTCAGATGTTCGACACCATTTGCGGCGCTACTCAAGAACGGCAGGATGCTCTGTTTGAAATGCTCCGGAATCCGATGGATCTTTTATTTGTAGTCGGCGGCTATAACAGCTCCAACACCGCCCACCTCGTGGAAATCGCAGAACCCCAGCTTCCGACATTTTTTATCCGGGATGCTTCCTGCATCCAGTCGTTAGAGGAAATCCTGCATTACGATCTGCATCATCGGGAGGAAAAACTTTCCGATTACTCGCAGTTATTCATCGCCAACCGCCCCGTCACCGTAGGCATCACGGCGGGCGCGTCTTGCCCTAACAACCTAATCGAGGAAACTCTCGTAAAGCTGTTCGAGCTGCGCGGAGTCAGCCGCGAAAGGCTGCTTGAGATCTGATAGAGAATGGAAAAGGAAATCCCATCCTTTTATGGGCATGGCAACCATGGAACCCACAATCGGCGGTTGAGTCTTCAGTCAGAGCTGGCTTATGCTCCGACTCATGAGTTGGGGAAAGATCGCGCCCGAGTTGTTGGGGATCGTCGCGTTGGTGCTCGCCACCACCGCGAAAGCCCGCGCCGGAGAGGTTGGCGATTGGCGGCTGGAAATTCTAACGGAACAAGGGGTCCCGACCGAAACCGCTGCGTTGCAAAAGTTGCGGAACGGATGCCAGATGACGCCAGAGCGTTTGAAAGATGCAATTGCCGGACTCGGTGCGGATGAGTTTACGAGCCGTGAGCAGGCGCAGCGCGAGATACTCCTGATGGGTAAAAAGGCGTTGCCAGGGCTGCGCCGCTTGCCGCCGTCCGATGATCCAGAAGTCCGCGTGCGGCTGGCGGAAATCGAACGAACCCTCCAAATCGACGAGCGATGGGCGAAGGAGGATCTGGTGCGCGAAGCGGTGGCCAGCTTGCTGCGCGAGCGGTTGAAGGAACGCCTGGGCGAGCCCGCGGACCCACTTTACGTTGAGCTATTCCACCAACCGACCGCCTCGCTCGCCGGTGGCTATCGGCGGCTTCATTTGCAAGCGGACAAAGGGCTAACCGGCCTAGTTTCGGATGGATCTTTACGGCTGAAAGGCAGGCATGTAGAGGAGGGCGACCAAAGACTGGTCCTCGATGCGAAGACGGTGGTCGGCAAGCAGGAATTCCCGGAGTCCTTCCGGATTGAGGTCAAGCTGGGGGGCGAGGCAGGCGGCGAGGGGGGGTATCACGTGGGCGTCTCCGTCGGCAACGTGCGGGCCTTATTTCATCCTGGCTATCAGAAGGGAGAATTTCGCTTCGAGCGGGTGGATACGCACCAGCATCTAACCGAAAACAGTTCCATGGGATTTGTGCCTACGGTGGGAAAACTCCGACGGATGAGCATCGACGTGAAACGGGTAGCGGGCGGAAAGGTGGAGCTGGACGTCGTGGTTACCGATGGCGATAAGATCTTCAGCGCGCCCAAAATACTGGAAGGAAGCGTCATCGGAAAACTGGATCACATCAGTCTCGACCGCAGCGGCAGAACCGGCGGGGATGCTTTGTTCGATGATCTCGTGGTGGATTTAGGTCCCCGCTGATTGCAGAACCCTCACCAAGCTGATTTTGAAACACCAGTGGGGTGCAGAAGTGTCAACTGCAAGATAACGCTATTTCACGTCAAACCCCGGCTTCACTGACTTCCTGCTCGGGTTCAGGGCGGGTGGAGACAAAATCGAGTTCCTCGCTGTCGATCTTTTTGACGACGTTGACGGAATCGCCGGATTTCACATCGCCACGCAGGAGAGACTCGGCAAGCGGATCCTCAAGGAAACGCTCGACGGCGCGGCGCATCGGGCGGGCACCGTAAGCAGGGTCAAAGCCTTTGGTCGCTAACAAATCGCGGGCTTCGTCCGTTAGGGTGAGATGAATCGACTTATCCTTGAGCCGTTTGACCAGTTTGGCGACTTCGAGGTCGACGATCTGGTTGAGATCGACTTTTTCCAGCATGTGGAAAACGACGAGGCTGTCGAGGCGGTTGAGGAACTCCGGTTTGAAGTAGCGCTTCGACTCTTCAATGATCTTGTCTTTCATGCCTTCGTGGTCGGCATCGTCTGCGGCCATCGCACCAAACCCGAGAGTGGTCTGGCGCTTGATGGTGGATGCTCCGACGTTGGAGGTCATGATGATGATCGTGTTGCGGAAGTCGATCTTACGCCCTAACGAATCGGTGATGGTCCCCTCTTCCAAAATTTGGAGAAGCAGATTCATCACATCCGGGTGGGCTTTCTCGACTTCATCGAAGAGAACGACCGAGTAGGGGCGGCGACGGACGGCTTCTGATAGCTGGCCGCCTTCCTCATAACCGACATAGCCCGGAGGCGAGCCGATCAAACGGCTGGCGGTGAATTTTTCCATGTATTCGGACATGTCAATCTGGATGAGCGAATCAGCATCGCCGAACATGAATTCCGCTAGATTGCGGGCAAGGTAGGTTTTTCCCACGCCGGTCGGGCCAAGGAAAAGGAAGGAGCCAATCGGACGACGTGGATCCTTGAGGTCAGCACGGGAACGCCGCAGGGCTTTGGAAATGGCAACTACGGCCTCGTCTTGACCGATCACGCGGCCCTTGAGCTCCGCCTCCATCTTGAGAAGTTTTTCAGTTTCCTTTTCTTCCATGCGACGGAGTGGCACTCCGGTCCATTTGGAAACAACGGCCATGATGTCGTCATCGGTGACTGTGACGATGGTTTCTTCCGACGTTGAGCGCCAGTTTTTCAGGGTTTCCTCGAGATTCTTCTTCGCGTGCTTTTCATCGTCGCGGAGAGAGGCGGCTTTCTCAAAATTCTGCTCGGCGATGGCGGCCACTTTGTCGCGATTGATCTGCTCGATAGCGGCTTCCAACTCCTTGATCGAAGGCGGACGGGTCATCGTGCCGATGCGGGCGCGGGCACCGGCCTCATCTAACACGTCAATGGCCTTGTCCGGCAAGAAACGCGCAGTTAGATAGCGGGATGTTAGTTTCACCGCCGCCTCAATGGCTTCCGGGGTGAACTTCGCTTTGTGGTGGGATTCGTATTTTTCCTGAAGCCCTTGCAAGATTTTAATGGCGTCATCGACAGAAGGTTCCTCGACTTTGACCTGTTGGAAACGGCGTTCCAGCGCGGAGTCCTTCTCGATGTATTTGCGATACTCGTTAAGCGTAGTGGCGCCGACGCATTGCAACTCGGCGCGGCTCAGAGCGGGTTTGATAATGTTAGATGCGTCCATCGCACCCTCGGCGGAACCTGCTCCGACGATGGTGTGCAGCTCGTCGATGAAAAGAATGACATTCTTCACCTTGCGGATCTCGTCCATGACCGCCTTGATGCGCTCCTCAAATTGACCACGGTATTTCGTGCCAGCGACCATCAGCGCGAGGTCAAGAGTGATGACTTTCTTGTCGCGGAGAATTTCGGGAACATTGCCAGTGGCAATTTCCTGAGCAAGCCCTTCGACGATGGCGGTCTTACCGACACCAGCCTCGCCGATGAGGACAGGATTGTTTTTTGTCCGGCGGCAGAGGATTTGAATCACGCGCTCAATTTCGCTTTCGCGGCCGATCACGGGATCAAGCCCACCATCGCGGGCAACCTTGGTAAGGTCGCGACCAAAGGCCTTGAGTGCGGGCGTTTTGGATTTGGCATCGCCCTCCGTGGCTGCGGCTTGAGGCGGGCTTTCATCCTCGAAAGGACTATCGCTTTCTTCGGCTTCATCGTCGTCGTCATCTTCTTGGTCGTCGGGCGAGAAATTCGGGTCAATTTCCGCGAGGATTTCGTTGCGGGTACGTTGGATGTCCACGTCGAGGCGCTTGAGGACACGGGCGGCGACGCCTTCCCCTTCGCGGAGGAGGCCGAGGAGAAGATGCTCCGTGCCGACGTACGAATGGTTGAGCGCCTTGGCTTCTTTATTAGCCAGCGCAAGGACTTTCTTGACCCGCGGAGTGTAAGGAATGTTTCCGGCGGCCTTTTGTGGCGGACCCGAACCCACTTCTTTTTCCACTTCCATCCGAACGGCTTCGAGTTCGAGGCCCATGCGTTCGAGGACGTTGACAGCAACCCCTTGGCCCAGCTTGATGAGGCCAAGGAGCAGGTGCTCGGTGCCGACATAGGAGTGATTGAATCGGTCCGCTTCTTTGCGGGCGAGAGCGAGGACTTGTTGTGCGCGTGGAGTGAAGTTGTTCATGCGTCGCCTGGGTTATGAGGGTCGGGAAGGTTCTTTTCGTCGTTTGATGAGATACGATTATCAGGGGATTCGAGGGAAAGCAAACGCGAGCGCACGATTTCCGCACGAATCGAGTCGCGCTCCTCGGGGGAAAGCTTACGGCCCGAGTGTAACTGTAAATGTGCCGGTTGGATGTCCATGAGTAAGGTGTCGCAAACCATCACGGTTTCCGGTGGAAAAAATCCTAGCGTGCCGCCTAATCGCAGCAGCGAAAGATGATTCAGGGCTTCCTTCGAGTCGATGATATGGGCGTGGCGGAGGACTCCGTAGGCCCGGCCAATTTTGTCGGAGACCATTTCCGGGTCGTCTTCGAGCAGCTTTTCGCGTGCGTTCTGTTCGTGGTTGGCGACTTGGGAAATCACCCGCTCCAAGCGACGGATGATCGTTTCCTCGCTTTCGCCGAGCGTGCTCTGGTTGGAAATTTGATACAGATTGCCTAGCGACTCAGTGCCTTCCCCGTAAAGCCCGCGCACGGCGAGGCCGATTTTATTGACCGCTTGGAGAACCTGGCCGATCTGGTCGCCAAGGACGAGGCCGGGCAAATGAAGCATGGCGGAGG
The DNA here is from genome assembly GCA_025362955.1 of Akkermansiaceae bacterium. Lineage (GTDB taxonomy): Bacteria > Verrucomicrobiota > Verrucomicrobiia > Verrucomicrobiales > Akkermansiaceae > Luteolibacter. The sequence goes on from JANYFB010000273.1 coordinate 6,151, forward strand.
CACGCAGGCCGGTGCCCAGATTGGTCGGACAAGTCGTTAGATAGCCGAGTGTGGGATCGAAGGCGAATTCGAGCGATTCCTCAAGTTCCGTATCCAGTTCGGACAGGGCTCCGAATGCCGCAGTGAGTTGGAGCCCAGGACGGATCGCCTGCATTCGGAGATGGTCCTCTTCATTAAGCATGAGGCTAAAAGTTTGGCGACGCTCGATGACTGCCGCCGAGCCATCGCCACGGGCAGCGTGTTCGCGGGAAATGAGGTGGCGTTCGACAAGCACCTGCTTCTGCACCGATGTTAGATCGCCGAGCTCATGGGAAAATGCGCCTTTCATCGCAGGCAGGGCTTCCACCGCCGGTCGCATCAGATCGAGGGCTGCGGCGCGTTGATCCCGCTTCGCCCAACCGGGAAATGGATGGCGCCGTAAGTTTCTAGCAAGTCGGATGCGGGAGGTGAGGACGGCACCATGCTCCCCTTGCCCGCCGGTCATCCAATCGGCGGGGTGTTTGACGAGGGTGGAAAAACGCATCATCGGATTTTTAGATTTGAAATTTTTCAGCGGCGGACTTCGTCGAGGTTGCGGATTTCATCACGGATGCCTGCGGCCTCCTCATAGCTCTCAGAGGCGATTGCTTGATCAAGCCGGGAGCGGAGTTCCTCGATCCGTTGGTGGCGGAATTGGAGGGCCATCAGGCCTTCGGGCACCTTGCCAATGTGCGAGGTTCCCTTGTGCATTCCCCGCACCATCTGGCCGACTTCCTCGCTGAAAGTCGCATAACAATCGCTGCAGCCGAAGCGCCTGACCCGGCGCAAATCATCCAGCGTGAACCCGCAGGTAACACATTTCCTGCCGTTACCCGGCGAGGGCGACGACGGCCCAAGAGTGGCTGTACCGGGGCCGCCCGGAAGGCCGCCTAACAAAAGATCCGCCAGCGAAAATCCCGTAGGATCGGTGACTCCGCGCTCCTTCGCGCAACTATCGCAAAGGCACACTTTTTTCATCTGCCCTTCGACGAGTTGCGTCAGAAACACAGTGGCTTTTTTCTCGCAGAAATCACATTTCATGATCTTGGGATGATTGTCACGCTGAAGCAAATGGAGTGCCAGTGCTCATCGCGAGTTGGTGAAAAGCTTCAAGGAAACGGGCGGTGAACGGTCCAGGCTTGCCGGTGCCGATCACACGCCGATCCAGAGCGACGACGGGAATCACCTCAGCGGCAGTGCCGGTAAGGAAACACTCATCCGCAGTAAATATATCATACCGTGTCAAGGAGCGCTCCTGAAAAGGCACGTTTAACGTTTGCGCTAGCTCAAGAATCACGGCGCGGGTGATCCCGTCGAGCGCGCCGTCGCTGATGAAAGGCGTGAGGAGCGTGCCGTTTTTCATAAGGAACAGGTTATCTCCCGTGCATTCGGCAACGTAGCCCTGCTCGTTGAGCATGACAGCCTCCAGCGCATTCGCCTGAATTGCCTCCACCTTGGCCATGATGTTGTTCAGGTAGTTCAGCGATTTCACCTGCGGCATCATCGCGCCGGGTGCCGGGCGGCGGGTGGCGCAAGTGATGATCGAAAGGCCATTCTGATAGGTCTCATCCGGATAGAGCTTGATCGTGGACGCGATGATGAACATCGACGGCACGGGACAGAGGTATGGGTTCAGCCCGAGTTCGCCCGCGCCACGGGTGATGACGAGGCGAATGTAACCATCGGTTAGACAATTTGCGGCAACCGCCTCGCAGGTGAATTTGCAAACTTCCTCCTGCGTCCAGGGAATATTCAGCAAGATTGCCTTGGCGGAATCGAAGAGTCGGCGGATGTGTTCTTCCAACCGGAAAACGCGTCCGTTATAGAAGCGGATGCCTTCAAAAACACCGTCCCCGTAGAGCAGGCCATGGTCAAAGACCGACACCTTCGCTTCAGATTCGTCCACCAATTTTCCATCGAGCCAGATTTTCATGTGAGATTCTTGGCCAAGGGTAAATGGATGCGCCGCGCTGGCAAGCGGGAGATTCAAGATATCGCCCATTGCCATAACGAAGCTCCATTTGTATCCGGTCTCGTCATTGCAGAATCCTTCGTCAGGCTTCGCCCTAGACCTTTCGTAAATCAGTTTAGATCGCGGCAAGAATCGCGTTGAACGTTCCGCTGGGCCGGAGGGCGGCGTTGGCTTTCGCTTCATCCGGGAGGTAGTAGCCACCGATATCGACGGGGAAACCTTGGACATCTAACAATTCATCGGCGATTCTCGACTCGTTCTCAATAAGATTTTCGGCAACAGGGGTGAAGATGGCTTTGAGGTCTGCGTCGTCGTTTTGGGCGGCGAGGGCCTGAGCCCAATAAAGTGCCAGATAGAAATGGGAGCCACGATTGTCGAGGGTCCCAAGTTTGCGACCGGGAGAACGGTCGTTGTCGAGAAAGGTGCCGGTGGCGGCATCAAGGGTGTCCGCGAGGACCTTGGCTTTTGGGAGATTAAAAACCTCACTGATCTGCTCGAACGACGGGGCTAGCGCGAAAAACTCGCCAAGTGAGTCCCAGCGCAGGTAGTTTTCCTCGGTGAATTGCTCGACGTGTTTCGGGGCGGAGCCGCCGGCGCCGGTTTCAAAGAGGCCACCCCCATTCATCAGGGGGACGATGGAGAGCATCTTGGCGGAGGTGCCGACTTCGAGGATGGGAAATAGGTCGGTGTTGTAGTCGCGCAGGACGTTGCCGGTGACGGAGATGGTGTCGAGGCCTTTGACAATGCGCTCTAACGAAAAGGTACAGGCTTCGGCGGGCGGAAGAATGCGGAGATCGAGACCCGCGGTGTCGTGGTCTTTCAGATAGATTTCGACCTTGGCAATGATCTGGGCGTCGTGGGCTCGATTTTTATCGAGCCAGAAAACAGCCGGATCGCCGGAAGCGCGCGCACGTTTCACAGCGAGTTTCACCCAATCTTGGATGGGGGCATCTTTCGTTTGGCAGGCACGCCAGATGTCCCCAGCTTCGACCTCGTGCTCTATCAAAACTTTTCCGGAAGAGTCGGTAACTTTGACGGTGCCATGAGCTGGGATTTCGAAGGTTTTGTTATGCGAGCCGTATTCTTCAGCCGCCTGGGCCATGAGTCCGACGTTAGGCACGGAACCCATGGTCACAGGGTCGAGCGCGCCGTTCTTTTTGCAGAAGTCGATGGTGGCTTGATAGATTCCGGCGTAGCTGGAATCCGGGATAACGGCGAGAGTGTCGCCGGTTTTTCCGTGGGCGTCCCATACTTTTCCGCCCGCGCGGATCATGGCGGGCATGGAGGCATCGACGATGACATCGCTCGGGACGTGAAGGTTGGTAATTCCTTTGTCGGAATTTACCATGGAAAGGGCGGGGCCATTCTGATAGGCCATCTGAATGTCGGCTTCGATCTCGGCTTTTTTATCGGCAGGCAGCTTTTCGATTTTCGCAACGAGATCACCGAAGCCATTTTTGAAATCGACGCCGAGTTCTCTGAGGGTGGCTGCATGCTTGGCGATGAGATCCTTGAAAAAAACCTCTACTGCATGACCGAAAATAATGGGGTCACTCACCTTCATCATGGTGGCCTTCAGGTGAAGAGAAAGGAGAACCTGATCGGCCTTGGCCTTGGCGAATTGCTTCCCGAGGAAATCGACGAGGGCGGCCTTGCTCATGAAGGTAGCATCAAGGATTTCACCCGCCTTGAGCGGGGTTGATTCCTTGAGAACCTTGGTGGTGCCGTCAGCGCTCATAAACTCGATTTTCACATCCGTAGCGGTCGGGATGCAGACGGATCTTTCATTGGAAAAAAAGTCGCCTTGTCCATCCATGGAGGCTACGGAGGTTTTTGAATGGGTGGACCATGCGCCCATCGCGTGGGGATGTTTTTTTGCGTAATCCTTGACGGCTTTAGGAGCCCGGCGGTCGGAATTTCCTTCGCGGAGGATAGGATTCACAGCGCTGCCCATGACTTTGGCGTAACGGGATTTGATCTCCTTCTCGGTGTCGGTGGTGGCATTTTCCGGGAGGTCCGGGAGGGCATAACCTTTCGATTGCAGCTCGGCGATGGCCGCTTTGAGCTGAGGCACGGAGGCAGATATGTTAGGCAGCTTGATGATGTTTGCCTCGGGCTTGAGCGTCCATGCGCCGAGTTCGGAAAGGGCATCGCCGATTTTTTGGTCCTCAGCCAAAAAATCCCCAAACAGCGATATAATTCGGCCGGCAAGAGAAATGTCGCGGGTTTCCACCGTGATGCCGGAGTGTTTAGTGAATGCCTGGATGATCGGCAAAAACGAGTAAGTCGCGAGAGCGGGGGCTTCGTCGGTCTTGGTATAAATGATGGTGGGAACCTCGGACATGAGTGTAGCGGTAGAGAAGTGCGACCGAGCGCTTAGGGCATCGGAGCGTGATGGTCAAAAGCAATTGCTCCGCCAAATTCGCGACGAAATACCTCAAAAAATCGCTCATGAATCGGCAATGTGAATAACTTGGGGAAAATGTCAGATACCGTTGATCGGGCGATCATCCCCGAAAACCACGCCAATCTGGAGCGATTACCACACTCGGATTACTGTGACGAAGTGTTAGAACATTATTCCCAATGTTGAGGGAGCTTCAAACGGATGTTTGATTTTTGAATCGTTATAAATCAACGAATTACGCGTTTATGCAGAACTTACTCCTACTTGTTGCCAAGTTACGCACAATCGGTTCGTCACATTCGAACTGTCGAATATATTTCCTTATCCGAAAAGGCTGATACTGGTAAACGAAAACAATTTAGGAAAAGCGGTGTGAATAACTTGGGAAAATCCCACTTCTTCGTATCGTTCTGACCGTGTTTTCAAGGCGTTCGGAAATATTTGTAAAAAAGGGTAGAACAGGGGATCAAGGAGTGATTGGCAAATCGACTTCGGTTTTAAGAATCGTTCGTAAAATCCTGCCCACTCTTTGCGCTTTACGCTTCGCCACGATCCCTTCAAACAGGAACTTCTGTTTCGCGAAAAAGCGCGGAACCAGATTTCAAATCCATCCAAACCATCCCATCATGGACATCCAAATTGCCACTCTTTGTGACTTTGCTGCCGACTACAATGGCAAGCTCGTCATCTCTGGAACCTTCGACACCCTTGCGGCTCGCGCCGTACCGGTCGTTCACCCTGCGTGCGCCCTTGCCATGCGTTTTTGCTTCACTCCCGAAGACGCCGGTCGCCATAAACTCTCCATCAACATCATCAACGAGGACGGCGATTCGCTCGATCCTAACAACATGCCGATCGAGCCCGAGTTCGAGGTGCAGCTTCCGAAAAATGTTCCCTTCCTCACACGCAACATCGTGATGAATCTTCAAGGTCTGCGCTTCGAAGAGGACGGCATCTATTCCATCGATATTGGTTGCGACGGTGAAATGCTGGTGCGTCTCCCACTCCGCATCGTTCTCGTGACCCAAGGCACGAACGGCGAAACTCAGATGGCGTAATCCGGCGGCATGGTGTAACACAACGCCATGCCTGAAACCAATTTGTATTCTTGTGCCCTCGTCACCGGTGCTTCCTCCGGCCTTGGCGAGGAGTTCGCCCTTCAAATCGCGCCACGGGTTTCTAAACTCATTCTCGTGGCGCGTCGCGAATCCTTGCTGCAACAACTTGCGGACCGGATCCGCGCAAGGTTTCCTCGGGTCGCAGTCGCGGTTTTCGCGGTTGATTTGAATTCCCCTGCCGAGCGTGATGGATTGGTGAAAACTCTCGGTGCCAAGGGATTCCAGCCAGACCTATTAGTTAACAACGCGGGCCTCGGCGATTACGGGGAATTTGCCTCGGCCGATTGGGAGAAAGTCCAGGCCATGTTGCGCGTCAACATTGAGGCGCTGACCCATCTCACGCACGCTCTAGTCCCGGAAATGATCAGGCGCGGTGGCGGCGCGGTGGTGAACGTCAGCTCGCTGGCCAGCGTGATTCCGATGCCGGATTTCGCGGTGTATGCGGCGACGAAGGCCTACGTGACGAGCTTTTCCGAGGCGCTCCGGCTTGAGCTGCGCGAGCATCACATTCCGGTGTTGGCGGTCTGTCCGGGGCCGGTTAGAACCGAGTTCGGAAGTGTTTCGCGGCGCTCGCCGGACTCGCCGGGGATGCCTTCAAATAAATTATTCTACGTGCCCAAGGAACAGGTCGTAGCTGAATCATTGGCGGCTTTGGACCGGAATTCTGCGCGGGTTTATCCGGGTTTGAAAACGGCTGCGGCGGCCCTTTTGCTGACAGCCCTACCCATAGTACTAGTGCGGTTCGCGATGGGGTTCAGACTGCGGCGGTAGTTATACCTTCCCGCTTATTTCGTGACGGTTCTTCCTCCCGACTAAGTCAGTTGTAATGCGCTGATTTTCAATGAGCAGTATTTCACACGATAGATGCCCGGATTCACCATTGAACGGCGTGACTTACTCCGATTTCCACATCCAAGTCCTGCGCGGGGTTCGAGGCTAAAAAGAAAAATGACGAAGATGTCACCGACCAACTTAACTACTGATTTAACTGAAAAAATTGGAGGGAGTTTAATTTTCTAAATTCATTCCATAATTCCATTCCCTTTGGATCATACTCTATCCTCTTCATCTGCGTTTATCCTGTTCATCTGCGGTTAAGAAATCCGAAAACTAGGGGGTTTCGCAGGTATGACTCTGAATTCTTTGGGGAGCCAATAGTTTTAGGTGCCCTCGCCGAAAATAGCGTCGATTCTCGTGCTACTCATGTCATTGGCGGGGGAGCCAATGACAACACGCGAGGCGCGTGTGCTCCCCTCCAAGAATGCATCCAACAACCTCTTGAATCGTTGCCTCATTCCTAAAACTTAGACGCGTTCACTCATCGACTTGTAGCTCCGCAGGGTTTCCCCGGTGTAGATCTGGCGGGGGCGGTTGATCCGGCTGTCGGGATCGTCCATGACTTCCTTATAATTTGCGACCCAGCCGGGCATCCGGCCAATCGCAAACAGGACGGTGAACATATTCATCGGGATGCCGATGGCACGCATGATGATGCCGCTGTAAAAATCGACATTCGGATAGAGTTTGCGGGAGACGAAGTATTCATCGTTTAGGGCGACTTCTTCTAACTTCTTGGCGATGTCGAGCAGGGGATCGGAAACGTGAAGCTGGCTAAGAACTTTGTCGCACTGTTCCTTGATGATGACAGCACGCGGATCAAAGCTCTTGTAAACCCGATGGCCGAAGCCCATCAGGCGGCGGTTGCCTACCTTGTTTTTCACCTGGTCGAGAAATTTGCTGCCGTCATCGCCATCCTTGTGAATCACCTCTAACATTTCGAGGACCGCTTGGTTCGCGCCGCCGTGGAGCGGACCCCAGAGCGCGCAGACACCGGCGGAGGCAGAGGCGAAAACATTGGCTTGGCTGGAGGCGACCATGCGGACGGTGGAAGTGGAGCAATTTTGCTCGTGATCGGCATGGAGGAGGAAAATGAGATCCAGCGCTCTAACGACTTCCGGGTTCATTTCGTAGTCTTCGCCCGGCAGCGAAAACATCATGTGGAGAAAATTCTCGGTGTATTTCAGGTTTGTCCTAGGATAGCTGGGTGGCAGTCCGGCGGCTTTCCGATAGGAACAAGTGGCGATGGTGCGCGTCTGGGAAATGAGCCGCGCCGCATGAATCGGAAACGCTTCTTTCAGCGTCTTATAGCGGGTCTTCATGCTCGGATAGGCGGACGACGCGTGGATCATCGCCGAAAGGATCGACATCGGATGGGCCTTCGGGGGAAACGCGCCGAAGTGATGCTGCATGTCCTGATGGAGCATCTGATTTTCAGTCAGCAGGGCGGAAAAGCCAGCAAGTTCTGGAGCAGTGGGCAACTCGCCGTAGATGAGAAGGTAAGCGGTCTCGATGAAGGTGCTTTTTTTCGCGAGCTCGGCGATGTCGTAGCCGCGGTATTGGAGGATGCCTTTCTCTCCGTCGATGAAGGTGATGGCGCTTTTGCAGGCACCGGTATTTCCGTATCCGGGATCGAGCGTGATGCAGCCGGTCTTGGCGCGGAGCGAGCTGATGTCGATGCCAACCTCGTTCTCAGTTCCTACAATGGTGGGCAGCTCGAGATGCTTGCCGTCGATGATCAATTCCGCTGTTCCGTTCATGCGAGGAAGTTTTAATCCGCTCTGCATGAATTATGCCAGCTTCCATTGCAGCGATTTTTCGCCCGTTCATTCACCCGCATCTGGATAAGAGCCGAGCAGTTTGACGAGCGAGCAATGGTTGCCGAGTTCTGCGAGGGCCTCTGAAACTTTCACGTCCTCGCAGTGGCCGGCGAGATCGACGTAGAAAATATACTCCCAGTCCTTGCGCTTGGACGGGCGGGACTCGATTTTCGACAGGTTGATGTGAAATTGGTCGAAGGCTTGAAGTGCTTTCACCAACGAGCCAGGCCGGTCGTGGATGGCAAAAAGGATGGAAGTCCGGTCGTTACCGGTCGGCGGGCAGGGTTTTTCGCCGATGACGAGGAAACGGGTGGTGTTAGTGGCGCGGTCTTGGATGGATTCCTCCAGCAAGGTCAGCCCATACATTTCCGCTGCGAGCGGGCCACCGAGGGCCGCTGCTCCCTGAGCCGCTTGATCGCGGGCAATCTGCGCGGCCTTGGTGGTGGAGGAAACTTCGACGAGGTCCGCTGCCGGAAAATTTCTCAGAATCCAAGCCCGGCATTGCCCGAAAACCTGCGGATGCGAGTAGAGCGTCCTGATTTGCTCGCGCGGAATTGAGGCCATCAGACCGTTTTCGATGCGGAGTAAAATTTGCGCGCAGATATGCAGCGGAGAGTCCACGAATAAATCGAGCGTATGGGAGACGGCACCTTCCGTGGAGTTTTCGATCGGCACGACCCCGTAGCTCGCGGTCCGCCGGGCGACTTGGTCGAAGACATCGGAAAAATTCGGCTGTGCGGAATAGTTCACCGAGTGGCCAAATTTCTTGATCGCCGCCTGATGCGTCCAGGTTCCTTCCGGGCCCAGATAGGCGATGGTTAGATCGTCCTCCAGCGCGAGAGCTGCGGACATGATTTCTCGATAGATCGCCCGGATCGACTTTTCCGGCAAGCGGCCTTGGTTCATTTCAATGAGGCGCCGCAGCAGCGCTTCCTCACGCTCAGGCGCGTAAATTTGCAGGCCGTCGCGCTTTTTCACCAAGCCCACCTCATGGACAAGTTCCGCACGGCGGGAAAGCAGGTCCAACAGGTCGTGATCGATGCTGTCGATTTGGCTGCGGATGTCGTCGAGATTCACGGAAAACGGGATGGATGTTAGGATTCGTCTGAGGATTCATCCGCCGCAGCCGCTGCGGGAATCCCGGTCGTGCCCAAGGCGAGTTGTAGCTCGGGATCACCGACGGGAGCCGCGTTGTCCTTGGCTTCTGGCAGTTTCACTTTGCGGAGTTCCGTGGCGTTCGGCAGGTCATCAATGGAGCGGATGCCGAAGTGCTCGAAGAAAAGATCGGTCGTTTCATAAAGCAGCGGGCGTCCCGGAAGTTCCGCCCGGCCACCGATGCGGATCAGATCGCGGTCGAGCAGTTTTTGAATCATCCCGTCGCAGGCCACACCACGCACGGCCTCGATGGCGGCCTTGGTGATCGGCTGCCGGTAAGCGATGATGGCCAGCGTTTCCATCGCCGGGCCGCTCATCCGCTCGGGCTTGCGTCCAGGGAAAAGCTGGCGGACGAAATCGCCGTATTCGATGCGCGTGTAAAGCTTCCAGCCCTTCGGACGCTCGATGAGGGTGAACGCGCGACTACTATCCTGATAGGTCCGATTCAGTTCTCCGATGGCCTCCGCAACTTGCACCGACGACGTAGCCGCCAGCGCCATCAGCCAATCTGGGAGAACGGGAGCTTCCTTCCCCTCCTCCGTTTCTCGGACTCTCAGATCGTCTGCTTCCGCGACGCGGGCACGAACCAGTCTCGCAATTTCCTCCGTGGTGAGAGGATTTTGAGAGGCGATGAGAAGTGCTTCGACAATGGCGCTGAGCTGCATGGCGGGGCCGCACTCTATTGATCCGCGAGGGCATTTCAAGCCTCCTGCGGAAAACCTTCGAATCACTTATTTTCCAAACCGTTAACTTTCCGCTTGATGGACCTAGGTTCACGGGCTAACCCACCGCGCTCGTCACGCTCCCGGGAATTCATCCGGGGTCGTGCAGGGAAAGTTTTCATCACCCGTATCCTCATCTCTGCGCCATGGCCGCGAAGAAAAACACCACAAAACCCGCTCCCGCCAAGGGGGCCGCCAAGCCCGTCGTGAAACCCTCGAAGCCTGCCCCGGCGGCGAAAAAACCTGCCGCAAAAGCCGGGAAAAAGCCGACCCCGGTTAAAGCAACGCCCGCGAAAAAGCCGGTCTCTGCGAAAAAAACCGCGCCCGCGAAAAAACCTGCTCCCGCGAAGAAACCCGCTCCCGCGAAAAAGGCACCGCCGCTCAAGAAGGCCATCGTCGAGAAGCCGGTGAAGAAGGCTTCCCCACCGGTGAAGCCCGTTGAAAAAGCGCCCGCGAAGAAGCCCGTTGCAATTGCTCCGGTCAAAGCCGAGGCGCCGCAAAAGCCCGTCATAGCCGCGCCAGTCAAGGCCGAAGTCCCACAAAAGACGACCCCACCAGCGAAAAAAATCCCCGCTGTCAAACCCCGCTCCTCGGTGGTTGACTTTCCCGCCCCTCCCGCACCCATCAAACCGCCCTTTGTTCCACCCAAGGCAGCCCCGAGCCCCTCGGGCGATCCCGTGGCTCCCGGCAGCAATGGCACCCACAGTCCTGCCTTCGTCCAGAAGCAACGCCAGCGCCTCCTCGATCTCCGCGACGACCTCGTCGATGCGGTTTCCGGGATGGCCCGCGACACCATCCGCAATGCACCCGAGGGTTCCGAAGCATCGGGCAGCGGCCAGCATCAAGGCGACGCAGGCAGCGATGCCTACGACCGCGACTTCGCTCTTTCCGTCCTCGCGAAAGAACAGGACGCACTCTATGAAATCGAGCAAGCCCTCCGCCGCATTCAATCCGGCTCCTACGGCATTTGCGAAATGTCCGCCCGGAAAATTCCACAGGCCCGTCTCGAAGCCATTCCATTCGCCCGTCTAACGGTCGAATGCCAAGCCCAGTGGGAGAAGGAATACGGCAACCGCCGCTTCCGTCCGTCCAATGAAGTCGGCTTCAGCGGCGGAAAATATGTCGATGATGAAGAAACCGAAACAGTTTCTCTTGACGAAGACGACGATTAAAGCATCCTCCCGCCCCCAAAGTCATGCCACGCGAGATTATTATTCTAGAATGCACCGAAGCGAAAGCTGAGGGCAAGCCGACTTCCCGTTACGTCACCACGCGTAACAAGAAGAGCCTCCGCACGCCAGGTCGTCTGGAGAAAGTGAAATTCAATCACTTCCTCAAGCGCCGCACCCTTCACCGCGAACTCCGCTAACACGCGCCACCCATTCCCATGTCCGAGCCAAAAACAATCCAGCGCCGTATCAATTTCCGCAAGGCGAACCGCAAGATGACGCGCCGTCGGCACGACATTCCTGCCGATCAAGTCGTCGCGACCAATCCCGAGCTTCTCACCAAGTTCACCACTGAAACCGGGAAAATTCTCCCTCGCCGCGTCACCGGCGTTTCCGCCAAGTTGCATCGCAAGATCAACAATGCGATCAAACAATCCCGCGCGATCTGCCTGCTGCCCTAACTGATAGCAAAATTCTTTTTCCCGAAGAGCCGGCCCGTGAAAACGGTCCGGCTCTTTGTTTTTTCCGCAGCTCCGCCGGAAATTCTTCCAGAACTTTTACCTTGGTGCCATCCGTTTGACTTTCTACATTTCGCCCGGCGCAAGCCGCTACCATGGCCAAAAAAGACTTCACCATCCTCAACAAGCTCGGCATTCACGCCCGCCCCGCCGCGCAGTTCGTCAAAACGGCCAATCGCTTTCAGGCGGACATCTTTGTGGAAAAGGACGGCGAGGAAGTGGACGGAAAAAGCATCATGGGTCTCATGATGTTAGCCGCAGGCCATGGCTCGGTCATCTCCGTCAGCGTGGACGGCCCGGATGCCGATGCCGCGCTCGAAGCGATCGCCGACCTGATCGCCCGCAAGTTTGAGGAAGATTGAATGGACTGCGGAATTTGTCCGCCTCCGCCCTGACCGCCAAATTCATTCCGCAGGGCTGGCCCGTTCAACGATCTCCATACAACCCCACCCATCCGCTCTCCCATCGAACCGGGCGGCTATTGCGTCCAAGCTCAGTTCGATCGCCGAAATCTCATCAAGCACCGGCACCATCCGAACGTGTACCGCTGTCAGCCAGGCGTTCTCCTCTTGGCAGAAATCGTGATCCGCCTTGGAATAACCCTGCGCGCGCACAGATTCCAGAAAAGCGACGGCGTCCTCCGCCCTTGCGAACAGATGATGGAAGTCGAGATCGTGCGGGGCGGTTAGCTTGTCGCCGGCCTCAGCCATGCGCAGTAGCACGCCCGCATTTTCCTCAGCAGGAATGTCTGGACCGTCCGGGTCAAGAATGCGCTTGAGCCAATTCAAATGCTTTTTCACGCGATTAAGATGCAAGGAATCGTTCGTCGCGTCAAGGCGCGGTTCTATCGGGAAAGTCCTTGGAGCAGTTGATTGGCTTCAAGAAAATCCGGGCGAAGTTGAAGCGCACGGCTAGCGGCAGCGAGGGCTTCGTTTTTCTGACCTAGCCTCGCATGAACGGTAGCGCGGGCGTAGGGAATAGCAGCGTCAGCGGGATCGGCGACTTCACCATGGCGGAGGGCGTCGATTGCTTCGCGGAGTTGGTTCATGGAGCTGCGGGCGAGTCCAAGATTATACCACGCTCGGGCAAAATGAGAGTCTAACCGGACGGTTTCTTCCAAGGCAGTGATTGTCCCCGGAAGGTCGCCTGACTCATTGAGCGAGAGAGCGAGGGTGAAATAATATTCAGGACTGCCAGGATCGAGTCGAATGGCTCGCCGGAATTCTTGGATAGATCCGTTAGAATCGCCAGTGGTGTTCAGAAGGATGGCGAGGTCGTGATGAAAAGGTGCGGAATTAGGATCCCACTCGATGGCTTTCCGCATCTGGCGGATGGCGGAGGCTTGGTCCCCGCGGAGCGATGCGAATTGGCCGAGCTGCATTCGTCCAGTCGGTTGGTCAGCATTAAGATCAAGCATGTGAACAAGCTCCCGACCGGCGCGAGTTTCGAGGTCGAGGGTGTCGCACAGCGCCCACGCGGCGGCGATGCGCACCGAGCGCGAAGAATCATCCAGCAGAGGTTGGAGCGCGTCGCGAACAGGGTTGTTTTTTTCACGGGCAGGGATTTCGAGTGTGCGGGCGGCGGCTTCCCGGACAAGTGGGCTGGTATTGGTAATTTGGCCCAGCATGGCTTGGATGACGGGTGGTTCTAACCCCCAATGGGCAAGGAGACGGCAGGCGGTGGCCTGCCAGGCAGGGATGGGTTCGCTGGCTAACAGTCTAACGAGGCCATCGCGGGCGGCGTGCTCCCCCCGCCGGGCTTGGGCGACGAGCAGGGCGCGGGTGCGGGTGGAGCGGTCGGGTTTTTCCCCGTAGAATTGCTTCATGGCGGAAATGGCCCAGTCGGCATCCTTGTCGCTATGGCAGCGGTTGCAGGCGTTTGGCACGGTTTCCTCCTTCGTTAGACGCGGATCGGGAATGGTGAAGCCGTGATCGTGACGCGGGTCACGTTGCATGTAGGTGGTGACCGGCATGTGGCAGGAAACGCATTGGTTGCCGGTGCTATCAGAACCATGATGGCTGTGGGTAACGGGATTGATCACAGGCGCGGAGGGGAAATCCTTGCGAGTTCCCGCATGGCAATTCATGCAAAGTTGGTTTCCGGGAGTTAGGAGTTCGTTAGAGTGCGGATCATGACAATCGGCGCATCGGACTCCCGCGTGGTGCATTTTGCTAGAGAGGAAGGAGGAATACTCGTAATTTTCGCTATGAATCTGACCGTCTGGATAAAAGGTGTTCGTTTCGTCGGCGACGGTCAGGCTGAAGTGGTCGTCGAATTTTTCGCCGGGGATGAGATCGCCAGTAAGTTCTCCACGACGGGCGTGACAGGCGGCGCAGGTCTCAGTGACTTGGTCGCGGCTGAAGGGATGAAGGGTAGGATCCTTCTTCGCGCCTAACAGCGGCTTTTTCTGCCATACGACGTGATCCTTCATCGGGCCGTGGCAAGCTTCACAGCTCACGGTCATTTCGGCCATGGTGGTGTGATAGCTGTTGGCCCGCGGCTCGTAGTTTTTTCTAACACGGGTGTTGTGGCAGGCGGCGCACATCGAGTTCCAGTTCATGCCCTGGCCGGTCCAGTGCCCCCAATCGCCGGGGACGCGTTCGTCGTCCCCAAAAACACCGAACCATTCGTTTTTGGTGGGGTCCAATGCCGCATCGCAGGCCTGCATCCGCCCGCCGGGAGCAGCGATGAGGAACTGACGCAGGGGATCGTGGCCAATGACTCTAACGACTGGAAAAGAATGCTGCTTTTTATCGAGTCCAAGCGTGAGGATTTTCGCAAGACCATCGGCATCAACGAAAGCTTCGGACGTCTCCTGGCTGTGGCCGAAAGTTTGTTTCGGTGAAAAAAATGGGTAGTCCTTATCCTTACCGACTGCTCGCTCGGCGAGGCCATGGTGGGAATGCAGCCATTTTTCAACCGCCGCTTGGTGGCACTCGCGGCAGGTTTCCGAACCGGAATATTTCGCATGGATCTCGGCCTCGGAAACGAGAATGGGGCCAACCAAAGCCGCTGGCTTTTCCACAGGATGCGGCGTGTTGAAAAAATCGGGAATCAGCAAAAAAGCCGTGGCAAAGGCGGCAACTGCCAGAGCAATGAAGGTAAGTGACTTTTTCCCGATGTTCATGTCCGTGACGTGCTCTAGCGTCCGCGAGCCCAATGTGAAGCGAAAGGAAATTCTGGGAAGGCGGTTCTTTCACGATTCATTGCCGAGCTGACACATTCCTTCAATTCTTGGATTACTGCCGTCAGACAACTACAGCCGCCGCATCAATTTTTCCCCATGAAGAAGACATCTCATCGGGATAATGGAGTGCATTGCAAATTGTTTCAATAGGCTTGCAGGTGGCACGATTCGTGTTTCATGGTCGCTGTAGCGGACCCTATTCCACAGATCCGCCCGAACCAAAACCACGTCCACATGAACCTAGCATTCTCATCGAATCGTCCTCCGGTCCGCGGCCTCGTCACCCAACTGACAATGGCAGTCGCTCTCGTTCCGGTCATCGGTCAAGCGGCCGAAAAGGACGTCCCGCTCTTCGACAGTTGGCTTCACCAACAACTGCCAGAGAGCCAGGCTTGGGACATCGGCGCGGAATTCCGCGCACGTTACGAGAACAAGGAGGATGCGGGAGTTACCCCGAACACCGATTTCATTTCGGGTCTGGCAGACAGCCGGGAAGCGACCTATCTGCGAGAGAAAATCCACGTCGGATACAAGGCGGCGCCATGGCTCAGCGCCTTTGTGGAAGCACGGGACGCCTCGGCCCATGAAGATCTCAAGGCGGTTGATGTTTTCGACCTTCACCAGGCGTATTTAAGCTTGGGAAATGCCAAGGAATTTCCTCTCACGGCGCAGATTGGCCGACAGGAGTTGTCTTACGGCGACCAAAGATTCGTCGGCAAAGGTGACTGGAACAATACCGGACGCTCGTTTGATGCGATCAAGCTGCGGATGGAAAATTCCTTCGGCTGGGTTGACGTTTTCACCAGTCGGGTGGTGCTCGTGGATGACGGGAATTTCAACATCAGCAATGACTACGATTATTTTTCAGGTATCTACGCTGCTTCCAAACAACTGATGCCTTGGCAGGAGACACAGGCATATTTCCTCGCCAGAAATTACGGGGTCAAGGCACCTAACGCGCTCTCGACAGGCATCCCCGGTTCCCCATCCACGCAACGGGACATTTACACCCTCGGCACGCTCTGGAAATCCAATCCCGAGGATTTCTGCGGCTGGGACTATAGCATGGAACTCGCCTATCAGTTCGGCAGCGTCTATAACACGGCGCTGAACTCCCGGCTCGACCAGCAATCCTACGCCGCCTTTCTGGATACGGGTTACACTTGGAAAAACTCCTTTGGCACACCGAGGATCGGACTCGGCTATGAGTTCGGTTCGGGAGACAGCGACCCCACCGACGGCAAGGTGGAAACCTTCGAGAATCTCTTCGGTACCCAACACAAACCCTACGGCCTGATGGATTTGGCCGGAGCACGGAATATGCATATTCCCAAGCTCGAGTTCTCCGTGAAGCCGACCAAGGGACTCACCCTGTCTGCGGATTACCTCGTCTTCATTCTAGCAGACACAAATGACTCATTTTATCCTGAATCCGGCAGCGCCCGCAGTGGCAATGGCTACGGGATCAATCCTGGATACGGCGCGTTCGTAGGTTCGGAGCTAGATCTCTACGCCAGCTACGCGGTCACCAAGTGGGCAAATTATCAAATCGGTTACGGCCATTTTTTCACCGGAGATTATATCAAGGACTCCGTCGGATCTGCTGCCACCGATGCGGATTGGTTCTACACCCAGCTCACGCTGACGTTCTAACCTAATCCATGAATGCGTTCATCTGCATTTCCGCAATCGCACTGTCATTCCCCGCTACAGGAGGACTTCACGCTGCGGAAATCATGGTGTTCGCCGCCGCCAGTCTAACGGAATCCCTCAAGGACATCGCCGCCGGTTATGAAAAAACCAGCGGTGATGTGGTGCGGTTCAACTTCGCCGCCTCCAACACCCTCGCCCAACAGATCCAAGCAGGTGCGCCCGCTGACGTGTTCTTTTCTGCCGATGAGGCGAAGATGGAAGCGTTAGATAAGGCCGGACTCATCGCGCAGGACACCCGCAAAGATCTGCTAGGGAATTCGCTGGTCGTCATTGTCCCGGAAGGCGGCCCGGCCATCGCGAAAATCGCGGATCTAACCACACCCGCGATCAAGCACTTGTCGCTGGGCGATCCCAAGGCCGTGCCTGCGGGAGTTTATGCGAAAGCCTGCCTGGAAAAAGCCGGGTTTTGGCCCGCTCTCGAGCCGAAGGTCGTCCCAGCGGATAATGTGCGGGCAGCGCTGGTTGTGGTGGAATCCGGCAACGCAGAGGCCGGGATTGTTTACAAAACAGACGCAGCCATTTCAAAAAAAGTGAAGGTCGCCCTCGAAATCCCCGCTGCCGATGGGCCGAAAATCACCTACCCTGCCGCCTTACTTAAAGACCCGCGCAACCCGGAAGCGGCGCGAAAATTTCTGATATATCTCGCGGGCAAGGAGGCAGATGAAACATTCGTGAAGTTCGGCTTTTCTGTGATCGACTGAGCGGGCATCCTTGCTCGGATCATGACTGCCGAAGAATCCCAGATCGTCGCGTTTTCCATCGCGATGGCACTTCTCGGTACCACCTTGATCCTGCCACCCGGAGTGGCGCTCGGCTGGTTGCTGGCGCGGAAGAACTGGCCGGGAAAAACGTTGGTGGAAACACTCGTTGCCCTGCCGCTCGTACTTCCACCGGTGTTGACGGGGCTGGTTCTGCTGCGCTTGTTCGGAAGGCGCGGGCCGTTAGGCGCTTGGCTGGACCAGACTTTTCAAACGGACATCATTTTTACCTGGAAGGCAGTGGTGCTGGCTCTATCCGTAATGTCGCTACCCTTGTTAGTCCGCAATGCCCGCGCCGCGATCGAAGAGGTGGACCCGGAACTGGAGCAAATGGCCCGCACGCTGGGCTCCCCGGAATGGCGGGTTTTCCTTTTCATCACCCTGCCACTCGCCAAGCGCGGAATCCTGGCGGGCATGTTGTTAGCGTTCGCCCGCGCGCTCGGTGAGTTCGGAGCCACCATCATGGTTGCTGGGAACATTCCCGGAAAAACCACCACCCTATCGGTGGCGATCTATCAGCACGTCCAGCTTGGCCAGGACGATACGGTGTGGAAGCTCTCCGCCATTTCCGCAGGGATCGCCTTCGCCGTACTCTATCTGAGCGAGATGCTTCAGAAAAGGAGGTGATCCCCGCTACATTTAGATTCTCCGCATGGCGATGCCGCTGATGAGGAAGGCGAATCCTGCATAGACGAACCAGTGCGCGATGTCCTGATAGACGGCGGAAGATGGGAGATCGGCCCTTACTTTTTCGGGATCGAAATGGGCCATAACTGCGAGCGCGGCGTCTGGCTCGCGGTCGAGGCGATATTCCGCAGGATAGTCGCGCTGCCAGCCGAGTGTTTTCATCAACGAGTGATCGGTATCTCGCAGACTGAGATTCACGCGGTCACGGCCTATCAGATTAACAGATGCCTCGTAGCGACCCACGCCGGTCTGACGAATGCTAACAGGTAAATCCGCTCCGTTTCCGTCGATGGCCTTAGCATCCCATTTCACACGATCCACGGGGCGGTCCTGTTCGTCACGGCGTGTGATGTCCACGATCCAGCGTTCGCGATCCACCGAGCCAGCGGCTGATAGACCGGTGGATTGTTCCTTGCGGACGATTCCCCGAAAGATCTGCGCCCAGAATGCGCCGCCATTTCCCCAGCCGAGCCATTCACCGCCCCATTTCTCGGTGAGATCGGAGGTCCAGCAGAGGCCAGTGCCGAGGCCGTAGTGGCAAATGGCTAACAAGGGATCGCCGGTTTCCGCTGCGAGTAACAGATTGGCGGTTGGCTTGGTCTGGGTCATGACATAGCCGAGGACGTAAGGAAGCTGAGCCTTCCCGTAACCTGATAGAATCGGATGATCACCCGTGACAACTGTGGCGTAGAGGTCTTCCTTAATCGCGGAGCGAGATGCCTGCATCGTTTCCTTGGTGAAAATCTGCGGCATGTTCGCTGGATCATCCGTCTCGTAATAGCGTCCACCGCCTTCCTGAGCAATCAACTGCATCACGCCCTTGGCCGCGCCCGCGCCGAGGCAGACGCTGGAAACCGTCATCCCTTGCGCCCGCATGTCGCGGGTCAGGCCGGCGAAGTCGTTATCCGGCGTCTCACCGTCTGATAGCACAATCATGTGCTTCACCTTGGCCACGGCGTTTTGCAACAGCTCACGACCCTTGACCATGCCCGGATAAGCATCGGTGCCGCCGTCGGCTTGTAGGGAGTCGATGGCATTCATGACCGTCCCGCGATCTGCGGCGCTGGTCATGTTAAGAATGACGCGAGTCTCGCTGTCGAAGCCGACGACCGCGATCTGGTCCTGCGCGCCTAACAATTCAGCTGCCGCTTTGGCGGAGGCACGGGCGAGAGCGATCCGCTCGCCATCCATCGAGCCGCTCTTGTCGATGACTAACACCATCGCCAAACTCGGTTTCTGCTTTTCCTTTTCATAGCGCGAAGTAAGCGGGAGTGCCTCCTCGACCGGAGTGCGGAAATAGCCGCCGAGGCCGAACGAATTTTCCGAACCCAGCATTGCAAGCCCACCGCCGAAGTCGGAAACGTAACGCCGCAGTAGTTCCATCTGGCGCACGCTCATGGAGGTGGCGGGCACGTCTGCTAGAATCACGGCATCGAAGGCGAGCAGCTCCGCCATCGTGTCTGGCAAGCCGCGTTCGCCGCGCAGTTCGAGTTCGAGCCCTTGTTTTTTCAGGGCGCGTGCCAAGGGGCGGAGTTGTTTCTCGTCGCGATGAAGTGCTAACAGCCGCGGCTCACCTTTGACCGTGATGGTGGTGGCGACCTTGTTATTGATCGGAAACCAGTCTTTCTCCGGAAGTAGCTCGGCCTCCCAACGGCTCTCGCCAGCTGCGGTCATTTCCACATCGAGCGTGACGGAGGTTTCCTTGCCCGCTTCGAGTTTCAAGGGTGCCGAGGCCACCGCCACACCTCCGTGGAGAATCCGGGCGGTGGCATTCATCGCTTCGTTCGCCCGCATCCGCAGGCGCATTCGGACGATTTCACCGCGATAGGCGACGCGGGCTAACGGCTCTAACGCGACCAGCGCGGCTTCGGGCCGACGCAGACCTTCCATCGGCCGGAAACGAAGATCCACGCCTTCCTCATGGAGGGTTTTGATCGCCGCCTGGACGCCGGGTGTGGTCGGACAGCCATCGGAAAAAACCACCAGCCTGCGAGCCATCCCGGCATCGAAAGCGAGCCGCGAGCCTAACAGAGCTTCAGCTAATTTCGTCGAATCCCTCGCCGAGGCATCCGCCGTACCCGCCGTTGCTTCATCGGCCAGCTTGCGAAGACTTTTCGAGTCCGCCGTAGCCAAGCGGGTGCCAAACGCCAATAACGACGAACGATCCGAACTATGGAGCATGGATGATGCCTTTTCGATTTCCGTCACCGCGCCGCGGATCGCGTCGGGATCGACAGACTCCGAGACGTCAACCAGATAGACAACATGCAGGCGGTCACTTTTTGAAAGCCAATACGGCCTGCACAATGCGAGAATCAAACACACCGCGCCGAGCAAGCGAAGACTGTGAGCCAGCCACTTGCGGGCGGGCGGACGATCCACAAGGGAGCGCCGCCAGACGTACACGCTGGCGATGGCGCAGGCGACTAACAGCCAAAGGGGAAGGAAGGTGGAAAACTGCATGGAGATTGGGAATCAGCCAACTTTGCGGCGGTGATAGAGAATTTCCTCAACGAAGAGGGCGACCAGCGCGGCGAGCAGAAACCAAGCAGCCAGCGGCCAACCTGAGGCGAGCTTCACTTGTGGCGGAGTGACACCGCCAGCGGCTGGACCGGATTCACCGGCGGACAAAACCGCGCCTCCGAGCTGCCAGTTCGTCGAGTTTCGTGAAAACCCATAATTGCCGATGCGGTCGATAGTGACGGGCGTTTGCAGCGGTAGCGGGCCAACTTTTTCGCCTTGGCGGAGGGTTGCCGCACTGAGTGCCTCGGTGCCGGGGACTTCCACCAAACTGCCGGTTGCGACTGCCGATGGAAAGGTGTTGTCTCTACCTGTTAGGAGAACCGCCGCATCGTGGACCAACACCGGGAACCAAGGTGACAGAAAGAAGTCCTCGCGCGACGGATCGAAATTCATCACCACGGCACGACGGCCGTTCACCGAACAGGTGTAGAGCAAGGGCGTGCCATCGGCATGGGCTAGAACGATGACAGCACCGGGCGGAGGTGTTAGCTTCCTCGCCCCATCGAAGGTGAGTAACGCGGGATCAATGCGGGCGATCAGCGCGTGTTCCTTGGCGACCACTTCGGGAGCACCCGGCGACAATTCCGCGCCGAGCTTGTTCCAAAATGGCGACTCGCCAGAGGGCGCGAAGACGATCGTGGTTTCCGTATCCGGCGGCGAACCTTCCGCAAGTGAAAGCCTGCCAAAGCCATCGATCTGCTCGAACAACGAGTCCGCCCGACTGAAGGCGGAGATGCATTGTTGGAAGAAAAACGGATTTTTCGCGGCCACTTGCACGGGAATCGGCTGGGGTGCGTTGAAGCCTAACGGTACGATGTCATCGCTTGCCAGAGCATCCGATCCGCGCAAGCGCAGCAGCCAAGCGCCGGGTGCGATGCCATCCAGCGGGATCGACTCACTCGCCTCGCCGCGGGCGGGTAAATGCATGGAAAATAAGCGCGCCAGCTTGCCGGAGTCTGCCGTCACTAACTCCAGTTCCACCTCCCGTGCTTCGGGAAAATCCGACACCAGCGAGACGAACAAGGAGGCGCGGCCCGGACCATCCCAGTGCAAGTCAGCCGCCGTGATTCCCGCGTTGCCCGCCTGACCGCCTAGGGTGACGACTTCCACACCGGGAGGGATTTCCAGCGCTGCGGAATGCATATCAGTTAGAAGCAGTATCCTTGTTTTCGCAGTGTTCCCCGTGGCTGTTAGTAAGGCGAGTTCGTCGAGTGCATGGGGATCGAGGGATAAGTCCGTGGCGGTGACGCCATCGAGCGCGTCACGCAACAACCTCGCATGGTTCGTTAGATTCGCACGGTATTCAATTTTTCCCGCCACCGTCGCAATGGCTGCCCGCTGCGAGCCGCCTAGCGCCGAGATCCATGAATCCGCCAATTCCTTGGCGCGGGTGAGACGTGATTTCCCTTCGTCGATGCCGTTCATTGATACTGAGCGGTCGATGACAATAAGCAGATCTGGAGCCTTGCCGTCACCGATGCGTGGCTTGGTTAGAGCAAATACCGCTGCGCTGAAGCCGAGCGCGACTAACAGCAGTGAAAGCAGATTCCGCAGTCGTTGGAAGAGCGAGTTCGATGCCTTTTGTTTAAAAACCTGCTGCCAGAGGAAAAACGCATTCACCGACTGGCGGCGCGGGCGGATCTTGATGAAATAAACCGCAGCAAGTGGCAGCAGTGCCAGGGAAGCCCAGAAAAACGCGGGAAAACCAAAGGTCATGCGACGAGTCCTCCCTTTCTCAACATCGACTGGATGACGACCTCGAAGGGCACGTCCGAAGTCGTGCTGGCGAGACCCACGCCACGGCGCGCACACTCGACCCGCAGGCCTTCATTCCATGTCGCGACGGCCTCCCGATAGATGCGGGCTTCCTTTTCCGTGATCGTCACCCGTTGGCGGGCGGACGTTTCCACGCACTCGATTTCAAGGTCGCCGAGCCAAGGACATTCGAGGTCCGACGGGGCATTGACTTGAAGGGCGAAAACATCGTGGCCGGACCATTGCAGGAAGCGCAAACCTTCCTCAAAGCCTTTAGGGAAAAAGAAATCCGAGATCACTAACACCACACCCTTTTTGCGATGTTGCGCTTGGAAGAAACGCGCACAGGCGGTAAAATCGCTGTCAGTGCCAGACGTTTCCGCGCCGTCAAGATCGCGGAGGAATGGGAAAACTTTTCCCCTGCCTCGAGCACTATCGACGATAGTGCCTAACCGTTCCGTGATGCCATGAACGACGACGCGATCCATTCCGTTAAGCGCGATGTAGCCAAGCGCGGCGGCGAGCCTGCGGGCATAGTCGAACTTGGGGGCCATCGAGCGGCTGCAATCTAAGAGGATATAGACGGTGGTATCTTCTTCCACCTCGAACAACTTGATGAGTAGTTCCTCGGTCCGGGCGTAGATTTTCCAATCAATCGCGCGGTAGTCATCCCCGAAACTGTAAGGCGCGTAATCGGCGAAGGTGATGCCGGTGCCACGCCGCTGGGTGCGCCGATCCGCTTGCAACGAGCCGCGCAGGACGCGGCGGGCCAGCAAATTCAGGGCATCTAGCTGCTTGATGAAAGCGGGATCGGTGAGGGAGGTTTTCATGCCTTCGCCGCCTTAACCGCGTCATCGACTAACATATCCGGCTTGATCCCTTCCGCCTCACCCTCGAACGAAAGGATCAGGCGATGGCGTAGCGCGGGGAGGGCGACGGAATCCACATCTTCACGGGAAACATGGAAGCGACCATCTAGCAAAGCACGGGCTCGGGCAGCGGCGAGCATCGCCTGACCCGCACGCGGCGAGGCTCCGTGGCGAACGAATTGTTTCACCGACTTTGCCGCATTTTCGTTAGGATGTGTACCCCGGACAACCCGGACGAGATAGTCCTGCACTTCCGGCGCGACAGGCACTTCCCGCAGCGTCTCGCCCATGCGGATGATGTCCGCGCCGTGGGCGACCGGGCTGACGTGTGGGCGGGAATTTCCGCCGGTGCGGTCAAGAATTTGTTTGAACTCATCGTGCGATGGCAGGCAGACTTGGAGCTTGAAAAAGAAGCGGTCAAGCTGGGCTTCCGGCAGCGGATAAGTCCCGTCATTCTCGATGGGATTCTGCGTGGCCATGACGAAAAACGGCAGTGGCAGAGGGTGCGTGTGGTTCGCGACGGTCACGCGCTTTTCCTGCATCGTCTCTAACAAAGCAGACTGGGTTTTAGGAGTGGCGCGGTTGATTTCGTCAGCTAACAGCATGTTGCAGAACACCGGGCCAGGTTGGAATTCCAACTCCCGGCGGCCATCCCGATCCATCAGGATCTGGGTGCCGACGACATCGCTCGGCAGCAAGTCCGGGGTGAACTGGATGCGCTTGAATTGCACGTCGATAGCCTGTGCCATCGTATTGACCAGCGAGGTTTTCCCAAGACCCGGCACGCCTTCTAGCAGAACATGGCCACCACAACAGATAGCGATGAGGACATCATCAATGATTTCCTGCTGGCCCACGATGAACGTGGAGACGGCGGTGCGAATGCGGTCGAAGGTATCTTTGAAATGGGCGATGTTAGGTTCGTTAGCAGTTGTCATTTGGGAAGAGCAGGATGGTTGATAGAAAAAAGGTTATTTGCCCGAGGCTGGTGCGGGTGCGGCAGATTGCAGATTTTCAAAATAGTTACGGACGCCCAGTTTTAAGGATTCCGGGACATCGTCGCGCTGGACAAAGGATTCCACTTGGCGGGCGAATTCGCGTTGTTTCGCCTCGCCATGGCGACCGGAAACACCGGTGCCACTCTCAGCCTCCTCGACGGCACTAAGCGATGGACCGGAGCCGTGCTGGCCTTGGAGCTGGGTGAGAGCGCCGTTTTTTTGAGAATCATCGTGCTCTTTCCGCTCGCTCCATGACGAGCCAGTGCCAGGTTTTTGTCCACCGGGTGACTGACCCATGGCAAGCGAGTCCGACTGGCCTTGGGAAAATGATTGGGCTTGGCCAAGCGCTTGTCGGAGTTGGTCGAGTTTGCTTTTTGCCATGCGCTTGCCGTGCATCCCGCGCATGTGTTTTCCGAGCTTGTCTAGGGCTCCGTTTGCGCGGGCCATCGCGTCTCCCTCACCGTCGTCAGGTTCCGCATCCGGGTCCATTTCCATTTCATCCAACTCCTTTTCCGCATGGGCGGCGGCATCATCGAGTTCTGCCATTCGGTCTTCGAGCGGCTTGGCTTGTTCGCCCGCGCCTTCGGTCATCTGGCCGTTTTCCGAGCCTTCGCCCTGTCCTTGGCTGCCAGCGCCATTTCCTGCCTGCGCTTGGCGTGCACCTTGACGTTGTTTACCCGCAGCCGCCAGGCGTTTGCTGGCGGCCCGCATTTTCGCAAGCTCTTGTTTTGCTTCGTCGATTGCTTTTTGTTTTCCGGCACGGTCGGCTTTTTTCAAATCTTTCGCATCGAACTTTTTCGCCGCGAGTTTTTCTAACATTTCGGCAGCTTCCTTCAATTCCTTGGCATCCAGTTTTTTACCGAGCTGGCGGGCTTCGGTTTCCTCGGCCTTGGCCAGTTCACCGGCGGCGAGCTTGAGCGTTTCCTCGTCGCGTTGTTGATCGAGCGCGTGGCTGGCATCGCGGATTTTCTGCTCGATGCGGGCGAACTCGCGGGCGGCTTCGGCACGGTTTCCGGTTTCGTCGATGGATTTTACAAGCTTGCGGAATTCATCCAGCTTCATGCCTTCCTTCTCCTCCGGCGCGACGATGTCCTGTTCGAGGGCTTCGATGAATTGCTCCAACTGTTTCTTTGACTCGCCGACGCGGAGCTTGGTTTCACTGGCGATTTTCTCCTCAGCTCTAACCGATTGCGATGGTGGTAGCAGGCCAAGAACCATCGCGCATAAGGTAAGTGCCACGGCTAACAGAGCGGGGCGGTTGGGGAATTTTTCGGAAATAGTCTCAACCTTGCATGACTCCAACCGCGGCTCCAACCACTTCCATTGGAGCGCGGTGGCGGGGTCGTCCGGGTGACACATGGCCAGGTGGCGGGCAGTGGCGATGCCGTCCTTCAAATGGAAAAACCGATCCGCTTCACGCGCGGCAGCGTTTGGACACATGCGTTTCCGGCACCACCAACCACCGCAACCCACCCCGCCAAGGATCACGATGGCTAACAGCAATATTTTGGGGACTGAATGACCGCGCAGCACCCAGAACAAAGACGCAATGATCGCCAAGGCAGACGTGTAAACAAGCGTTCCAATCACCACCCGGCGGGCAAGGAATCCGTCGTGACGACGGGCCACCCGATGGATCAGCGATTCAATTTCAGATCGTACAGACATGGCTTGGTTAAGGTTGCTCGGGAGTAGTTAGACTTTTCCCGAGTTTCACGTATTTTTCTTTCTGAGGCTTACCCACCTGGTTCGGCGGGATGGAGGCGTAAATGGATTTGGCCTCGTCGAGCTGCTTGTTTTCAAACAAGGACTGCGCGAGATCGTATTGAATCATCGCCCGGAGTTCATTGCGCTCAGGACCCGGCTGGCATTCCGCCAGCGCTGCGCGGTATGCCTCAATGGCCGGTTGGTATTCTTTCCTCATATGGAAATGGTCGCCACGATAATCCATCAACTGAGCGCGGACTTCAGGGATGAAAGCCGCAGGCATTGGCGAAGTGATCACCATAAAATCATCGCCCACCGGGCCTGCTGCCATCTGATAGGTCCACGCGTTTTGAGGTGGGAACAATGGTGCAAGGAATGGCTGGGAAAATAGCGCGGTGAAAAACTTCCGGCGGACCTCAGTGAAAGCGGGCGATTTCCATAAATTGTTCCGTGCCGTGCTTTCTACAAATGAGGCCGAACATTTCTCCACAGGCAACGTTTTATCAAGATCGTTGTGGGTTTTCATGCGGGAGAGAACGTTCTTGAAACGTTCCGGCTGGCCGATCCAGTGGGCGAGAAACTGGCAGAGCCGGAGAGATGTCGTCATGTCGTTAGAATCAATTTCCGACCGCCCGTCACAACTGACGGCGAGATCCTCGAAGCATTTCAGGGATTTCTCAAACCCGGCCATTTCGCCCTTACTGATGGCATTGCAAATGGAGATGGAGGAAGAGTTAAATACATCGCGTAGGCTGTTCCTCACTGCGTAGGAATTATCATTGCTCTCAGACGATGGAGGTGCTGCGACCAGGGCCGATGTCATTTTTTCCAGCAGTCCAGTGTCACCTAACACCATCTTTGCGAATGCGGCGCGGCGGTAAATAAGGCAATCCGTCTTCGCTATCAGAAATCTCGGATTCATGTCGGTAGGTGCTCCAACCCCCGCTGTCCAATCTTTCAGTGAAGTCTCGTAGTTCGTGCCTTCAGCGTAAGCGGCGAGTTCATCACGCAGTTCGAGAAGTTCGAGGTAGTTTGTCGCCGTGATGGTATTCAGCATTTCCATCTGAAGTAGCCGATTCTTGGGCGGATCTTTCTTGTAAGCGGCGGCAAGACGCGTGCTGCGATCCTCGGATTTTTGACGCGGCGCCAGGTCGCCCTCAGCGGCTTTGATTTGGAGGAGTTGGCACTCGAGGCGCATCACTTGAATCGGGTCCACACCGGACTTGGTGAACGCATCGAGCTTTTCCTCAAGTGTGCGGCTGTAAACGATAGCGGAGTTCGGGTTTCGATAAGTGCATCCCAATTCAGGCATGAGCGATTTAGCGAGATCGAATTGGTCAGTGGAGATCAGGGCGATGAACGTCGCCAGATCACCCGTAATGGATTGCTTCACTTGGCCTAACAGTTTTTTGACCATTGCATCGTCACCCACCCGGGCGGATGCGATGAAGAATGTGGTGGCCATGGTCGCGGGGAGGGACGGATGCCCGCCTGCTTTGGGGCTGTTCGCATTTTTCCAAAACGCGTCATTCATACGCCGGGCGAGCGGCTTCGTTTCTGGCCCGAATTCAACCGTGGAAATGGCTTTGATTACGGCCATGCCTAATGGATTCACGGCACTGCGAGGTGCCTCGCAGTAGGATTCGTAGAGTAGGGCGATGACCGCGGTGATGCCAGAATCGGTGAGGATACCCGGCGTATGGGACACACAGTTGAATGCGAACTGCATCCGCGATGTTTCTGCCCGGGACTTATCTCCGATGATGGAGACGAGCAATGCGGATGTGGCCGTGTGGTTCTCTGCCTTGTCCGTAGCCCAACCGGACAAGCCGAGGGTTAGATCGCGATAGGAGAGGCCTTTCAATAACGCATCGGAGTCCTTACCGCCCTTTTTGATTAGCTCGTCACGGGTGGTTTGGACAATCTTCCGTTCGCGGGTCGTGTAGGCAGCGCCGGATGAACTGTTATTATTCATTTCATAAGTGGTGAGGGCGAGGAGGGCATCGCTGCGGATGTCCTCCGGCATTTCCATGGCGGGCCTCAGACTTCTCAGCCAGTCAGGTTCATTCGATGAATTCCCGCGATCCCACCTTGTAAAAGTGGCGCCCATTCTGAATAGCAGTGACTGCCCGTTGTAACTATTATCCGCTAGGCTGAGTCGAGCACCTTCGGGACTTTTTACGACTGCGGCGATGAACCGGAATGCCAGTGGCTGGTTCTGATAGAATGGAGAGTCCGAGTTATTTAGAAGGCTTATGATCGATTCGTCCCGCTCGGTGATTTGAAGATCGTTAGAAGTGTAGGAGGAGAGCCGCCCGCCTTGGGTGAGGCTCGTGGTGAAACGGCGCTCGGCCTCAAGGAATAGATCCACGGATTTTTGGAAATCCAGAGGCGCTATTTCTGCTAGAATCTGCCTGATTTCACCGAATGGACTACTATAATTGACCTGGCGTTGTTTATTAGATAAAAATTCATCAGCACGTTTCACCATCTCTTTGCGGCGGACTTCCTCGGTGGCCTTGGCCTTGTCACGGAAAACGGGTGGCAGCTTGGCTATGGCCTCTGCAGGGAGCCATGGCAGCAGCAGAGAAAATCCCTCGATACGGGAAGCGGGAAGTTTCGCTAGGGCCGGACCCGCATTTGCGAAGGCTGCGGCGGTGAGATCTGAACGTTCTTTCCCGGAAGATAGCGCGGCAGCGCTGATGAGATAGCCGAACGTGGATGGCTTGTGATCGCTCAGGCGTTTGACCAGATCGCTGCGGGAGAACGATGTGTTCATGTAAGACATCATGCGCTCATTCAGCAACTTCGGCTGGCGGATATAGGTCATCTTTCCACCTACCTGCTGCACCTCCACAAGAATGGCGGCGTAAGGTTCCCAGTTCGAGATATCGGATAGCCAGCCGAGCGACTCGAACAAAGCCTCCACTTCCTCCGGCTTCTGATAGTTGTGATTTCGAAACGAACGGAACAATTCATACTCGTTATTTCCCACAGGAATCCCGAGGCGGAACAAGGTGCGGTGGAGCCGGATCGCATCTGGAGGATTGAGAGATTGCTGGCGGAGGAAGCTCTCGATGACATTGATCTGCTGATAGAGGAGCTGTTTGCCATCTTTGCTTTCCCAGTCGATTTTCTCGCCAAAGACCGCTTTTGAGATCGCGACGCAGATGGCGTCAAGGTCTTCTTGGCTACCGGCGACACCAGCAGTTAGAGCGGCGCTGAGCAAACTGATGTCCGACCCTGGATTTCCATTAGACATACCGTTTACCAATTTCCCCGGTGGAGTTTCGCGGATACGGTCGAGAAAAAACCTGGACGCGCCGGGCACCGTTCCCGCGCGCGTTAGCACTCCCTGGCGCAACATGACACTCACCCTGTCATTGCCACTTTTCAGGCTATCAGAATCCCACAGCTTACTGAGCTGTTCGATGGTGGAGATGTTTGCCATCGCGGAAACGAGTCCGCCTACCTTGGGATTGCGTTCGACCAACTCTTTCAGATAAGCAGGTGGCAGAATTTCATTTGGAGTTTTTGCCTTCGCTAGCCGAGCTGTTAGCCAACCGACGGATGAATAGGAACCCAGATCGTCTCCACTGCTGCTGGAACCGCCATTGCCAAGGATGAGGGTGAAGAATGATTGGTTTGAGTACTGGGTCTGTGCGGTTTCGATTTTCGCCACTGCGAGAGCTTCGCGGGCTTTTGCATCCAGTTCTTCGGGAGTGGTTTTCCAAGCCTTCGCTCCCGAATACAGCCTGAAGCCCTCCTCACTGAGGGTGGGATAACGGAGCATCGCAAGTGCCAGGCGTCTCGCAATCGCGAGACGCCGGTTCGCAGTCTCTTGGTCCTTCACCTTTTCCTTGGACTCAGAGAAAAGGTCCGGTAGCGCGTTGGTATTCTGGGTGCTGTAGAACTCTTTCGCAAGATAGGCTGCCCATGATAGATTCGCCTTCGCGAGATCCTCCGGGGTAGCGCTCTCGAGCCATCCGGTGACTGTTTCAAAATACTCAAGGGTTTCCTTATTATCCTCGCGGTTAGAAAGTGCCTGGCCTCTTTCATACGCAAGCATGACAAAATCCTCGGAAGCGGCAGATCGCGACATGAGCTTCTTCACCCGGCCACGCTGCGCTGAGGGTAGTAGGAATGCCATTTTCGCAGCGACGGATGCATCATCAGGGCGCTCCACGATGAGCAATTCCAGAGTGGCAAGCGCCTGCTCGTTTTTTCCTACCGCAGTACAAATATCGGCGTATTCCAAGCGTTTTGTTAGGCTTTTTGATTCGCCGGGATCGGTAATTTTAACGAGTTCCTTGCGGACATCCTCGCTGAGTTTGGTAAGCAGTTCGCGGATTTCATAGCTACTATTACCACGATTCGATTTCGCTTGGCGGAAGATCAAAAGCGCCTCACGCGCGGCGGCATCATACTTTTTCTCGGAGGAAAGTTTGATGACTCTTTCCATCGTGCCGTTTGTGCGGGAGGAAGAAGATGACGAGCTGCTGGAGGCTTGCCCAAAACCCGCTGGGCCGAGCGGAGAGCCACCTGTCTTGGAAATTGCGGGTGCTTGGAATCGTTTCGCGAGATCCTCGAAGCCGAGTTCCGTGGCTTTCGCGGCTAATACCGGAGCCCCTTGTAATCCTAACACCTGACGGCACTGGACCAGCACTGTTCTTAGGGAATCTGCGATTTTTGCACGTTCCTCCGGCTTCATTTCACTAGCTAGTGCGATCAATGTCGTGTTGAGCCAAGTCGTATAATTCTGGTCCGATGCGCGGGCGGCACGAGATTGGTCTAACAACGAATAGGCCTCGCTGAATTTCTTACCCTGCACCGCCTGATAGGTCCGCAGCAGCGCGAAATCTCCAGCTTCTTCTTTCGGCGGAGTGACAGAGAGTAATTTTGCGGCTGCGGCTTGATCCCCGGCTCGGAGCATGACCCAGGCGCGCAGGACCGGCGACTCGATACGATCTAAATATGTCCTCAAGTCTTTCGGGTCGATGCCACCATAGCCGCCATTACCCTGCGTCTCAGAGGCCGGACGAATCTGATAGAGGTAGATGGAGGGAAGTGAAGTGTAGGATAGATTTTCAAATGTGGGTAATGCGAATGGCGTTTCACCGTTCATCCATGGATTGTAGCCGCGCATCCGCCCATAGGACATTCTGGCTTGTAACTGTGATGACATACCGGAAGCGCCGTTTGGTTGCTTTCGGAAACGTTTCACCATGCTATTGAGTGCATCAATCCACTGTTCACGGGTGCCTGCCACGGCAAGTCCGTATAGCCGGAACTGATCGAGCTTTTCATCATCTACCGGAGCTTTCGCGATGAGTTCCAAGACGATTTTTTTCAATGCCTCCCGCTGTGTTTCAGGCATGGCGCTCTTCTCATCGGCAATGATCTGGACCAGTTGGTAGGCGGTCTTCATCACCATATCGGAATCCTTGGATTCCAAGCATTGTCCAGCAGCAGTGAGGATCTGTGCCCACGTTGGATCATCGGCTTTTGCGTCCTTCGCGAGGATAACCGCAGCTTGGAAGCGGGTAAGCGGTGAGAGATGCGGCTGTTTTTCCAACGCCATTTTCAGAAGCGCCACATTTATCCCTGATCCGCTAGAATTATAGCTGTTATACATCATGACCATGCCTAGCAACCCAGGTTCTTCCGGGTGGGCCTGCAATAACTTCGGGAAATCTGGTTGACCAGCACCGCTAGAGTCCACGAAATCTGCCATGAATGCGGCGTTCGTCACGCCTGCCGCCCGGATCTGCGCTTGAATCTGAGTGCCGCCATCGCCGCTTTTTTTCGCGAGTTTGCAAATATGGACCATCGCCATCCGGTGAACTTCTTCCGTGTCTTGTGGCAGTGCGAACGGCCCGGTCATCGTCGCACCGGGATAGCGATACGATTGCTGCTGATTTTGATGGGCGTAAGCGGTCTGCACCGAACTCATGAGAGTTAGCAGAGTGCGGACGTCCTCGGGATAGTTCTTGATGTAGTTTCTCTGATTTTGCGGATTGACCGGAATTCCAGTTAGGTCTCCGTTCGCTTGTTGTAGTGCGAGGAAAATAGGCAGCGCCTCGGCCTCGCGGCCATCCTGCTCCAACATCACCGCTAACAGGTAGCGGCAACGCCAATCCCCGCCATCCGGTAAGGATTCGCGGAGGTAGCGAATCGCCTCCTCATACATTCCGGCTCCCGCGAGAGTGGCCGCGCTGCTCTCGATAGAGCGTGGATCGTTCGCCTGTTTTCCAGACATCGCTTGCAGTTCGCGCATCCCTTTCAAAGTCTGACCTTGGCGCAAATACGCCTGCGCCAAAGCTCCACGGACACGATTCGTCGTGTCCTGTGCAAGTGCCTCCTCTAACACCGCCACCACCCGATCCGGGTTCCCGCTTTGTTCTTCAAGATTGGCGATTTGTAAGCGCAGATCAATGTCCTTTGGCTGAAGGCGCACCGCTTCTAACAATAAGTCACGCCGTTTGTCCTCATTCTGTGTGACCCGCGCCAGTTCGGCCTGCGCGAGAATTGGTCCGATAGAACGACGGTTGCCACGAGCGCGCTCCTGCAGTTTTTCAGCCAGTTCCTCGACCTTTCCATTTCGCATCGAGAGTTGTGCCAATTGCGCTGCCCACCGCGCCTGATCCGCCGGACTTTGCGACTCGTCGTACAAGCGCCAATAAATCGCCTCCGCATCCGCCCACTGCCCGGATTCCTCGTGCAGCGACGCGAGATTTGCCGCCAAATCCGTATCCCCCTCGAAACGCGCCACCGCCTGCCGCGTCATTTTTACCGCCTCCTCCGGCTTGCCACTCTCTCGCAGCAACCGGCTGCCTGCGATCCATGCCGCCTTATCGCCCGGCGCACTTTGTTTCCAACGCTCCACCGTGGCGAGCGCATCTGCGGTCTTTCCTGCTCGCTGTTGGAGTTCGGACAGGTCTTTGAAAAACGCCGCTTTCCTCCCCTCCTCGGTATCTGCGAGATGGGAAAGTGCTCCGATTGCTTGGTCAAACTCTCCTCGCCGATCTAGCAGCGCAGCGTAAAAATGCAACACCAGCGGGTCTGTCGCGCGGTCTAGCAGTTTCGCTACCGCATCGAAGTCCCCCTGTCCCTCCATCAACTCCGCTAACAGGCATGTTTCCGCAGCCGTTCGCGTCGCCTGGGCATCCAGTGTGGTCCGCCATTCCAGCACCTTGTCCGCAGCCACCAGCACGCGATTCGCCAGGCCGATGTGCTCGGCGATTTCCGCCGTCTGTTTCGATAGCCGCACCAGCTTGACTGCTTGCGAAACGGCATCTACCGCCTTGTTCGCTGCCAGAGCGGTCTGGGCCACTGCTGCTAGATAACGTGGCTCTGAGGAAAATTTATCCGCCTTCGCCGTTAGAATCTCGAACGCCACACCACTCTCGCCTAGCGCGGAAATCGAGCTTGCTACTCTAAGCACCACTTCCACTTCGTCCGCCCCACCGGCTTTTTTCAGCAACTCCAATGCCTCCGCTTTATGGTTCGTTTTACCGTATTGCGCGGCTAATGCTTCCGCTGGTGCCGGTCCCGCCCCTTTCGCGACAGCGAGTTCTCTCAGCAGCGCTTCACCCGGTTCGTTCTGGCTGTATTGAAACATCAAGCTCGCGATGCGGATGCCGTTACCCTCATCCTTGCCGAGAAGTTCGAGCGCTTTCTTTAGCGCCGCTAACACGGCGTCCGGCTTGCCTTGGCGACTGCGTAGTGCCGCCATCTGAAGTTGCAAGGCAGCCTCCGTCGGAGCCAGCTCGATCATTTTATCTAACTCTGCCGCCGCATCGTCGAAACGCTCGCCATCTGATAGAAGGCGCACGAATTCCTCGCGGAGTTCACGATCTCCCGGCGAACGCTTGAGCACTTCACGGAACCGCCCGACCGCTGAATCCGTCTCGCCCTGCGCTGCCTCTAACTTCGCAAGCTGGCGGTGGATCAGCAGCCGCCGAGGATTCGCTTCCGCCAGCTTTTTCAACTCTGCGGACAAATCTGCCAAGCGATCTTGCTTGCGGAAAACTTTCTCAATCTGCGCCAGCACCTCGATCTCTAACCACGACCCCTCGCCGACTTGGGCCAGCGTGGCCGCGTAGGCTTCTGCCGCCTCGTCATTTTTGCCCGCCTGTGCCAGCAAATCCCCACGGCGCATGGCTCGCAGCGTTTTCTTGTAGGGATCCGCGCTCGCATCGATCAGCTTGGAAATGTAGGTTAAAGCCTGCGCCGTCTCGCCATCTGCTGCGGCGGATTCCACCAGATCTTCCAGTAAATCCTCGTCGCCCGGATGCGCCGCGAGCAGCGCGTCCCAGGCCTTCACCGCTTCGTCGGACTTGCCTTCACGCAGCCAGGATTTCCCAACCATTTTCGCCGCTTCCAGTGCAAGCGCCTCGTCCTTTCCCGCGACTACCTTGGCCAAATCCGCGCGCGCGGCCTCGAACTCCAAACGCCGCAAACGGATTTTCGCGCGCTCCATCGGCAATGCGGGATCATCCGCCACGGCATCAATCGCCTTCGCCAATGCTGCCAATGCATCATCTTCATGCCCACGCCGCAGCTCGTAAGTTGCCAGCACCGTCCACTCTTGCCCGCCATTCGCTTGTGCCTGTGCCTTCAGGAACGCATCCAGTGTCTCGATCGGTTGCTCGTCGATCCATGCGCCAAAAAAGCGGTCGAACAAGGCCGCATTATGAGGCCGCTTCAACAACACCTCGTGGTATTTCAAGGCCTTTTCCGGCGCTTCACCCGCCATGGCCAATGGAGCCACCAGACAGGAAATCGAAATCATCAAGACAGGCAAGCCGGAGGGTTTGAACATAGCGGTTAAAGTTGATAGACTTATTTCAAATTAAACAATGCCTGTCGCTCAAATTATCGTCACATCTTCGAACGAGGCTACTCTTACCAAGGCGGGTGCGGAACCATTTGCACCGTCCCCGCTCGCCATGTAAGAACTCCGGCATGTGGGAGGCGATGCAATCAAACAACGTTTGGCAGGATGTAGGAACCGGCGCGGCGTGGTTGGTCACAAGTTGCCTCTTACTCGCTGGAGCGGTCGGCTGCGTGCTGCCTGTTCTACCAGGACACTTAATCATCCTGATCGCAGCCATCGCCCACCGGCTGATGCTTGGGGAGGCATCCGGCTTGCGTTGGTGGTCCTTTGTGGTTCTGGTGCTATTGATGGCGATTTCCCAGACCTTCGAAATGGTCAGCGGGGCGGCAGGATCGAAATGGTTCGGTGGCACGCGCTGGGGCGCGGCGGGGGCCATGATCGGAACCATCGTGGGGCTTTTTTTCCTCCCGTTCGGACTGCTGCTAGGACCGCTGATCGGAGCTTTTGTGTTCGAACTCGCCTTTGCGAGGAAGGAAACACGGACGGCGGCGGTTTCCGGCGTAGGCTCAGTGGTCGGCACTTTGGCAGGGATGGGATTCAAGATGGTCGTCGGGGTTTTGATGATCGGCTGGTTCTTCCTGGATGTGTTTTTGATTGGACAATAGGCGCGGGCGGGACAGTTTCGGCGTGCCGCTCCCCGGACGGTCGCAGTTTTCGCGCAAGCGGGAGCTGAGGAAAGTCCGGACACCACAGGGCAACGCGCCTCATGAAAGTGAGGGACGGGTAACGTGAGGAACCCGGACAGAAAGTGCAGCAGAAAGATACCGCCGATGGCCCGCAAGGGCACAGGCAAGGGTGAAATGGTGGAGTAAGAGCCCACCGCGAATCCGGGTAACCGGACGGCACGGCAAACCTCGCGTGGTGCAAGACAGAACAGGGGAAGGGCTGCCCGCCCGTTCATCTCCGGGTATTAGTCGCATCCTGCGCAAGCAGGGCGCTCCGCCTCGGCGGGGTGAGAGAAATGGCCGTCCAGCCTCGCAAGAGGGGGACAGAATCCGGCTTACAGGGGAGCGGCACTCCTTTTCCTGCACCGCGGACGTGCAAGCTGCACCGGGCGGGATACACAGGACGGTCAGAATCCGACCTTTTTCAGGTTTATCCTTGCGCGAGGGAGACTGAAGGGAAGAATCCGCCCCCCCGCGCCGCGGTTCCACCCCATGAGCGAATCAAACAGCACTTCTGAGAACGCCAGCTTCGAACAAATCGGCGAAGTCCTGCATAAGCACCAATCGTTTGTCCTCATCAGCCACGTCCGTCCAGATGGCGATGCGATCGGCTCGCAGCTTGCACTCGGATTTTCCCTCATCGCTGCGGGAAAATCCGTCCGTTTGATCAACGAGGACGGCCTGCCGGACAATCTCGCGTTTATGGCTGGAGCGAAAAAAATCGAATTGCCCCCCACCGAACCGCTCGACGTGGAAGTGGCCATCGCTCTCGACACGGCGACGAAACCTCGCCTCGGCGACAATGCCTTGCACGCCGCGTCCAAGGCGAAGATCTGGCTCAACATTGACCACCACGTTTCCAATCCGAAATACGGCGATTTGAACCTCATTGACTCCACCAGCCCGGCAACCGGACAGATCCTTTATCAACTTCTAACCGCACTCAATCTTCCATTTCCTGACGAAACGCGTGATGCGATCTACGTCGCGGTTTCCACCGACACCGGTTCCTTTCAGTATCCCTCCACCACCGCAAAGACCTATGAAATGGCCGCCGATCTCGTGCGCCGCGGGCTTGATGTGGGAACGATCAATTCCAGCACTTACGACAACCATCCCTACCGCCGTGTGGAGCTGATGCGCGCGCTGCTAAACACGCTGGAGCTTTCCCCGGACGGCCTAGTCGCGAATTGGGAACTGCGGGACGAAACCCGGCTTGATCTCGCGCTGCTGCCCGAGGACAGCGAAGGGTTGATCGACATCATCCGCGCGATCCGCGGAGTGCTTCTTGCGGTATTTTTTGAGGAGCTGGTGGATGGTAAAATCCGGGTCTCGATGCGTTCAAAGGATCGCCGGATCAACGTGAGCGACATCGCCCTGGAATTTGGCGGTGGCGGCCACGCTCTTGCCGCCGGCATCCGCATGAAGGGGCCGCTGGACGAAGCGAAACCACTTGTGTTAGCTGCCATCCGCCGCCGCATCGCAGAGATCGGCATTTGATTTTCACCATTCTTTCATGAGAAATAATCCCACGGATTTCGACGGCCCGAGCGGCGTCCTGTTAGTCGATAAGGCGGAAGACATGACTTCCCACGATGTCGTCGCAATCGCCCGCCGCGCCCTGAACACCAAGAAAATCGGCCACTGCGGCACACTGGATCCGATGGCCACCGGCCTGCTGATGTTAGTCATTGGGCGCGCTACGAAAATACAGGATTTGCTGATGAGCGAGGACAAGCAATACGTCGGCACGCTCACGCTCGGCTCGACCACCAGCACTCAGGACCGCCAAGGCGACACCTTGGAAACGAAACCCGTTGGAGATTATTCCAGGGAGCAGATCCACCACGCCTTCGACGGCTTCATGGGCGATTTCGAACAGATCCCGCCGATGGTTTCGGCGATCAAAAAGGACGGGGTGCCGCTTTATAAACTTGCTAGAAAAGGCATTGAGATCGTCCGCGAACCGCGCAAAGTGCATATCACTTCCTACGAGGTTTCGCGCATCGAGCTGCCGGAAGTGGATTTCACCGTGAACTGCTCGAAGGGATTTTATGTGAGGACTTACGCCCACGACATCGGAGAGAAACTCGGTTGCGGCGCCCATCTCAGCGCCCTGCGACGCACGCGCTCGGGGAAGTTCACGTTAGATCCCGCGGTGACCATCGCGGATTTGAAAACAGCGCCCCGCGAGAATCTTTACAAGGCACTAATTTCCCTAGCAGAAATCTCCCTGATGCGGGGTGCTTAAGGAGAGACAAGGAGTGTTAGCGGATTCGCCGACTCTCTCAACCCAAGTCGGCCACAGTCCGAGTCTCCTCATCTGCCAACTCATCTGGCAGCTTGCGGAAATGCACCTGCCCGACCCGGCGTCCGTCGGTGCTGGTGATCCGCGCTTCATAGCCTAACACCTCAACCGTTTCCCCCACCTCCGGAAATCTCTCTAACTGTTGCGTGAGATACCCCCCGACGGTGGTGACTTCGCCGCTTTCGAGGAACAGCTCCGGGACGTGGCCTGCTAGATCGTTGAGGGTCATTGCGCCTTCAATCACGAATTGTTCCTCATTCACGCGGGTGAAAGCGGACCGCTCGTTGTCGAACTCGTCCTGGATGTCGCCGACGAGTTCCTCCATCACATTGTCGAGGAAAACGATGCCGACGGGCGTGCCGAATTCATCGACCGCCATGGCCAGGTGGGCGTGCTCCCGAAGGAAAAAAGTAAGCAGCGTGTCCAGTGGCATGGTATCCGGGACGATTTTCAACTCACGCTTGATCCGCATCAGATCGGGGTCCGGTTCCTTGATCAGCTTGAACAAATCCTTAATGTGAATGAGGCCGATGGCGTGGTCGAGGTGGCCTTTGACCAGCGGAAAGCGGGTGTGCTTGCTGCGCATCGCAATTTCGAGAGTCTTGTCGAATGGCTGATCCGCATCCAAAATGATAACCTTGTTGCGGGGCGTCATCACGTCGCGCACCCAGAGTTCGTTTAGACCGAGGGCGTTGATGAGAATCTCGCGCTCGGTTTCCGTGACTTCCTGGGAATTCCCGCTCTGGGTGACCAGGAGGGCAAGCTCTTCCGCAGAGTGAGCTTCGTCGTGGCCGGTGGATGGCTCGATGCGGAAAACCACGCGGGCAAGTCGGTTCGATGCGCCGTTGAGCATGCGGATGGGCAAGCTGCAAAGGTTGTAAAATAAATGCATGGGCCTGGCTAGAACCAGCGTGGTTTCCAGCGATTTGCGGATGGCGATCATCTTGGGCAATTGCTCGCCCACCACCACGTGCAAGATGGTGAATGAACCGATCGCCAGCACCCAAGACAGACCGGAGACCAACCCCGGAGGGAACCAAGGGATTCCCTGCAGCGGCGGCCCCACCAATTTTTCGATGAATGGCTCGCCCAAAGCGCCGAGAGCCAGCGAAGCTACCGTGATGCCAAGTTGGGCGGCGGAGAGGTAGGGATTAATGTCCGCGACGATTTTCCGGGCGGCGATTCCCTCCGGTGATTTGTCTTTGCCCTCGGCCTCGATCTGGCTGGGTCTCACCTTGACGAAGGCGAATTCCGCAGCCACGAATAGCGCGTTGAGGAGAAGAAACAAAAAAATACCTCCTAGGTAGAATAGCGTCTCGCCAAGCGTCGGCCATTGATAATGAACCTCGGCTGTGGATGCCAGCCACTTGAAATCCGCAATCATCGGTCAAAGTTTTTCGTAAACGCCCTGATCGCGTCGCTCGAGGATGGTAAATCCGGCCTTCTTGGCATCGCTCACGGAGAGCGGCTTCGTGATGGTGGGGGTATTGATCCGCGAAATCACTTTTTTCACCGGATTCTTGCAGAGCGGGCAAACCAACAACGGAGCCCGGTCGATAGGGCGTCTGAGCTCGAATCCACGGGCGCAGACGCGGCACGAATGCTCAGGGTCATCCGTTGCTTCGGAAACGTATTCGTAAATTGGCATGGGCAGGACGCGGGAGCGGGAGAATTTCCGACCCGCGTCAAAATAGCGCGAACTGTGCCAGCTTACCAGCTCGACTTGGTCACACCCGGAAGCATCCCGGCGGAAGCAAGCTCGCGAAAGGTAATCCGGGACAGGCGGAAGCGACGCAGAAATGCCCGGCGGCGGCCGGTGATTTCGCAACGGTTCACCAGGCGCGTCGGACTCGCATCACGCGGAAGCATGGAGAGACCCACGTAGTCCTTCGCTTTCTTGAGTTTGAGACGGAGGTCAGCGTATTTCGCTACGGTTTCTTTTTTGCGCGCGTTGCGGGCGATCCAACTTTTCTTAGCCATAATTCGGGGCGCAGGTGTTACGGGATGGGCCGAGGGTTGCAAGCCCAAAGTCGCGGTTTCTTGGATTTTTAAGAAAATCCACTTCAAGCGTCTGCCCCTTGCGCGGGTTTCACATTTGACACATCCGCCGAAATCCCACCCCTTTCCTACCGGCCAATGACCCATTCCATAAAAAAGCATCTGTTCATCGTGACCTATGGCCGCACCGGTTCAACCCTCCTGCAAGGAATTCTGAACGCCCACCCGAAAATCCACATTTCCGGGGAAAATTCCGGCCTCTTTCTTAGTCTCTACCGCGTCCTTGGCTCGCTGGAATCGTATGAAAGCCATTTGATCACGCCAGATAAAGACACGCCGTCCATACCCTTTTTTGGAGTGTCCGCCTTCCCTTTCGCTAAGGTGCGAACCGAGATTACCCATTTATTTCAGAACTTTTTCCCAGTGGACGAAGCTGCGGTGACCCGTGGTTTCAAAGAGGTTCGCTACGACATGCCGGACCTTGACAACTACCTGGATTTTCTCAGGAAATTCCACCCCGATTCCTGTTTTATCTTCCTTACCCGCGAACATGACGCGGTGTTGAAAAGCGGTTTCTATCAAAAATCCGCGCCCATGGTTCTCCGTCGGCACCTGGCTATTCTCGACAACCGCTTTCATGGATACGCCTCGAAAAATCCCGAATGTTCGTTCGAGATTACCTACCAGGACCTGCTCGAATTCGGCCCTATCCAGAAGATGTTTTCATTTATTGGACATGAAGTGAGCGAAGCCTCATGGAAGGATGTGATTGGGCAGAGCCACAGCTATGATGTGCAGTCCGTGCTTAATCTGGGGCAAAAAAGCCGTTTGGTGGTATTTGACGCCGCCAAGGTTTTCTTCGAGAAATGCGTGTTTGAGCTTACCAGCCACGAAGTGACGCATGCACTTAAAATGCCCCTTACCGGCGTCATTGTCCCGCTGGCCGCCACAGGAAAATTGGAATCCCTGTATTTTCAAAGTGCTACCACCCGGCACCAGGCTAAGATCGGTATTCCGTCACCGGGTATTGGGAAAAAATTCCCTGACAACGCACTTGCGACAAACGCCCGTTTTTCATTCGCGGTCGATCCGCCGACTGTCGCCCATGGAATCGGGGACTACGAGTTGATTGGTAATTTCGCCCATATCGGTCCTCAAGCAATTGCCCGCTTGTTTGTTGCCCCGC
Organism: Akkermansiaceae bacterium; assembly: GCA_025362955.1. Taxonomy (GTDB): domain Bacteria; phylum Verrucomicrobiota; class Verrucomicrobiia; order Verrucomicrobiales; family Akkermansiaceae; genus Luteolibacter. The sequence continues at coordinate 47,140 of JANYFB010000273.1, forward strand.
CGCCGGAAACCGCAACCTAACAAATAGGGCAGAGCAAGCCCACTTTTCAGTTGAACCGATTTCGTTGAAAAAGTGTGAGGACTGCGAGAGTATTCATTGATTCAACCCTACCCACTTCTAACTCATTTCCAACCCATGAATCGTCGTGAAATCATTCGCACCGGCTCGCTCGGCACCCTCGGCTTGCTTGCCTCCCAGACATTCCAAACTGCCCGTGCCCAAGCCCGCGTCGCCGGATCTAACGAGCGCATCCGCATCGGCATCGTCGGATTTTCCGACCGCTTGAACAGCACCCTCCTTCCAGCATTCAAGGCGGTGGCCGATGAGTTCAACTGCGAGATCGTCGGCGTTTCAGATCTCTGGAGCCGCCGCCGCGAAGAGGCCAAAGCGTATTTCACCAAGAACTTCGGCAAGGAAATCGAGACCTACCGCAACAACGAGGAGATGTATGAAAAGGCCAAGCTGGATGCCGTCATCATTTCCACTGCGGATTTCCAACATGCCACCCACGCCATCGAAGCCATTGCCGCGGGATGTGACGTCTATTGCGAAAAGCCTTTTGCCGAAACGATGGAGGACGCGCGCGCCGCGCTCAAGGCCGTTAGAGCATCCGACCGGATTCTCCAAGTCGGCTCGCAACGCCGCTCGGGCAACACCTACATCGCCGCCAAGGAATACCTCAACAGCGGAAAATTCGGCCCCATCGTCGCAGCTGAAATGACATGGAATGTCAATCAACCCGGACGCTGGCGCAGACCGGATCTCGTCGCCGCCATCCAGGAAAAAGATACCGATTGGAAACGCTTCCTCTGCAACCGCCCCGATGCGAAATGGGACCCGCGCAAATATTTGGAATTCCGTCTGTTCTGGCCCTATTCATCAGGCATCACCGGACAATGGATGTGCCACCAAATCGATACCATCCACTGGTTTACCGGACTCCCCCACCCCCGCTCCGTCTCGGCGAACGGCGGCATTTATCAGTGGAAGGATGGACGCACGAATTTCGACACACTTACCGCCGTCTTCGACTACGGCCCGCTCGACGATCCATCGTCCGGCTTCCAGGTCACCTACGGCTCCCGCTTCAGCAACTCCGCTGGCGGCACCAAGGAGATCTATTATTCTAACGGCGGCGAACTCAACCTGGACACCAGCAAAGTCACTTCGAACGGCGGCTTGGCAAAAAAGGAAGCCGAGGCCATGAAGCTGTCTGCGAACCTGCTTGACGACTTCAAGCTTGAAGGCTCCGGCCCGGCCACCACTGCCGCGAACATGGGGGCCGACGAAATGACCACTGCCCACATGAAGAACTGGCTGGAGTGCCTGCGCTCCCGCAAGCAACCGCACGCCCCGGTCGAGGCCGGCTATCAGCACTCCATCGCCACCATCATGGCCAATGCCGCCGCCCGCACTGGCGAACGGGTTACTTTCGACGAAAAAACCCAGGAAGTCATGGCGGGCGGCAAAGTCTTCCATCTCTAACACACTTCGTGTATGTCTCCTGATTCCATTCCTCGTAGAAATTTCCTCCATGCAGGCGGCATGGCACTGTTAGGGGCCGCATTCCTGCCTCGAATGATCGCCGCGCCCGTGACGGCGGAGAAAAATTTTTTCTCCGCCATGGGCATCGCCGCCTCTCTCGACAAGGCAGCCGCCCTTAAAGAAGCGGGAGCGCAGTTTCTAACTGAGAGCGTTGGTAACTTCCTCGTCCCTGACCAACCAGATGACGTTTTCCAGAAAAACCGCGCCAGACTTGCAGCATCTCCCCTGCCCATCCTTGCCTGCAACGGCTTCCTCCGCCCAGCGCTGCTCCGCTGCGTAGGCCCGGACGCCCGCCCCGACCTCATTCTCCCTTGGGCCGAAAACGCCTTCCGCCGCATGAAGCTCGCCGGCGGAAAATTTATCGTCTTTGGGAGTGGTAGCTCACGCCAACTCCCCGAGGGCTGGGCTAGGGAAAAAGCGGACGAGCAATTTGTTTCTCTTCTCAAACAACTCGGCCCCCTCGCTGAAGCCAGCGATATCACCCTCGTGGTCGAGCAGCTCCGCGCCGAGGAGTGCAATTATATCAACCACATCGCCCAAGGTGCGGCCCTCATCCGCGCTGCCAATCATCCGCACGTCCGGATGCTTGCCGATCTCTATCACATCGCCTGCATGTGCGACAGCCCCGCCGATTTGAAAGCCGCCATGGATGTGGTTGTCCACGTCGAGATCGCAGAAAAGCAAAGCCGCACCCTGCCGGGCGTTACGGGCGATGACTTCCGCCCCTATTTTCACGTTCTGCGAGAAAGCGGCTATCGCGGTGCTGTTAGTATCGAAGGCAAATCCACTGACGAGCAAATCGCCCCCGCATTCTTGGAAATCGCCAAACAGGCACGGGAAGCCTGAAGGAACGCGGGATTCATCTCGCTTGTAATTTGGGATATGCGCGGAATGAAGTTTCGCGCTCCAATTGTTATTTGCCCCAGCGTTCGAGCAGCGTCTTCGCCATGTCGGAGGGAGTCTCCGCGACGGCGATTCCGCACTCGGCGAGGATGCGCTTTTTGGCTTGGGCGGTGTCTTCCTCACCGCCGACGATGGCGCCGGCGTGGCCCATCCGGCGGCCCGGGGGCGCGGTGGCTCCGGCGATGAATCCCGCGATGGGCTTTTTGCAGTTTTCCATGGCCCAGCGTGCGGCGTCCACCTCGGCGTTGCCGCCGATTTCGCCGATCATGATGATGGCTTCGGTCTCAGGATCGTTATTGAACATTTCTAACACTTCGAGGTGGTTGGTGCCGTTGATCGGGTCGCCACCGATGCCGACGCAGGTGCTCTGGCCGTAGCCGAGCTGAGTGAGTTGAAAAACAGCTTCATACGTTAGAGTGCCGGAGCGGGAAACCACGCCGACGTTGCCGCGCTTATGGATGTAGCCGGGAGCGATGCCGATACGGCAGCCGCCGTGGGATTTATCGCCGCGACCGGGAGTGACAAGGCCGGGGCAGTTAGGGCCGACGAGGCGGGATTTGGAACCGCGTAGGGCTTCCTTAACTCGCATCATGTCCATGACCGGAATACCTTCGGTGATGCAGACGATGAGCTCCACGCCCGCGTCGGCGGCTTCGAGGATGGCATCGGCGGCGAACGGAGGTGGCACGAAAATGGCGGATGCAGTGGCTCCGGTTTCGTTCACAGCCTGGCTGACGGTGTCGAAGATCGGCACGATGTCTTCAAACTTCTGCCCACCTTTTCCGGGAGTGACGCCGGCGACGAGTTTGGTGCCGTAGGCGAGTGAGAGTGAGGCGTGACGTGCGCCGAAGCTGCCGGTGATCCCCTGAACCAGGAGCTTGGTGTTTTCGTCGATAAGGATGGCCATGAGAAAAAGTTGCTAGATTTCAGTTTGAAGTTTTAAGGAAAACACCTGTTTAGATTCGAGGGGTTGGGTCATCAATTTCAGGCGACTGCGGCGACAATTTTTCTCGCTCCGTCCGCCATGTCATCTGCGGCGACGATGTTAAGGCCGGAGGCGGCGAGGGTGGCTTTGCCTTTCTCGACGTTGTTGCCTTCGAGGCGGACGACCAACGGGATCGGCAGGCCGGTTTCCTTAGCGGCGGCGATGACGCCTTCCGCGATGATGTTGCAATCCATGATCCCACCGAAGATGTTAATGAGAATGCCTTTTACGTTCGGATCGCCGAGGATGATTTTGAACGCGGCGGTGACCTGCTCTTTCGAAGCACCACCGCCCACGTCGAGGAAGTTCGCGGGATCGCCGCCGAAGTGCTTGATGATGTCCATGGTGGCCATCGCGAGTCCGGCACCGTTGACGAGGCAGGCGATGTTTCCATCAAGGCCGATGTAGTTCAGGTCGAACTCGGAGGCGGCGACTTCGCGCGGATCTTCTTCTGATTTGTCGCGCATGGCGACGATGTCCGGGTGGCGATAGAGTGCGTTGTCATCGAAGCCAAACTTGGCATCGAGGGCGAGCACGCGACCGTCGGGAGTGGTGACGAGCGGATTGATTTCCAGCATCGAGCAATCGCACGAGATGAAAAGCTTGTAGAGGTTCCCTAACAATTTCGCGAACTGTTTGGCGAGGTCGCCGGTCAGGCCGAGGGCCGCTGTTAGTTTGCGGACTTCGTAAGACTGGAGGCCGAGCAGCGGGTGAATGAACTGACGGACGATTTTCTCCGGGGTGTTGTGAGCGACATCCTCGATGCTCATGCCGCCTTCGGTGGAAACAACAATGACCGGGCGGCAAGTGGCGCGGTCCATCAGAATGGCGAGGTAGTATTCGTGGGTAATGTCCACGGCCTCGGCGATCATCACTTTGCTAACAAGTTTTCCGGCCTCGCCGGTTTGGACGGTGACGAGCGTTTCATTCAGCATTTTTCCGGCAAATTCTGCGGCTTGCTCTGGCGACTCGATGAGGTGGACGCCTCCTTTGAAACCATTGGTGAAATGGCCTTTTCCCCGGCCACCAGCGTGAACTTGCGCCTTGATCACCAGTTTCGCGCCGGGAAACAGGCGTGCTGCCTCGGCGGCTTCTTCCGGGGTGCTGGCGACGGCACCGCGCGGACTCGGGACTTGAAAACGGTCGAAAAGCTCTTTGGCTTGGTATTCGTGAATGTTCATGATGGCGTCTGGAATCGTGCGCTGACACAGGGAAATCGGCGCGACGGTATTCCCCCGAGCCTTGCCGGGTCAAGGACTCCTCAAGGAAAATTCGGGTTATCGGCCCGAGGCTTCGATGAGGCGGCGGATCTTGCCATTGAAGGCATCAGCTACCGCAAGTTCCTCAATCCGGAGATGCATTCGATAGCGCCAGTAATAAGGCATGATCGCGGGAACATTTATCCGCTCCGCCGCTATGTTGGGATTGCGGATCGCTTCGTCGATGGCTAACAAATCCTGGAGTGGAAAAATGGCCCACATCGCGGGAGATTGAAGGTGCTGCCAGACGATGCGGCTGGCAACCTCGCCTGATAGCTGGTTTTCCGTAAAAGGAATACCGAACATCTGCCAAGCAAATCTAGCAGTCGCACCGGAGTCTTCCTTCCACCAGGCACGCAGCGTCGGCATGTCGTGGGTGGAAGGACTCACCACACTTAAGTAGGGCGCGTTTTCGGGATTGAAAAACTCGACTTCATGGGTTTTGGGCATCCGTTGGATTTCCAGCGAGAGGATGCCGAGTTCCTTAAGCACCCCCGGCACGCATGCGGGAACCATGCCGAGATCTTCACCGCAGAGGAGCATCGGGCTGGCTTGCCGCATCGCGGGTAGTTTCTCATAACCACGGGCCTGCCAGAAATCTTCCTGACGGCGGTAAAAATAGTCATTATAAAGATTTTCCACCAGCCATCGGGTGTGCGAATCAAGCTCTTGATAGGATCGAGTCGCCTGCATCGAACAACGCGGATGGAACAACGTGCCATGCGAGCCGGTTACTTCGAAGAAAAGCACCTCGCTTACACAATCAAACAATCCATCTCGAATAAAATCATCATGCGGGTGATCCTTGAAATAATCAACAATTCGGCGCTGGGTGGAGACTTGCTCGCGAAGTTGGAAATAGCCCGAGCCTGAATCATGGAGGAATTGTCGTTTCACATAGTCCACCGCATCACCGAAACGATCCCGCAAAAAATTCCCGCGAATATACGGACGGCAGTAGCGGTTGTAATCAAAATCAATTCCTAACTTGCGAATTTCATCAATATGAATCGGAAGTGCCGGATCGAAATATCCCATAATGCCTTCCACCTGATCCGACGGAACCTGCCATATCCGAAAAAAACCAAGTATATGATCAATTCGATAGGCATCGAAGTAACAACTGAGTTTTTCAAATCTCGACCGCCACCATGCATAACCGTCCTTTTGCATGACCTCCCAATGATAAGTAGGAAATCCCCAGTTCTGACCTTTCAAGGCAAAGGCATCCGGCGGTGCGCCCGCCTGCGCGTCCATCTTGAACAAATGCGGCGAGGACCATGCATCGACCGATTGACGATCAATACCGATGGGTAAGTCTCCCTTCAGCGCCAGCCCACGGCTGTGTAAATGCTTAACAGCGTCCGCGAGTTGGTAATCCAGCTCGCATTGCAGCCAACAATGATAGGCGACATCCGGCCATTCGGGGTGATTCGGGTTTACCAACTCATTCACCTGCTCCTTGTCGAACTCCGCCCAGTCTTCCCATTTTGAGAAATCGGCAGTCCCGAATTGATCGCGCTTCACGCAAAACACCGCGTAAGGGATCACCCAGTCGCCGTTGGTTTCCATAAACTCTTTAAACGCCGCGCTGGAAATGATTGTATTTCGATGCTTGTTATAAATTTGGCGGGTGAGTATGGATTTTGCTTTCATCACCGCCTCGTAATCCATCTGGTCCAGAGGATTGAGTTGCTCACGCGTGCTACTTATTTCCTGTGCAAAACTTAGCGGCATGGTATAGCTCAAGTCATCTATTCTCAGATAGATTGGATGCAACGCGAAAACACTGATCGCTGAGTAGGGATAGGAATCCGTCCAGTCGTGAGACGAGGTAGTATCATTAATCGGTAAAATTTGGATTAACTTTAGACCAATCCCCTGCGCCCAGTCCGCCAAGGGTTTGAGATCCGCGAACTCGCCGACACCCAAACTTTTTCCGCTGCGGAGTGAAAAAACCGGAATGGCAACCCCCGCGGCCCGCGGGAGCGTGGTGCTATCCCTGCGATAAGATTCATCCTCTACTTTCGTCCACTGCCGGGAAGCGTGGGCATGATATGGAATCTTTCTATTCTCACCAAGCTCAAGGCTCACAACACACTTCAAAGTAGTGTCAAATAAGCCATATTTATACTCAATATCCAACTCCTCAGGGAGATAAAGATATTGCTGCCAGATATGGCTGGCCATTTCCTGCAAGGGGATCGCAGAATGCCAGCCCCAACTGCCGATTTCCGTACAATTTCCGATCAGACAGGGCACTTGGCCCGCAGGCACGGCGGCCATCCGAAGTTGGAAGGAATGGTTGGCATTTGTGGGAATCGCCGCTTTTTCAAAAGGTCCACGGGATGCCAGCATGGCAGGAAAGGCATTCGTTTCAAAAGCGTAGTCCGCAGTCCCGGCCGAGCACCATGAATCGAGCAGCAATACCACATCATGCACCGCGAAATTCACCTCTGCGGTTCTCGGCCCATGCCATTCATCCAGTTCCACTCCGTTGACCTGCCGGAGCTGATAGTGATAATCCACATGGAATTCCCCTTTTCCGTGCGCTTCAACCGTTGCTTCCCACTGCTGATCGTTAAGCCAGTGCATGGGGACAACTTGATCAAAGCGAATGGCGTTCGCACCTAGCACAACCGAGTATTTCAACCACAGTGATTGACCGGGCACCGTATGATAATCGAGTTGGAAAATTATTTTCATGGATTGCAATCGGGATTCTCTATGAAATGTCGGAAATCGGGAAATGGTTGGCGACTGGAAAAAAATCCAGGTTTCCTGCGCGTCATATCGCTTGACCACGGCAATTTGCCGCCCAACTTGATTTTATGCTGCATATGGTCACCGTCGTTCTTGTGGTATGCTTGGCGGTGGCCGGCCTGGCACTCGCGCGGGTGATCACGAATTGGTTCGCGGACCGCTGATTTAATGGTGAGAAGCCTTTCTTAGAAGTTGAAGGCGATCCAGGGCGGCTCCGCTGGTGATCATCTCCCGGGAAATCGCAATGCCATCGCCCATGTTGTCGGCTAGCCCGGCGCAGGCCAGGGCGGCCCCTGAATTCATGAGCACCATGTCACGTTTGGCCCCGGTTTCGCGGCCTGATAGAATGGCTTCTAGGATGACCGCATTCACCTTCGCGTCACCACCTTGGAGTTCGTTAACCTCGGCGTGCTGGAGGCCAAAATCGCGAGGCCGGATTTCCTCGTCGCTGAGATCCTGCAGGGTGCCGCATTTGCAAATGCGGGTGGAACCCATCAGGCTGACCTCGTCAACCGAGCGTCCATCGCCGGTAGTGCCATGGACTACCCAGGCACTCTCGCGTCCGAGCCGCTGGAGGATTTCCGCAAATGCGGGACAAAGATCTCGTGAAAAAACGCCCACGAGTTGGCATTGTGGACGGGCTGGGTTGAGCAGCGGGCCTATCAGATTGAAAATCGTTTTAACGCCTTTTGCCGCGAGGGATTTCCGGACGGCGACGACGGATTTGAAAGCCGGATGATAGATGGGCGCGAACATGAATCCGAGTCCCGCCCGCTCGACGCAACCCCTGAATTCATCCGCTGATAGATCGATGCGGATTCCCAGCGCTTCGAGCACGTCCGCTCCCCCGCTCTTCGAGGTGATGCCGCGATTGCCATGCTTTACGACGACTGCTCCGGCGGCGGCGGCGATGAACATGGCGGTGGTGGAAACGTTGAAAAGGTCGAGCTGATCGCCTCCAGTCCCACAGACATCGAGAGTGGGTCCTTCTAATTCCAAGAGACCGAGGTGGGGATCGACGGCGTGTTCGAGAAATGCCTCAACGAAGCTGGCGATTTCGTCCGGGGTTTCCCCCTTGAGGGCTAGCGCTTCCAGCAACCGTTCCTTTTTCGCGTCAGGGGCTGCAGGATCCAACAGGAGCGCTGCCGCAACTTCCACTTCGCGGAATGACAGTTCCTGCTTTTCTTCCAAATGACGAATCAAGGCGTCCACGCCGGGAGTGTGGGCGTAACACGCGTGACCGACCAGAACGAATGCTCAGATAGCTGTTATAGAGCGCGATGCCTTGGTCAATAATTGTTCGATGGTCGCTCGGTCGCTTTTTGAGGATTTCTACTCAGCGTCCCACTGGCACGAGGCCGAAAGGTTGGTCGCTCACAAAAACACGGTAATCTTTGATCCGCCCCGGCGTGCCGGAACCGGGGCGAGCTAGGTAGCGAATGCCGCCCAGATCCACGGATTCCCCTAGATCAATCACTACCCGATGAGGGAAACCCGGGTTGGCCTTGCTGTATTGGCTATGCCAGATGCTGGCAGGCTGACCATCTAGCATGTTCTCCGCGTCGCCCGATTCCGCAGTGGTTTCCTCACTGCTCACCCAGAAAATGGCCCATTTGTTTTTGGACATCACTTCGCCCTTGGCGTTGAGGGCGTCCAGTTCGGCAATCGATGCGTTATTGCCTTTTTCCGCGTTCAAGGCTTCGAGGCACAGGAAGCGGCCTCGTTCCGATTTTGCGAAGCGCGATTCCTGCCATTCCGCGTCCGGTTTGAAACTCCCCTGCGCCGCCGGGGCTTGAGTTCCTGCGGAAAATGTGCCGGTCGCACGAGTCTTGCGGGCGAAGTCAAGGTCGAGCCGGACTTCATCGAGAACCGGCTTGGAAAGACCCGCGAGGGTCGGTGTGAGCGGGCCTAACATGTCGAGGACGACCACTTGGTTACTCCCGGATTTTAACCATGGACCGGGGACATACATCGTTTGGGTGGGACCAATGTTCCAGAAACGCCCGAGACAATGACCGTTGATCCACACGACACCTTTACCCCAAGCGCGGACGTCGAGAAAGGTATCGCCGGGCTGCGCCACGTTGAAACTTCCGCGCCAAAATGCCGGGCCGTTGTCGGTCCCCGCAGGCTGATAGTGGAGGGAGGCCAACTGCGCGTCGTCAAGCGGGAGCGAAAAAATTTCCCAATTCGCCACTTCACTGCCATTGATCTGAACGGGACCATGCAAGCCTTTGCGGTCGAAGATTTCGCTCCCGAAATTCACCCGGCCCATTGCTTCTATCAGAATATCCAACTGCATCGGTTGGCTGCGGGCGGGCAGCTTCAGTTGATAGCGTTTGCTGCGGCGGTCCATCAGTCCGACTTTTTTGCCGTCGAGAAAAATCCAGGCAAAATCGTGGATCTCCTTCACGCTCAACAAGCCTTCAGGCCCTGCGGGTAGTGTGGTGCGGTAAAGAATGTCGCCACGGCTTTGGCCGTAGAACTCCATGGTCTTCGGTTGGGTGTCCTTGACCGGAGTTGGCAGATTGTTTCTAACGGGAGCCATTTCCTTCAAGGTGAACGCCGGAATTTCGATCACCGGATTCGCGGGTGGCACGGCGGGAAGCGTCTCGCCGGGGAGCAGGTGCTTGGACATGACCTCGCGGACTCGATCAAATTTTCCCGGCGCGGCCCACCCAGCCTCGCTGATCGGCGCGTCGTAATCGTAGCTGCTAGTGTCTGGAGAAAACGGTCGATCCGCGCCGGCCCATAGGCCGAACGAGGTGCCACCGTGCGCCATGTAAATGCTGAAAGATTGGTCGTTTTTCAACATGGTATCGAGATCGCCAACGAAGCTGTTGACGTTGCTGGTGCGATGGCCCCGACCCCACATGTCGAACCAGGCGGGGTAGAACTCGCCATTCATGAGCGGACCGGTTTTTTGGAATTTCCGCAGCGTCTCAAAGGCCTTGGTCGATGCTCCCGGACTGAAATTCACCACCTGAAAAAGATCCTCGCGGAAGCCGCTGCCGATGGCCCCCGGCGGGTTGCAGGCGAAAAGCGGAACGTTCATCCCGCCGTCGATGAGCGCTTGGCGAAGGAGGCCCATGTATTCGTTATCCTTGCCGAAAGAGCCGTATTCATTTTCCACCTGCACCATCAGGATCGGGCCACCGTGAGTCACTTGGAGCGGCGCCAGCACTCGGGAAACTTCCTTCAGGTAGCGAGTGGCCGGGACCAGAAATTTCGGGTCTTTCGAGCGCAGGCCGATGCCATCGTTTTTCACCAACCACCATGGCAGCCCGCCCATTTCCCACTCGGCACAGGCGTATGGACCGGGCCGGACAATGACCCACAAGCCTTCTTCTTGGGCGATCTTGCAAAACTCGGCGGCATTGCGCCAACCAGTCCAGTCGAATCTTCCTTCCTCCCATTCATGGAAGTTCCAAAAAAAGTAGGCGCAAACGGTGTTCAGGCCCATCGCCTTGGCCATTTTCAACCGGTGCCGCCAGTATTCCGGCGGGATGCGGGCGAAGTGCATTTCCCCGCAACGGATCACCAACTTGTGGCCGTCGATCGTGAAATTTTGCTCACCGATGGCGAACTCGTGTTTCACGGGAGCGGACGAAGCGGGCATGGCGAAGATGAGGAAAAAGAATGCAAGAAGACGGGGGATTTTCGAGGACATGGTCAAAATGGGCGGAGGGTTTCAGGAAACGGTTTTGAAATTTATCATAATCTCGACCGCTTTTGTGTTAGGCAGGACACTTTCGCCCCCTGCTTGCTGACACCATGGCCGACAACCGTTGTGGGTTTGCCGTTGAGGGTGGTCGATGTCAACGTTCGATCTTGAATCGTGGCGAGTTCCATAGGGGAGGAAAATGGCTCTTTACTGATTTCCCATCCCGGTGAATTTCAGGTTTCCCCTTGCGGGTTTTCCGGCATGATCGCGCTGTGGATTGGATCACGCAGGCAGCGCTGGGCGCATTGATCGGAGAGTTACTGTTAGGGAGACCCTTGGGCAACCGGGCGCTCGCGTGGGGTGCGCTTTTCGGGATCTTGCCTGAGCTGGACATCGTGATTTTCCCGCTGCTAGATACGGCGCGGAAACTGGCATGGCAGCGTGGGCCTAGCCACTCGCTGGTGATGATGGCGCTCGGGTCGTGGGGCATTGCTTTCGGTTTGAATAAGATTTGGAAGAAGGAAAAAATCAGCAAGGCGCTGGCGTTCGGGCTGGTATTCACGGCTTGGGCGGCGCACGGGCTGGCCGATTGCCTAACAGTGAAGGGAGCATCGGTCCTATGGCCCCTATCTGAAAATCGGGTGGCTTTCAACTGCCTCTATCCCGTTGATCCCCTGTTTACCGCTCCACTGGTGGCGGCGGTGTTGTGGCTCGCATTTCTGCGGGAACCCGTGCCGAAAAAGACCCGCTCGAAGAAACCACCACCGCCCTCGAAACGCAGGAAACTTTGTAAATGGGGCCTGGGACTCAGCGCTGGATATGCCTTGCTGGCGGTGGGGATGAAATTCTTGGCATCGGCCGGATTTGAGGCGGATCTCGCCCGGCGCGGGACGAAATACGAACGCCGGATGGAGGGGCCGACACCCTATAATTGCCTGCTATGGCGCTCGGTGGTGGATCGAGGAGACGAGCTGTGGGTGGGATACCGGACGGTCTTTGAATTTCAAAAAACGCCGGTGCGCTGGACAGTCTATCTGAAAGACGCGGAGGCGCTTGGCAAGGTTCAAGAGCTGCGCGAAACGACATCGCTGCTTTCTAACACGGAGGGCTGGTGGATCGCCCGGCCGAATGCAAAAGGCGCGTGGCTTGGTGATCTCCGGTCGTGCGAGGCCCGGATCTGGGGCGGCAAGGAAGGGATGGTTGATAGCCGTCTGGCGATTTCCTGGGATATCAATCTAACGGTCAAAGGCGATCCATTGCAGGAAATTTTCCCGGATCATGAAGCACCACTTGATTACCTCCAACGAATGTCAGCCCGAATTTTTGGCAGCCGTGCATCTTGGGAAGCAAATCCACGGCTTGCGGGTGTGGCCGGGAGTTTGCCAGAGTTTTTACCGGTGGAAGATTAAACGGAAATTTCGCGCTGCCGTGCTGCATTTCGTTAGAGTCAGTTTTATTTGCGGTTTGCCGGCACAATTTGCGCAGGAGGCGTGACCATCCGCGCGTGAGAGCCGGCAAGTTTCTTCACCAGCCCGACAAATTCGGCCCGGTCCTCGGTGGCGTCGTCGGCGAGGCCGGGCTTGGCGAGGTCGATCACTTTTTCCCAAGCGATTTCCCTCACCTCCTCCATGCCCCGGAGCTTCATGCCGAAAAGCGCCGCGGCAGTGGCGGACTGGAAATCGGCATCCGTCTTGTCGAGAGCGAGGGGGTCGCCTGTTAGAGGGAATTCGATCTTGCTGCTTTCATCGCCATCCGGGTGCTTGTAGCGGAGTTTCACGGTGAGCCATTCGTTGGTGGTGACGGGCTTCACGGCCTCAGTTTGATATTTCAAAACGTCTGTCCCGGCAGCCGCGCCTGGAGGTGTTAGCTCATAGAATGCGGTGACGGTGTGGCCCGCGCCGATGTCGCCGGCATCCACCTTGTCGTTGTTGAAATCTTCGTTACGCAGCACGCGGTTCGAGTAGCCGATTAAGCGGTAACCGCCGACTTTCGCCGGGTTGAACTCGACCTGAATTTTCACGTCCTTCGCGATGGTAACGAGGGTGCCGGTTAAATTTTGCAGGAACACTTTCCGACCCTCGCGATCGGAGTCGATGTAGAAATAGTTGCCATTTCCGTCACGGGTGATGGCGTCCATCATCGCGTCGTTGAGGTTGCCGCTGCCGAAACCTAACACGGTGAGGAACACCCCGCTTTGAGCGCGGTCTTTCACGAGTTTCACCAATGACTCCTGTCCGGTGACGCCCACGTTAAAATCGCCGTCGGTGGCGAGGAGGACGCGGTTCACGCCGCCTTCGATTTTTTCCTTCATCGCGATTTCGTAAGCGCGCTTGATTCCCGCGCCGCCATTGGTAGAGCCGCCAGCTTCGAGTTTTGCGAGGGACTTGAGCACGGTGGCACGGCCCTCCGCATCAAGGCGCGTGGACGGCAGCGCGACGCCTTCCGTCCCGGCGTAAACGACGATGGCCACCCGGTCACGCTCGTCGAGTTGCTCCACCAACGTCGCCATCGACTGCTTGAGCAACGGCAATTTATCCGGACTTTGCATCGAGCCGGAAACGTCGATCAGGAACACCAGATTCGAGGCAGGGCGCTGGTTTTTTTCGATTTCACGCCCCTTGATGGAGACGCGGACGAGCTGATGCGCGGGTGCCCAAGGACAAGCGGCCAAGGTGGCGCTAACAGCGAACGGCGCGTCGCCTTTCGGTTGCTCGTAATGATAGCTGAATGCATTGATGCATTCTTCGATCCGCACGGCATCTTTGGGAATTTCGCGGCCCTCACGGATCATCCGGCGGACGTTACTGTAGGAGGCGGTATCGACATCGATAGAGAAGGTGGAAAGCGGATCGTGGTCCGGGGATTTCCACGGTTGCTCGATGAAAGTGCCGTAGTGGTCGCCGGTGGTTTGTTCAGAAGCCGATTCTTCTCGAGGAGCAAAGCCCCCGTGCCGAGCATCGACTCCTGCCATCGGAGCAGGCTGGGGCACGATTCGCGGCCTTGGTTGCCGCGCAAGCTGACCGTTCTCCGCGATCGCTCTAAACTCGCTCGAAGGTGCGGATCCCAATCCCGCCCCTGAGCCCGAACCGGAGCCCTGCCCCTCCTGCTTGCCCTTCATCGCTAGCAATTGTTGCTGATCGGCTTCGAATTCGCGATTCACGTCAACATAATTCTGGGCATCAAGGCCGCGTTTGATGCCCTCCTCACGCATGTCGTTCTTGACCACCTTCCCTCCGGCACTCCTGGAACCTTGATCTTGGTCAACACCCGACTGGCCATAAAACGAGTCTTGGCCTTTATAGATGATACCCTTGGTTCTAACGATAGTAGCCAGCGCTTTCCGGCGTTCCTCGACTTTATCCTCCTGATCGCGAATGGTCTTGTTGATTACCTGTAAGGCCACCGCAGCTTTCGCCTTGTCAGTCGCGGCGCCTCCCGAGTGATTTCCACCACTCGTGGCGACGGCCGGTTGCGGATGCTGGTTTTGCAAGTAGGACCACATGGAAAGCCCAACAGCCAAGCCGACACTTGCCGCGATGGCGAGGCGGCCGTAGCGGCGTGGAGTTGGAAGTTGCGCCGTGCGGATCGGCCCGGTATCGAGCGCCGCTTCAATGTGTTTGAGAAACGCCTCGTCCGGGGCGTGAGACTGCTCGTGGAGAAGTTCATCGAGCAAGCGGTCTTCTGGAGAATTTGGATTCATGATAGTTAGAGTGTTAGGTTTTAGTTAGCGGATTCAAGGCAGTGCCGGAGCGCCGTGCGGGCGCGTTCGAGGCGTTTGCGAAAGGTCGGTGTCGGAATCCCGAGCGCTATCGACGCGCTCTCGCCGTCTCGGTCCTCGTCGTAATAGGCATGGACTGCCAGCGAGAGGGATTTTGGCAGTTTCGAGCGGCAGTCGGCCAGCCGGTCGAGCAGACCCTCCTGTCCGTCGTGGGCGCTCCAAGTGCGGATGGCCTCCTCCAGTCCCGCCATTTCAGCATCGCCCAGCAAGTCTTCGCGCCGGTGTTTACGGCAGTCTTCGCGCCATTTGTTGCGAACGATTCCCCGCAGCCAGGAGCCGAAATCGCGAGTGATATCGAAGCGTCCGACGGCTTGCCATGCGGCGACAAACGTATCTTGAACGAGTTCGCGGGCGCGCTCGGGATGCCCCGCCAGCACTCGGGCGTAGGCGAGCAATGGCTGGTGATGATCGCGGATCAGTTCGGAAAATTGAGTGCGGTCCATGTCAGATGGGGAATAGGCAACGGCGAGCGGTTTCATGGTTTTCACCACTTATTGATCTGAGCCTGCCTTTTTGTGACATCGGCATGAAATTATTTTCCTGAAAATCCCTCGGCGAAATTCTTCGCTTTCGTCGGCCAGTGAATACGCTATGGATTTCTTCAGTGAAATTCATTTCCGTTCTGCTCGCGATCTCTCTGACCGCGCACGCCGCGCCGAGCGATCCTGGCAAGGTGGCCATCGACTTCCTCGAAAAGGTGCGCCTGCGGAAACTCGACCTCGAACCCGGCGGAGACACCGCACTTTCTGCGCAAACCGCCGATGAAAAAAAACTCCAAATCGCCCGCCGTCTCGAACGCATGGCCCGCGATCTCGGGAGCGATCCGTTAGAAGTTGGCGAGGTGAGGCTGGATGAGAATTTCGCCGCCGTCCTCGTGCGGAAAATCGGCGGCTTCGATCCCGGTCGTCTGCAGGTATTTCCCGTGGCCTTGGTGAAGCGGGGGGCGGAATGGATGGTCGCCCCCGTACCCGCATCCTTTGAAAATGCGGGAACCGGTTATGCCATCGAACTGCGAAAGCGACTCGAACTCCTTGAAAACTGGATGCTGCGCGAGCAAATCGTCGATTTGGAAAAACTTCGTGATGATGCGGCTGCTAACATGCGGCGGAAAATCGAAGCGCACCTCTCCATCAAAGAACTTCGGAGCTTCAGCCCGGAGCAGGCTACCACACGTTTTCTCTCCGCCTGTGAGCAGAGGGATTTACCATCGCTGTTAGGCCTGCTGGGTGGTCTGGCAGCGAAGTTGCCCGACGACTGGGCGGCGAGACTGAAGGCTGCCGACCACGCCATTTCCACTGCGTCCGCAGTTCGTCCCTGGCGCCTCCTCACCGCGCCAGAAGTTATCCGGGTGCTCGTACATGATGAGATTACCAACGACAACCATGTCGTCACCATCGACTGCCTCGATCCCGCCAGAAACGGATCAAGTCCACCTCGGATCGAGTTTGTACAATTCGAGTTAGTGAAAGGACCGGATGATCTCTGGCTCATCAACCCTCCGCAGTCGTTTCTCGAGGAATCAGAAGATCCGGCTGAAGAGCCAGACGAAGACGCAGATGCGGATCTGCTCGATGCATTTCCGAAAAAATGGTCCGAACTCCATCCTCCAGCTTCTTTTCCTACGGCGGAGCTCATCTATCAGGCATTGATCCACACATTACAGAACGGAAATTTACCTGACATTCTCAAATTGGCAAAATTGGAAAAAAACTCGCAAGCTGCCCGTAAATCCTGCGTTCAGGCTGCCCAAACCTGGTGGGCCATCCATGATCCTTCGGTCGTCCGCCAGGCAATGCCACTGGCCTTCAAAGCGGACGAAACTTCCGCCGCCGCACTCTTCCAATTTTTTTCCGCACGCGATCCTGACCAACTGGATGCAAAGGTCATGTATTTTGAACATTCCCCGTCAGGTTGGCTGTGGACCCCAGCTCCTGCCCGCGGCATCTCCGAGACATTCCAAGCCTGGATCGATGCAGAAACCCTCCATGGCGCGGAACAATGGCAGCAATCACTCCTTAAAAACTGTATTCAGTTAGATAAACTGGATAACATGGAAGCGCCTGCGGAAGAGGACGCGCGGAAATGCGTCGAGGCATGGCTCGATGCCATCCGTCGCGGAGATCTCCTATCCGCGCTAAGTCGCACCGCCCGCCTGGGAGATGCCCAAAGTGGCTCGATCGTTCTTCAAAATATAGGTTACGAAATCAACAGCTCCCGGCGCAGCAATTTACCATCCACCATCACTACAATCTATCAGGGGAAAATCTGGTCCGCTGTGGGAGCGGAAACCGATTCAGAAGGCAAATCTAACTACCCTCTCTACCCCCTCATCCAAACCCCTGGAGGTGCTCGGATCCTGATTGAGATTGACCTCTTCGCCTCCGGTAACAGGGGTCGGGATTTCCTCAATCGCACCGCGCTGGATCGCCTCCGCAATTCCAGCTCCCCAGCGGTCGCTGACGAATTACGGAGCCTTTATGCGAGCTATCAGACCCACATTGAAAGTAGGGGCGTGAAGCCATCTCACTGAAATATCAAGCACCACATTCGGCAAAAATTTAGTTAAAAGCCATTCTGGACGCCCGCCCACCTCCGTTTTTCAAAATTTATTTGATTTTTACAGGTTTTCATGTTTTCTTGAATGTCTCAACAATAGATTCATGCTGCTTCTAAATCATCGGCGATCTTCGCCGCCTTCCCATCTTCTTCGTCGCTCTAGGCGAAACGGAGTTCCTGGAATGACGATACTTGAGTTGACGATAGTAATTCTAGTTTTGATGGGATTGGTAGGCATTTTGTTTATTGGAGTCCGCGGATGGAAGCGGGGATCCGACAGCGCCTTATGTATCATCAACATCCAGAGTGTTCAGAAAGGCGTGCGCAGTTATGCGAATCTCTATGGCTTCGCTCCCGGCGATAGTGCTCCAAACCTGCAAAATCAAGTCATCGGTCCTGGAAAATTCGTGGAAACTACGCCCACTTGCTTTGCTAACGGAATCTACAGTTTTGGCCGGACTTACGGAAATAATAAAATCCCGCCACTAGGAGAATTGTATATGCAATGCTCCCTCGCAGGAAACGACGAACACGAGCCACCGAATCACGCGGACTGGTAAAATCCCGCGATGACGTAGGTTGTTTATGGCCGGTTTTCGTGCTTGGATAACCGCATCACTTTCTTAGCCCCCTGCCGAAGTTCTGAGACTCGGAGTGCGGGGCTCCCCCCAGCATAGTGTGTGTAGCTGCCCCGGTTGCCCCCCAAAAGTGGCCGGGGCAGTGGGAAGGGAAAATTCCTAACGCTGCCAGATTTTGGCAATCTCGCTGGCACTGAGTTTCTCCCATCTTCCTGAGGTGAAATCAGCTCCCTCGAGCTTGCCGATCTTCACCCGGATCAATCGCAGCGTGGGAAATCCCAGAGCGGCCGTCATCCGCCGAACTTGGCGGTTTTTCCCTTCAATCAATTGCAACTCCAGCCACGCCGTCGGAATTGCTTGCCGGAAACGTATTGGCGGCTCACGCGGCGCGACATCCGGCTCCGAATCTAGCAGGCGGGCCTGACAAGGACGGGTCCGGTAGTCTTGGATCAAGATACCCCCACGCTGTAGATTCGCCACGGCATCCTGCGAGGGAACGCCCTCGACCTGGGCAAGATAAGTTCTCGGATGCGCCGTCGCAGGATCTAACAATTTATGATTTAATCCCGGTTCGTCACTTAGTAATAGCAAACCCTCGGAATCCATATCTAACCGTCCCAGCGGATAGACCTCTGCGGGAAATCCGAAATCCGCAAGTGTCTTCTGCCCCGGTTGGTCGGGAGTGAACTGGCACAGGACGCCATAAGGCTTGTGGAATGCGATCACCATGGCGGTTCGATACTATGCGACCGCAGCGTGGGCAAGCTCCACACCAACCGAATGAGCCGTGACGAATATCGAATGCGCGTTGACACATTTTGGCGCGATCATCAGAACTTCCTTCGAATGACTACTACAAGCTTCATGGGCGTCGGGTTTTTGCTGTCCTCAGTGCCTTTGTTGATCGGCCAATGGGTAGGGATCATCGGGTTGGGTAAAGCGAACCGGAATGCGGCTTGGTGGTGCATGATGATCGGCATCTTGGGGACCACACTTGGAATCATTTCCTTCAGTGTTTTCCTCTGGCTTCCACAAACCGGCTTTCGCGCATTAAGTTTTGGATCGTCAATCTTAAGCCGACTTGGCTCACTGCTATTTGCCATCGGCTTCACCATTCACGGTCTTCAAGCATCCAAAATTCATCAGCGCATCACTGAACTGGAAACCATCGCCGCTGCCCAAGGCGAGGAACTCAATCGTCTCCGTGCGTCCTAGACCTCGGCCATTTTGAAGGCCTTCCGCTCCCATTTGCAGCGGAACGGTAAGGCCGCATCATTTGGCTTCCAGCCATTCGCATTTCCAAAATCAATTGCCGCTGTGACCATGTCGTAGCTAACGATTTTCGGCAGCTCGGCAATCAGATTCTGCCCGTTCACCGGCGCACTGGCCTCGATGACCAACTCGTTGATGCCGCGCCGATTTTGCATGATCCAGCGGTATTGCACGTCGCGATGATTGATGACTTTGTAACCTTTTTGGGGAGGGGGCATGGGATGGAGTGGCAGAGTGAGTGAAATGCAGCCCGATGAGAATGCTTATGTCGAAATTTCTCCAACCTTGCATCCCGGCCCGTGATCTGCTCCCTTTCACCGAATGGGCAAACTCACCACTCACGTTCTCGACACGGCTTCGGGCAACCCTGCCCACGGCGTCCGCATCCGTCTCTATCACGCCGGCCAGCAGCTTGCCGACATCCTCACTAATGCAGATGGCCGCTGCGATTCCCCGCTGCTTAGCGACGCGCTTCCCGGCACATACCAGTTGCTCTTCTCCATCGGCGACTACTTTTTAGCTCAGGGAATTTCTTCCCCTTTCTTAAATGAAATTCCCGTCCATTTTACCATCGAGGCCGGGCGGAATTACCATGTGCCCCTTGCCTGTTCGCCTTACTCCTACTCGACCTATCGCGGCAGCTAAGCCATCTAACTGATGTCCTCACCTCTCGAAACCGCACTCGCTCGCCTTGATGAACTCGGCGGTATTTCCGACTCGCCGTCCTACCTCGTCCGTACTTTCCTCTCCCCTGCTAACCTTCTAGCCGCCGAAAAAATCCTCCAATGGATGGCTGATCTAGGCATGGAAACCTCCCACGCCGCGGATGGGACCGTCCGCGGAATCCTCGTGGGCAGCAATCCCACCGCTCCGCCTCTGTTGTTAGGTTCGCATTTTGATACCGTGATCGACGCCGGGAAATTTGACGGCGCACTGGGCATCATTGCCGCCCTCGCCGCGCTCGAATCTCTCCACGAGGAAAAAATTACCCTTCCATTCCCTGTCCACGTTCTCGCGTTTTCGGACGAAGAAGGCACTCGCTTCCAAACCACTTATCTCGGCAGCCGCAGCATCACCGCCCCGCTCGATCTGGAAACGCTCAATGCCCCGGACGCCGCAGGCATCACTATCGCCCAAGCCATCGCATGCGAAGGCTGGCATTCAGTCGCTACCGCCATCCGCTACGACCCCGGCGAATGCCGTGGCTATGTCGAGCTTCACATCGAACAAGGCCGCGTGCTTGAGGAGGCTGACCAACCCGCCTGCGTCGTTTCCTCCATCGCCGGACAATCTCGCCTAACAGTCACTCTCACAGGTCGGGCAGATCATGCGGGGACCACTCCCATGCCACTCCGCCGCGACGCTCTAACTGGCGCTGCCCAGTGCATCCTCGCTGCGGAAATATTAGCGGAATCTCACCCTCCACTCGTCATCACCGTCGGGAAAATCCAGATCCATCCAGGAGCGTCCAACTCCATCCCACAGAGCGCCACTTTCACCATCGACCTCCGCCATCCCGTCGATTCCGACCGCCGCGAATTTTTGGGACACCTGCATGAAACTTTCATCCATATCGCCACGCAGCGCTCTCTTGAACTCCAGTGGATCCCGATCCAAGACAACAACGCCACCCCCTGCGATCCGGCCTTAACCGCCCGCTTGCAGACATCCCTCGCCGCGGTCACCGGCTCCCGACTTACCTTGGCCAGCGGGGCTGGTCACGATGGTGTGGTGATTTCAAAAGTTTGCCCCATCGCCATGCTGTTCATCCGTTGCCGCGACGGACTCAGCCATCATCCAGACGAATTTGCCAGCCCCGAGGACATTGGCACTGGCATTGAAATCCTCACCCATTTCCTCAAATCCTGCCCGTCATGAGCGACCACGATTTACTCGTTCACGGCACTTTCGCCAATGGCACGCGCGGCTACCTCGCCATCGACGAGGGCCGGATCACCGCGACAGGATCTTACATTTCCGCCACCGCGAATGAGGAAATCGACTTCGGCGAAAATCTCATCCTCCCCGGTTGGATCGACGCCCATGTTCATTTCAACGAACCAGGCCGCGCCGATTGGGAAGGCTTTACAACCGGCTCCCGCGCCCTCGCAGCAGGTGGCGGCACGACGTTTTTCGACATGCCATTGAACTCCAGCCCGCCGGTCATCACGCGAGCCGCCTTCGAGGAAAAAAGGCGCATCGGGGAAAATTTATCCTGCCTCGACTTCGCCCTGTGGGCGGGCCTAACACCCGACTCGCTGGACCACATGGAAGCCATGGCCGAAGCCGGAGCCATCGGTTTCAAAGCCTTCATGTGCCCGTCCGGCCTCGACGAATTCCAATCAGCGAATCCCTCCACGCTGCGCAAGGGCATGGAAATCGCCGCCCGCCTCGGCCTCCCTGTCGCCGTCCACGCGGAAGACCCGGAAACAATCCGCCGTCACCAAATCGCCCACCTACCGACGGCCACTGACATGCGGGCATGGTTGGATTCCCGCCCTATCGAAGCCGAGCTGTCCGCCATCCGGATTGCCATCGAACTCGCAGGCGAAACGGGCTGCGACCTCCACATTGTCCACGTCACCTGCCCGGAAGGAATCGACCTCGTCACTGAGGCGAAAGCCCGAGGCATCCGTGTCACCGTCGAAACCTGCCCGCACTATCTTCTGCTAGACGACACCGCAGCCATCGAAATCGGTCCTCCCGCGAAATGTGCGCCGCCGCTGCGTTCCGCCCAAAAAGTCGCCGGACTCTGGCGGCAACTCATCGCGGGACATATCGACACCATCGGCTCAGACCACTCGCCCTCGCCCCCCGAATTGAAACAGGGCGACGACCTTTTCGCCATGTGGGGCGGCATCGCCGGAATCCAGCATGGCTTGCCGCTCCTCCTTAGCCACGGAATTAATCTCACCCCACAGCTTTCCTCGAACGTTGCCAGCCGTTTCCGCCTTCCTGAAAAAGGCGCCCTAACACCTAGGCACGACGCAGACTTCATGGTTCTAGCAAAAAAGCCTTTCGAAATCACCCGCGAAAGCCTGCTCACCCGCCACCCGATTTCTCCCTACCTTGGCCTTTCCACCATCTTCACGGTTGCCGCCGCTTATCTTCGAGGCCACAAAGTAAACTCTCTCACCCGAGGAAAATTCCTATCTCCTACACGTTAAGAAAATTCTTCATTCCCATTTCATTCAGCGTTCAACGTTTTCTTTCGACCCACCAACCCCATGACCCACTTCGGCCAAACCCGCACTGTCATTTCCCGTCGTCACGCGCTCATCGCCCCGGACAGTCACGTTCCTTCCGCCTTTCCCGGTTGGGAAAATGCGACCGCCTTCGTAATCCTTTCCCCCGCCATCGGGGCGAACCTAACACAGATGCTGGTGTCCTTCGGTCCTGTCGAAGGTAGGGCCGCTTTCCCATCCGACATCCACGAACACGCGATTTACGTGGAGGCCGGTGAATGCCGCGTGGAACTCACGGAAAAATCGCTCCAACTTCTAACGACCGGCTTCATCTTCATCCCTAACGACACTCCATTCACCCTCCACGGTAACGCCACTACCCGTCTTACCATTTTCCGCAAGGTGTTTGAAATGGACCCGGATCTCAAAGCGCCACCCATGATCCATGGCCAAGCCTCCGACATTCCAAGCGAACCCTTTCTCGGCAATCCTCGCGCACTCCTCCAGACACTTTTACCCATCGACCCTCGCTACGATCTGGCGATGAACATCTTCACCTATCAGCCCGGTGCCACGCTGCCCTTCGTCGAGACCCACATCATGGAGCACGGCCTGCTGATGCTCTCCGGGCAAGGGCTCTACCGGTTAGAGGAAAGTTATTACCCCGTCGCCGCCGGAGATGCGATCTGGATGGCTCCTTACTGTCCGCAATGGTTTGTCGCCGTGGGTGACGAACCCGCCAGCTATCTCTATTACAAAGATGTCCACCGCCTGCCCTAACATCATTATCATCAACGGCACGGCGGTTGACGTTTCGGAGGTGCCCATCCATACCAGCATTCTGGATTTCCTCCGGGGCGGCGAAGGCACCGGATCGAAGGTCGGCTGCAACGAAGGCGACTGCGGAGCCTGCACTCTTCTGCTAGTGGAAAAGGCAGGCCCGCCCCGCGCAATCAACGGTTGCCTGGCCCTCGTCGCCTCCCTCGTCGATCGGGAAATCATCACCGCCGAGGGTCTTTCCCAAAAAAACGGAACCCTCCATCCCGTTCAAAAAGCGATGGTCGAATGCAACGGCTCCCAATGCGGCTACTGCACTCCAGGTTTTATCTGCTCCATGGCCGAGGCC
Organism: Akkermansiaceae bacterium; assembly: GCA_025362955.1. GTDB lineage: Bacteria > Verrucomicrobiota > Verrucomicrobiia > Verrucomicrobiales > Akkermansiaceae > Luteolibacter. The sequence goes on from JANYFB010000273.1 coordinate 70,754, forward strand.
CACCAGCGTCAACTCACCGACCCCGCCCTCATCGCCGATCAACTGTGCGGAAACCTCTGCCGCTGCACCGGTTACCGCCCGATCCGCGAGGCGATGGTCCAATCCCTAACCGAAACCGCCCCCGTGATACAGGCATTCCTGCCTGTTCTTCCCTCCCCTCCCCCTTCCTCCCCTAACTGGCACCGCCCCGCTACCGTCCAGGAAGCTCTCACTCTGCGCGCAAAATATCCAAACTCCCCCTTCATCGCCGGAGCCACCGAACTTGCGGTGCTCATCAACAAACGCCACATCCGCTACCCGTCCTTCATCGCCCTCGATGGCATCGACTCTCTCCAACAGATCGTAAAATCCGACACCCACTGGAAAATCGGTGCCGCCGCCCCGCTTACCGATATCGAAGAAACCCTCGCCAGCGAATACCCCGCGATCAATCAAATGATGCGCCTTTTCGCCTCGCGCCAGATCCGCCACCGCGCCACTCTGGGCGGAAATCTCGTCACCGCCTCGCCCATCGCCGACGCTCCGCCCGTCTTGTTAGCTCTCGACGCAGCGGTGGTGCTCGCCTCGCTGACAGGCACGCGCACAGTTCCGCTCGCGGAGTTCTTCACCGCCTACCGCCAGACCGTCATGGTCGCCGGCGAGATCATGACCTCCATCCTTCTCCCACGAAATTTGGCAGGTCGCTGCGAATTTTTCAAAGTCTCCAAACGCCGGGAAATGGACATTTCAACCGTCTCCGCCGCGTTCCGCATCGTCACCGACGCCGCAGGCCTCGTCACCCAAGCCCGCCTCGCCTACGGCGGAGTCGCCGCCACTCCCGCCCGCGCCCTCAAGACCGAATCGGCCCTCATCGGCAAACGGCTCGAAGCCACCCCGGAAATCCTCGATCTGCTAGACTCCGAATTCACTCCCCTCACCGACCTTCGCGGCACCGCCACCTACCGAAAATCCCTCATCCGCGACCTCTTCCGCAAGTTCGTCTTATCCCCCTCTTCCTCTCAAATCAGCAATCCACAATCATCAATCTCCAATCAGCAATTCTCCCTCCCCCACGAGTCCGCCATCCACCACGTCACCGGCCAAGCCCTTTACGTCCACGACACTGCCCTCCGCCGCGATGCTCTAACGGTCTGGCTCGTCCGCTCCACCCAAGCCCACGCCACCATCACCCGCCTCGATATTTCAAAAGCCACGACCGCTTCCGGCGTCCGCATCGTTCTAACCGCCGCCGACATCCCCGGCCTCAACAACACCGGCCCCGCCCGCCATGACGAACCGCTTTTCGCCACCGACCTCATCCAGTTCCACGGCCAACTCATCGCCGCCGTCATCGGCGAATCCCTTGAAGCCTGCCGCCTCGCAGCGTCTCTGATAGAAATCGACTACTCGCCGCTCCCACCCATCCTCGGAATTCAAAACGCCATCGCCGCCGAGTCCTTCCATACCGCCCCCCACTTCCTCGTCCGGGGCGAAGCCCAATCCGCTCTGCTAGAATCCCCTAACATTCTCGAAGGTGAATTCCACATCGGCGGCCAGGACCATTTCTATCTGGAAACCCAAGCCGCCTGGGCCGAACCCGACGGCGAGGGCGGCGTCCACGTCAGCAGCTCCACCCAACACCCGTCTGAGGTCCAAACCATCGTTGCCGAGATTCTCGGTCTTCACAGACACCGCGTGGTCGTCGAAGCCCCCCGAATGGGCGGCGGATTCGGCGGCAAGGAAACCCAGGGCAACGCTTTCGCCGCGATCTGTGCCCTCGCCGCTCTAGCCACCGGCCAAACCGTCGCCTTGCAGCTCGATCGCGATCATGACATGGAGTCCACCGGCAAGCGCCATCCGTTTTATGCGAAATACAGGGTCGGCTATCACCCCGACGGCCGCCTCCACGCCGCCGACGTGCAACTCTTCTCCGATGGCGGTTGGTCGCTTGATCTCTCCCTCCCTGTGAACGACCGTGGCCTCTTCCATCTCGACAACTGTTACTACATTCCCCACGTGCGCTTCCGTGGCCAAGTCGTAAAAACTAACGTCACATCGCACACCGCCTTTCGCGGCTTCGGCGGACCGCAGGGAATGTTAGTCATTGAGGAAATCCTCGCCCGCATCGCAAGCAAGCTATCGCTGCGGCCCGAGGATGTGCGCCAACTCAATTTCTATCATGGGTCTGGCGAAACCAACACCACCCACTACGGCGAGGAAATCGAAGACAACCGCACGTTGCGGATCTGGAATGAACTGTTGGCCACCTCCGACTTCGCTTCACGACGCGAAACCATCCGCACATGGAATTCCAATCACCTTAACACCAAACGCGGCCTCGCCATCACTCCAGTCAAATTCGGCATCAGCTTCACTCTCAAACACTACAACCAGGCAGGTGCCCTCGTCCTCATCTATGCCGATGGCTCGGTCCAGGTGAACCACGGCGGCACCGAGATGGGCCAAGGCCTTCACACGAAAATCCTCGGCATTGCCATGCGCGAACTCGGCCTGCCTGTTAGCAGCATCCGCCTCATGCACACCCGCACCGACAAGGTTCCTAACACCTCAGCCACCGCCGCCAGCTCCGGTTCCGATCTCAACGGCATGGCCGTCGCCGACGCCTGCCGCCAGCTCCGCGAACGCCTCATCCCCCTCGCTGCGGAAATTTTGAATTGCTCGGAGTCCGCCGTCTCGTTCGGCGATGGCCAGGTACACGGCTCCGCAGGGATTTCCCTCCCATTTGAAACTCTAACGACCCTCGCTTACACCCGCCGCATCCAGCTTACCGCCGCCGGCTTCTACGCCACTCCCGACCTCGAATGGGACTGGGCCGTTGGAAAGGGAAAACCCTTCCACTACTACGCCTTCGGAGCTGCTGTGAGTGAAGTGGAAATCGACGGCTTCACCGGCATGTCGCATGTCCGCCGCGTCGATATCCTCCACGACGTCGGCGATTCCCTCAACCCTAACATCGACCGTGGCCAGATCGAAGGCGGCTTCGTCCAAGGCATGGGTTGGCTCACTTCTGAGGAACTCAAATGGAACCTTGAAGGCAAGCTTCTCACCCACAGCGCCAGCACCTACGCCATCCCCACCTTCAGCGACGCGCCGCCGGATTTCCGCGTTGCCCTGCTCACCGAGGCCACCCAGCACAACACCATCCACGGCAGCAAAGCGGTCGGCGAGCCGCCGCTCATGTTAGCGATTTCCGTGCGGGAAGCGATCCGAGATGCTGTCAGCAATTTCACCGCAGAAAGCAACTTCATCCTCCCCTCCCCGTGTACTGGCGAGGCTTTGAAGATGTTGATAGAGAATGGTTGAAAGCAAGAATTTCGCTGGCGGCTCTAACCGATATTCATCCGGATTCTCGCACGACTTCCGCATTTTTTACAGGCACCGCGAACATCGCTCCGTTTTCCTCACAGATCCGGGGCGATCCGGAAATAGACAATCACCAGCGCCGCCACCGGTATCAGGATCACGAGGCGCACCCACCAGATCGTCGCTGGCAGCTTCACCTTCGGAGCCGCCGCCATGATGCGCTTCGCCTCCTTCCGTCCCTGGCTTTGCTCTAACACCCGCCACGTCATGTCCCGCCCGCCGTGCCACAGGTGCCAAAGGCTGAGGATCGTATAAGCAAAGCCGAAGGGAAATCCCCACCATCCAAAAAGGGCTGAGACACACGCCGCCCGAAACAACTCGCGCATCGGCCAATCCCCGATTTTCACCAGATACACATTTCCCATGTTCTTGCGAATCGAGAGCACCAGCACTGAGAACACATACGGCAGCGTCACGAATCGGTAGCCCGCCATCACCAGTTCCTCCAGACTGTGGATCTCCGGTGGGGTCGGTTCCGTGGGTTCGGCTTCAGGCAACATTCCTCTGTCCTATCAAGGCATGACGCCTGCGTCAAAACTTGGGACCGAGGCGGAAAGGGTATCCGCGCAGGGTGATCTGCGCGGCACGGGTGAAGGGGCTCACCTCGGTGAAAACGATTGGCTGGCCAAGCGGCTGTGCAGGGGGCCACCCTCCAGCTCATGAGCCAACTGGTGAGCCCCACGCGGAGGATCCGAAGAACCTGAAACTCCTGAAGAAGCATGAGAAAACATTTAAATCCAAGGACTGACCGGAATGGCACGGCCAGGTGTTGTCCGACAAGATCTATCATTCGATCCGCGACCTGCTGGAGCGCCCGGAAACCCTCCGTTCGGTCTGCAAAACCCACTCCGAATAACTGCAAGTTGTTTTGGCAGTCGGTCTAGTGGTGCGGAGCGACGATCTTTAGGGGGAATGGCAAGAACTTCTTTTGATAGAGGGGGTGTCCTTTGATCATGATGACAATCTGGGATTTAACATATATCCCTTGATAATGTTCCAGAAGGGTGTCGCAAGGGAGGATTGGGATGACCTAACAGAGTAGGATATAGAAATCCAAGGACTGACCCTAAACACTGACCCTAAACACGGAGGGGGAATCTAGCGGATCAGCGCGAGCATCGGCTGAAATGGCAACAGACTCGCGGAGGCCAGACTTTGCAACAGCGATCTCCCGCCCGTTCCGAGCAAAATCGGATGCAGCGCGCCGGAAATGGCAAGCCTCCGCCTGAATTTCCGCTTCACCGCTGCCCGCACGGCATTCGCGGCTTCCTGCCAAGATCTCTCGTCCCGCGACCAGCTCACGAGCGGGCCGACGGCAAGCTCCGCCGCTTGAAATGCCATCGACATCCCATTCCCGGTGAAAGGC
>JANYFB010000276.1 GCA_025362955.1 Akkermansiaceae bacterium
CTCCATCGCTGCGCCTCTCGATTCAGTTTGAAGGGAATCGGGATGAATTCAGAGCCTTTCTTAAGGCCAAATTCGCAGGAACGGGGTTCAAGAACACATCGGGAGAAAAAATCGTTGAATCATTTTCTAATGGATTCACAATGTTTCAGCGACGTGGAGAAATCAACGACCTACTAGGTGGCTCCGTCGATGTTGCGAAATTTAATACGTTCCTATACGAAAATCTCGGTGAAATCCTCACTGCGGACAAGCCATATCAGGATAAGGATAAGCAATTTTGGGTCAAGAAGGGACCTGACAAGCGACGTGTTACTGAACGTACGGAACTCCGTCGATTGTTCCAAGGTGGACACGTAACGTATGCGGATGCCAGCGCAGTCCCCGGAACCAGTGTTGCTGACTTGGATTTGGAAGCGCTCCGTTTGTTCTATGACGAAAGATTTTCCGGCGAAACTCTCTCTAAAGATGAGGAGGAAATGAGCAGGCAGCTCCAAGGAATTCGCCTGATGGTCGGCAACCAGCTTGGTCTTGCTTCTGTCATGCTTTTCGGCAAGCGCCCATCTGTGCTACTACCCGAATTCGCAATCAAGGCCGTCTGGTTCAAGGGGAATGAACGCGGCGGCACCGAATACCGGGACAGTCGCCGCTTTGAAGGAACACTTCAAAGCCAATACGAACAAGGCATGGCTTTCTTCAATCGTTGGAATGGCAGGGTCCAAGAGGATGGCGGTGGATTCAACGATTCAGGGAGTCGCGAAATCCCAACCTTTGTATTTGAGGAAATCATTGTTAACGCGCTCGTTCACCGAGATTACTTCATCGCGGATTCCGTGAAGCTCTTCATTTTTGACGACCGCATCGAAGTCCGTAGTCCCGGCACTCTTCCAAACAGCCTGACCGAGGAAGAGGCGTTGAGAGGAATCGGCCGTGATCGTAATCCACTCCTGCTTTCACTGGCTTATCAGCTGATGAACTATCGTGGTTCCCGAAGCGGACTCAAACGAGTGAAAGCTGCAGTTCCCAGTGTGATTTTAACAAATGACATCGAGGCCGAGGAGGTAACCGTCGTGCTTCCCCTGATATGATTTTCTATGAGATGAGACCTGGCGGCTCACAAGACGCCGGTTTTTCCGTGGATGCGCTGTTGTGATTTCATTGCGATTGCAGTGAGGCGGAGACCATTTCATCTTACCGGCGATGGACATGCCGACGGATCTTCTTGGACGCGGGCTGCGCGATTTGCGTATCTCGGTGACGGATCGGTGTAATTTCCGCTGCCGCTATTGCATGCCCGTCGAGGTTTTCGGTGCGGGCTATGCTTTCATGCCGCGAGAGCATCTTCTGACGTTTGAAGAAATCGTGACCCTCGCAGGGATCATGGTTCCGTTAGGGATTAGGAAAATTCGCCTAACCGGTGGCGAGCCGTTGTTGCGCCGGGGACTGGAAGATTTGGTGGCGATGTTAGCGGCGGTGGAGGGAGTGAATGACATCGCGATGACCACCAATGGGGTTTTGTTAGCTCATCACGCGGAAGCTCTCGCGCTCGCAGGACTGAACCGGGTGACCGTGAGCCTCGACGCCTTGGACCCCGTCATTTTCGCGAAAATGAACGGGGTGGGGGCGAAGGTAGAAAGAGTGCTCGCGGGGATTAATTCGGCTCAGGCGTTCGGGCTGCCAGTCAAGGTAAACGCGGTGATCCAACGCGGCGTGAATGACGGGGAAATCCTCCCGCTTGCCCGCTGGGCTAAAATCGCCGGGGTGGATTTGCGCTACATCGAATACATGGACGTGGGCGAGACCAACGGCTGGAAACTCGCCGAAGTGGTGTCGGGTGCCGAAATTTTATCCGTCTTGGAGAGTGAGTTCGCGATGGTGCCGCGTGCCCCGGCCTATCGTGGGGAAGTGGCGGCGCATTGGAGTCATGCGGACGGGGCAGGAGAAATCGGGCTGATCCGTTCCGTCACAAATCCCTTCTGCCAGGATTGCCAGCGCCTCAGGCTCTCTGCGGACGGGAAAATTTTCACCTGCCTCTTTGCGGCGGAAGGCCACGATCTGCGCGAGATCCTGAGAAGCGGCATGGAGCTGCAGATCATCGAGGAAACTGTTAGGTCGATCTGGCTGACCCGTGCCGACCGCTATTCCGAAGAGCGCGGTGAGATGGAACGACCCAAAGCGGAAATGAGCTATTTGGGTGGGTAGCACGGCGGGGTCTCTGCTTTTCTTGACAGACGAGGCCTCTAAAAACAGTTTTTCAGGTCCACAACAGCCGATCCTGCAAGATCATCCGGATCCTCCCGTATCGAAAACCTTTCCAAACTCCACCTCACAAAACCTATGAATTGCCTACACTCCTCATTCATCCTGCTCTCTACCTGTGGCATTGTCACCGCTGCCTCCATCGGGGCAGATCTCTTCAATGGCAAAGACCTCGACGGGTGGGTCCAGCGCGGCGGCAAGGCCAAGTATGCGGTGGAGGACGGCTGCATCGTCGGCACCTCCACTCTCAACACGACTAACAGCTTCCTCTGCACGGCGCGCGATTACGGGGATTTCATCCTCGATTATGAATTCAAGGTCGATCCCCGTCTGAATTCAGGCGTGCAGATCCGCAGTCACAGCCTTACCATGGCTTCTGAAATCACGTGGGAGGGAAAAAAAATCAGCATCCCCGCCGACCGCGTCCACGGCTATCAGATCGAAATCGACCCGGACCCGAAAAAGGATCGCTGGTGGAGCGCCGGCATTTATGACGAAGGCCGCCGCGGCTGGCTTTTCCCCGGTGCTCTGGGCGGAGATGGCAAGGTGTTCGGGGACCAAGGGCGGAAAATTTTCAAGCAGGGGGACTGGAACAAGGTCCACGTCGAGGCAGTGGGTGACTCGATCAAGACCTCCCTGAACGGCACTCCCTGCGCCGAGATCAAGGATGCCATGAGTCCTTCGGGCTTCATTGCCTTACAGGTCCACAGCATTGGAAGCGAGAAGGACAAAGATGGCTCCCAAGTCCGTTGGCGGAACCTGCGGATACGAGAAGTCGCCACTGTAGAAATCGGCACTATCACAGCGAAAACCGTTTCGACCGGTGAGCCAGCCTCCATGAACACACTCACCGCTGCGGAAACGGCCGCAGGATGGCGCATGCTCTGGGATGGAAAAACCAGCGAAGGCTGGCGCAGCGCACATGGTCCGGATTTTCCAAAGGAAGGCTGGAAGATGGAAAACGGCCTGTTGATCGTCCCGGAATCCGGTGGCCTCGAATCTGCCGCCGCCGGTGACATCATCACCAAGGAAGAATTCTCGGACTTCGAACTCAGCGTCGATTTCAAAATCACCCCCGGCGCTAACAGCGGCATCAAAATTTTCGTGGACCCGGACCTCAACAAGGGCGCTGGCTCGTCCATCGGACCGGAATTCCAGATTCTCGACGACGAGCGGCACCCGGACGCGAAGCTGGGTAAGGATGGCGACCGCACCATCGGCTCGCTTTATGACATGATGCCCGCGCCGAAGACGAAGAAGGTCAACCCCATCGGCGAATGGAACAACGCCCGCATTCTATCAACAGGCAACCACGTTACCTACTGGTTGAATGGCGAAAAAACGGTGGAATTCGAGCGTGGCTCCCAAGAATGGCGCGATCTCGTCGCTGGCAGCAAATACCACGTCTGGCCCGCTTTCGGCGAGCGCGCCAGCGGCCACATCCTGCTTCAGGATCACGGCAACCAGGTGTTCTATAAAAACGTGAAGATCCGGGATTTCGTGAAAAAATAAGCCCTAACGATAGAAAAAACCCATGAATCACCGTCGCCATTTCCTCAAGACCACCCTCGGCGGGACCGCCGGATGGATCGTCCTTCCTAACATTTTTTCCGGCTCCCTGTTCGCGGCCGATTCGCCTAACAAACGCATCCAGGTCGCACAGATCGGCTGTGGCCGGATGGGCCTGGGAGATATGGAAGGTGTTCTATCGGAAAAAATCGCGCGTGTCGTCGCTGTCTGCGATCTGAATACCAAACGCTCTGCGGAAGCGAAGCGAAGGATCACGGAGCACTATCAGAAAAGCGGCGAATCCGCCGTCGAGGTGAAGGTCTATGAAGACTACCGCGAACTTCTGGCAAACCCGGAGATCGACGCGGTCGTCGTCAGCACGCCCGACCATTGGCACGGCCTCGTCGCCACCACCGCCGCGCTGGCCGGAAAGCATGTCTATTGTCAAAAGCCCCTCACCTATAACATCGCGGAATCCATCGCCCTCCGCACGGCGGTTAGAGCGAAGAAGATCATCCTCCAAACCGGCTCCCAGCAACGTTCGGAAGGCCCGTTCCCCGCATTTCGCGCGGCGAGCGAGGCGGTTGTCAACGGTCGTGTCGGCAAGCTCAAGACGATCCGCATCGGCGTGGGACTCGACAAGCCGAGCGGAAAGCACCCAGCCGCCATGCCGGTCCCACCCAACCTGAATTTCGACCGTTGGTTAGGCCCCGCGCCCCAGCAGGATTACATGGAAGGCCGCGTCCACCCGCAGAATAGTTTCAGCGACCGTCCCGGCTGGATCACCACCGAGGATTTCGGCCTCGGCATGATCACGAACTGGGGAGCGCATCACATCGACATCGCGCATTGGGCGATGGGCCAGCAACTCGGCGGGCCGATCACCATCGACTCCAAGGCCGAGTTTATGAAAGATGACGTCTGGACCGTCCACAGTACCTATCATGTCGAGATGCTCTATCCGAACGACGTGCAAGTCATCATGGATAACAAGTTTGAAACCGGTCTGAAATTCGAAGGTGACGAAGGCTGGGTGTTCTGCACGCGCGGTGCGGAAAAGGTCACAGCAAGCGACGCGAATGCCCCCGTTAACGGCATCCTTCCCCTGCGTGCCAGCGACCCCAAACTCCTCTCGCCGCTCGGCAGCGATGCCAAGCGCTGGCCCGCGAGCGCTAACCACTACCGGAACTGGCTGGAATCCATCATTGCCAACAAGGACCCGATCGCGCCGGTCGATCAAGCCGCCCGCAGCCTGCAAGCCTGCGCCGCCGCGTGGATCGGCATGAAGCTTGGCCGCAAACTCACTTGGGACGCCACAAAGGAAGCGTTCACTGGCGACGACGAGGCGAACGCGCTCCGCAGCCGCACTCCCCGTCATGCGGAATACGATATCCAAGCCTTGTTAAAATCCGCCGGGATCTAACTGCTGATAGCGCGTCCGATTCACAGGCTGCCCCCGCGGGCGGCAAGGGCGTCGAACACTGGCTCGGGCACATAGCGGCGCACGGTTTCCTCCCACCCTGCCGGACCTGTCAGACTCTTGATCATGCTCGACGAAAGCTCCGCAATATCGCGCGGCGGCATAAGGAAAACCGTGGTGATGTCCGGGGCCATGTCCGCATTGATATGGCGCATCACCCGCTCGTATTCGTAGTCGTTAGGCGAACGAATTCCCCGCAGAATGTATTTCGACTCCATTTTTTTGGCGTAGTCCACCAGGTAACGGTTGTCGAAATGGGCGATCACCAAACGCTCGCAGTTCCCAGTGGAAGCTCGCAGCAGATCGAGTCGCTCCTCCACGGAAAACGAGTAGCTTTTCGACGGATTGCTACCGATCGCGACGATCAAACGGTCGAACATTTCCAAACCCCGCTCGATCATCCAGAGGTGACCATTCGTGGGCGGATCAAAGGAGCCAGCGTAAACCGCAGTGCGCATGGCGGCAGTGTAAAGAGGAATCCCGTGGAGCGGACAGACAAATCCCGCATGAAAACAATTCCGCGGATTTCCCACGCGGATTTTGACTTCACGGTCCGGGCTTGCTACTGACGCGCGTCACGCGCCTGTAGCTCAGTTGGATAGAGCACCCGCCTTCTAAGCGGGCGGTCACTGGTTCGAATCCAGTCAGGCGCACCAAGCGACCTCCACAAATCAGTCCGGAGGATGCTTCCCGGATGGACGGGGGAGTCAATCCAGTCAGGCGCACCCATCCTCTCAAAAAAACACTACTGGCCAGTTGGAGCGGCGGTTTTCCAATAACGCAAAAGCTTGCGGAGAGCTTCCGGGTTGTTGACGGGCTCCGGATGATTCGCTTGGTCGGTGGAATTCAAGCCGTGGCATGAGGTGCAGGTGCGGATTTCGCCCGATCAGGATGCCCAGGCCCCACGAGTACATGCCCGATCTCATGAGCAATGGTCCGGTATACGTGGAGAATATCATTGTCCTCTACAAAGGTGGATTCCTAGTTCCTGGCGGTAAGGCATTTCCAGTGAGGTTGCTATAGCCGTCAAGATCTGGTTCATCTCCGATCACTCCGCCGATCTTCATTCCTAAGTATTGTTGGGGGCCTGCTTTGACTTCCAGTGGGTGCCATGACACCATTTCATCATGCGGCTTTCCGCCCTTTGAGGTAATACCAAACCGCCGCTGAAAGAAGAGCGCTGGCCGCGAAAATTCCGGCGATGAAGAGCGGCTGGCCCATTGGGGAAACGGATGTGCCGTTTTCTGACCCCGGTAATGTCTTTTTGTGACCTGCCTCCCGCTCATGATTCCGCTCAACACGCTGGATGACCTCTTTGGAAACCGGACCGTCCGGGCCGTATTCGATGGGGGAGCAGATGAAGCGATAGGTATGCTTGCCAGACTTCACTTCATGCCACCAGGCTTTCCAAACATCGACTCTACTGATGTCGCAGAAATAAGTGTCTCTTTCAGGTTTTTTGCCGACGACGGGCGGATTCGCGATGCCAATGTTAGACAACGCGATACACGCCGCACCACAATTGGGAGGAAATGGTACAACATCAGCCGAGGGGCGGAACGGGTTTCCCAAAATGTCTTTCCCATTCCTGCCCTCGGGATCGTCCAGAAAATGACCTAGTGCACCGTTTCCTTAGTAGTTGTGCGTTTGACTTTGATAAGATTGTGTTAGTTGAATGATACGCTTGAGCTTCTCGGGCCCTTTCGTCCAGACAAATGAACCGCAGGTTTTATTATACTCGCTTACGAAGTCCTT
>JANYFB010000149.1 GCA_025362955.1 Akkermansiaceae bacterium
TGCGTTGGGGAAATTTCACCTTCAGCCCGAGATCGCGGAGCATCCCGAAGGCTTGCGGCGAGGTGACCTCGTGGATCAAATGCGTGCCGATGAAGAGTTGCGTTCGTCCATCGGCAATGGTGCCGACGGTGTGAGCGTCCCAGACTTTTTGGAAGAGGCTTTTTCCCATGATTCGAATCACGCCGTGGTTGGCAGCGGGCGGGAAAGCTGGCCACGGACATCCAGAATGTCAAAGCCACATGCGAAACTACTCAAGAAAGAGGCCGGGAGCTGCGCGAAATCAACTCAACTCGATGATCAGCCCAGTGATGATTCCAGAAAGCGCGAGCACTCCGATGATGATCCCGACAATTTTTGGCCACTTCTTCGGTTTCAAGGGTTTCGCGCTAATTCCCTCGACCCAATCATCCCATGATCGGGGAGCCCGTGCGCCGCCACGATGATAGTGACGCAAATTTCCACTGAACCGGGTATGCTCAGCAGGGGGAAGGGTGCGTTTCATGAGGGTTGACAGGAAGCGGTTAACAGACTGCCCCTTCGTTAGAAAGCCATTTTCCCGGAGTTTTTCGTTTTAAACGAAACGCGTCCCCCCGGATAACCGGAAGGACGCGATAAGGGTCAATGGCTAGAGTAGAAAAGAGGAGAATTACTTCGTGTAATTCACTTCCCTTACCGAAGTCGTTTGAATCTCCTTGAACTGAGGCAAGGGACGCAGGCCAGGTGCTTTTGGCTCACCGGTGCAGCATCCGCACGACGCGGAAAGGAGAACAAAAACGGATGCCACTAGGGCGGATAAAATGCGGATCATGGGTAAAAATGGCAGAAGGTTTTGAGCGACAACAAAGGATTTCCGGCGCTTACGGAAAGCCGCCGACGAGGAAATTATTTAGTGGGAGCCACGTAGGTCGGATGGCTGGGAGCAGGGGCGCTCGGGCAGCAGGAAGCGGCGAAAAGTGCGGCAGCGGCAGCAATGAAGGCAAGTTTCATGAGTTGAATGAGTTTATTTTTTGTTTGAACGCTGGCATGAACCGCACACCAGAGAGCCGCCAGACTAGCCGTGCCATACATCCCTGCAAGGCAAAAGACGAATCACTCTGCCGGGAATTTCAGACAGCCCGAAGAAGGAATCTATCAGTCATTTCTCTGCGATAGTGAAAGCGCCCGCAATCGCGTCTTCCCTCTTGTGTATTCACGGAGATCAGGGATTCTTGGCCCATGCCCGCAGCGCCTGAAGCCGATCCTCGGTTCAACGAGTTCATCATCCTCCAAGCTCAGAATGCCGGGCTTTTCCTCGGCCAAATCCCGAATCCCCACAGCGGAGAGAAACAGATCAACCTCCGTGCTGCGCGATCCGTTATCGACTCGCTTGAAATGCTCGCTTCCAAAACGCGTGAAAATCTCACAGCTTCCGAAAGCAAACTCCTCACCACCGCACTCGACAACCTCCGCCCGCTCTACCAAGCCGCCGTCGCCTCCGTATCCTCATGAATTTCGACCCTTTCAACATTGGCAATGTCCCCGTTGGTGGACCGGTTCCTTTTTTCATCCTCGGCCCCTGCGCCCTGGAATCCGAATCATTTGCTTGGGAAATGGCCAGGTCCCTCAAGGAAATCGCCGACCGCACCGGCATCCATTTCATTTTCAAAGCCTCATTTGACAAGGCTAACCGTACTTCCATCGGAGCCTTCCGCGGTCCCGGCGTGAAAGACGGCTGCCGCATTCTCGGTGAAATCGGCAAGCAACTGGGCGTCCCTGTCACCACCGACATCCACACGGCCGAGCAGGCGGAAATTGCCGCCGAACACGTCGATCTCCTCCAAATCCCCGCCTTCCTCTGCCGCCAAACTGATTTGCTTGAAGCCGCCGCCAAAACCGGCCGCGCTGTAAACGTCAAAAAAGGCCAATTTCTCGCTCCCCTCGATACCATTAACATCGCCGGGAAAATGCGTGCCTTCGGCTGCGAGCGCTTCCTCATCACCGAGCGCGGCACCACCTTCGGCTACAACAATCTCATCGTGGACATGCGCTCGCTCTACTGGATGAGAAAGGAAGGCCTGCCCGTCATTTTCGACGCCACTCATTCCGTCCAGCGCCCAGGCGGACTCGGCGGCGCCACCGGCGGCGATGGCGAACTCGCCCCTGTCCTTGCACGCGCCGCCGTCGCCACCGGCATCGACGGCCTGTTCATGGAAGTCCACTCGGACCCCGCAAATGCCATGTCGGACGGGCCGAACCAAATCCCTCTGGAATTCATTGAGGATCTTCTGATCAAACTGATCTCCATTCATCACGCTTCGCATTAATCCCACTTGCGCCGATTCCTCACCATCCTGGCATTCGCTTCCCCCGCCCTAAACTTGGCGGGGGAAACATCCGATGCACCTGAACCCCGGAAAAAAATTCCGGCCATTGCCTTGCTCCCGGATGGCAGCGAACTCAAGGGGGTGATGCTCCCACGCTACGATGAAAATCACCTCCTCGTCGGCGTCCTAAAATCCAAGACGATGACCCTTGTGAATGCCGGGCAGATCGCCGGCACCACCGTTTCCGTCGAGTTTTTCAATCCCGACCACAGCCCGCGCGGCCGCATCGACTTGAAAAAAGCCACCTTCTATCAGGACAAGGGCCTCCTTACCGCCAACGAGCCTGTGGAAATCAAATCCGACCGCATGACCGCCTCCGGCACCGGCCTTTATTACTCTTTCGTGCAGGGCAAAGGCTTCTTGCCCGGCCCGGCCACCACTACCCTCAAAGCGCCCCCTGCCACGACCATGAATTCTCCCCACATCCCACTTCGCGCCACCACTTTTCTCGGCATGGCCATGCTCACCACCTCCCTCGTCGCCGCACCGCCGCCCCTCACTCCAGAGGAAATCGCCACTCTCAAGACCGATGCCATTTCCAAAGCACCCGCCGCTGCGGCAGCAGCCTCCGCCACCCGCGCCACCCTGGATACGGATCTAACCGTTGCTGACGCTGCCTCAAAAGCCGCCACTAGCTTCCTCGTTCAGGCGAATCTCCCGCCCGTCACTCCGGCCCCCAATCCGGCACCCACCCAGCCGCTGGATGTCACACCCGGCCCTGAAGACACCTTGATCAATTGCACCGGCGGAATTTATTTCGATCCCGATGGCGGTGTCCTCGTGTATTTGAAAAACGTCACCGTCAAAGACCCACGCTTCAATCTATCTGGAGCAGACGAACTGAAAATTTTCTTCGGCAAAAAGCCGCCCAAGGAGGAGAAGAAAGACACGCCGAAAACCCCGGAGAAAACCAACGACCCGTTCGCGGGAAACATCGGCGCGAACTTCGGCGACGTGGAAAAAATCGTCGCTACCGGTGCCGTGCTGATCGACCAAAAGGCCACCGAACCCGGCAAAGAACCCATCAAGGCCAGCGGCTCCATCTTCACTTACAACGTCAAGTCGGACCAAGTCATCCTCAAGGGCGGCTTCCCCTGGGTCCTCCAAGGCAAGACTTTCATGCGTGCCAAGGAGCCAAACCTCATCCTCCGCATGTCCCCCAAGGCTGGCAGCTTCGTCACCGAGGGAAATTGGGAAATGGGCGGTAACCTCAATGAGAAACGCTGAATTTCATGTCCTCCCATAACCCCGGCTCCACCTGCTCCCATACGGAATCCGCCGTCCTCTTTGCGAACGGACTCCGCAAGACCTATGCCGGGAGGGCAGTCGTAGATGGCGTTTCCATCACCGTTCAACCTCGTGAAATTGTTGGTCTGCTAGGTCCTAACGGCGCGGGAAAAACTACTTCCTTCTACATGATCGCCGGCCTCATCCCCGCCGATGCCGGCTCGGTCTGTTTCAACGGCCATGACATGTCCCGCAGGCCCATGCACCGCCGCGCCCGCCTCGGCCTCGGCTACCTGCCGCAAGAGGAATCCATTTTTCGCAAGCTCTCCGTCCTTGATAACCTCCTCGCCATTCTCGAAACCCGACCCAATCTCAACCGCGCCGCCCGTCTCGACCGCGCCCACGATCTGCTAGAACGCTTCGGCATCACCCGCCTTGCCAAGTCCCTCGCCATCACTCTATCAGGTGGGGAAAAACGCCGCCTCGCCATCGCCCGCTCGCTGTGCTCGGACCCGACTCTGCTGATGCTCGACGAGCCATTCGCCGGCATCGACCCCATCGCCGTCGAGGACATCCAGCGCATCGTCCGCGAGCTGCGCGACCGGGATGGCATCGCCATTCTCATCACTGACCACTCCGTCCGAGAAACCCTCACCATCACGGATCGCGCCTTCCTCATCCACGACGGTCGCGTCATTCTCGAAGGCCCCTCGGACGAACTCGTGGACGACCCTATCGCCCGCAAGCACTACCTCGGCGAGGATTTCAGAATGTGAGCTTTTTTGCGTATAGAAATCTCTCAACACTGCGTTGACCCATCATGGCATTTATGGGAATTTCCCGCAGTGCCTTAAGCAATGTCACCTCTTGTTCCCACTGCATCGGAAGCCCGCACTGCCCGCCGCCGCGCTGGCTGGAAGATCGTCATCGCGGATAGCTTCGCCGAAGCGGAAGCCGAAACCCGTGCGTATTGGCGTGATGCGACACCTGCCGAAAGATTAAACGCTCTCGAAAAACTCCGCGAACCTTTTTATGGCAAAGATCAAGCTGGCGGCAGACTTCAGCGATTTCTTGAAGTTGTGCCTGCGGAATAAAGTCGAGTTTATGGTCATCGGCGGCTATGCGGTGATCCACCATTCCCGCCCGCGCTACACGGGTGATCTTGATCTTTGGATCGATGCGTCCCTCGAAAATGCCGAGCGCATGGTCACCGTCTTGCAGGAATTTGGATTCCCGCCGGAAGCGGTTTCTACCGAAATGATCACCGACAGAAAAAAGATTATCCGGATGGGCTTCGAACCAATGAGGCTGGAGCTGTTCACCAGCATTCCCGGTATCGACTTCGCCGACTGTTACGAACGTCGCTGCTTGGTGAAAATCGGGAGAATGAGGGTACCATTCATTTCCCTCGAAGATCTAAAAATCAACAAACTCGCGAGTGGACGCCCGAAGGATCTCCAGGATCTTGAAGAACTACCGTGAATTCCTCTAGCAATTTCACCACTTTACCCGAACAGCCCCTGCGCACGTTGCTCTCGGTTCCGCAGTGCGGTCGTGCAGTTCCGAAGCCCTCCGCTGATATTTAGGATTGACCTCCGCAGTCCATCCGGGACGTTCCTTCCCATGAGAAAAGCTCTTACAGCCGTTTCATGCCTCACGGGATTTTTCCTTCCCTTCGCTTCACAGGCCGGGGAGATGCACGTTTTCCACAGCGCGGAGGGCAAGCCACTTAACGCCAGCTTCGAAGGCATAAACGCCGACACCGTCACTCTCAAGCGCGACGACGGAAAAACCTTCGACCTGCCCAAGGACAAACTTAGCGCGGCCGACCAGATTTACATCACCTCCATCGCCCAACGGGCAGGAAACGAGGCGAAAAAACTCAACACCGCCGCTGGCCACGACCTCACCGATGGCAGCCCGTTTGCGAATCGCCAAGCCGCCGATCTTGCCCACGCCCTTCAGCTTCCCGCCGAATCTCAGTCCAAATACGGTCGCAGTTGGCGGCTCTACGCGGCTTATGCCAAGGACTACCTACTTTTCGGCGCAATGCCCTATTCCGTCGCACTTTATTCCGGCGAGGACGGCCACGCCACCCACCTTTCCATCGTTTATGCAAACAAAGGCGATTTTGGCAGCACCGCCGGTTTCGCCCGCGACCACTTCGCCGGAGGAAATGCCGCTGGCCCAGGCACCCTGGCGGAGGCGATGACCCGTGATGATGATACCGTTTCCAAAGCTCTCACCTCCGTCCTCGGCGAAGGAAAAGTCCAACGCTACGGCGAGGGCAAAACCCGCCAGAAAATTACCCGCTGGGATTGGAACGGACATTCCTTCCTCCTTTCCAATCAGGAAAACGAATATGTCGGCCTTGCCATCGTCCCCACCACCACTGCCGACGCAGGCGGCAGAACCTCCCTCACCGCCGATGCCGATGTCAAAAAGCGCCTCATCGCCAGCATCGTGAAATCTCCTAACGGCGACGTTTACCTTTCGGAAATCCCCATGGTCGATCAAGGGCCCAAGGGTTACTGCGTCCCCGCCACCTTCGAGCGCGCCATGCGCACCATGGGCCTCCAAGCGGACATGTATCTCCTCGCGATGGTCGGCCAGAGCCAAGCAGGCGGCGGCACATCCCCCGAACTCCTACTCGACAACGTCAAACATCAAGTCCTGAGCAAGGGCCGGCGCATCAAGGAAGAATCCCTAAAACAACTCCACATCCGCGACATCAAGCGCTACGTTGACGAAGGCATTCCCCTCATGTGGACCCTCTGCTCCATGGACGAGTACAACGACATTGCAGACAAAAACACCGCCGCCCGCGCCAGCGTTACCGACTGGAAAGCCCACGCCACGGAGATTGCCGCCGCCCACGCCGACCTTGCCAAAGCTGCCAAGCCTGATGCCAATCACCACATTTGCATGATCATTGGCTACAACGAAGCCACCCAAGAAATCGCCGTCAGTGACTCATGGGGAACCCGTTTCGAGCGCCGTTGGGTCCCTCTTCCCGTCGCCGACTGGGCGAGCGCGGGAAGTATTTTCATGATCCTGCCGTAATTTTTGTTAGGCTAACAAAATCGAAAGTGGCATCATGAAACGGATATCACGCCAACTGCTAAGCGACGGTTTTTTTAATACGGACCACGAATGTGTGCGTGGACTTCGCGCTGATAGAATTCCCGTAAGGCGGCATTTAATTCTGCTGGCAACGGAGACAACGAGGAAACGCTCGCGTTTTCGGAGACCTGCGACGGGCGGCTGGCTCCGGTGATGACAGTGGTGACAGCGGGATGATCGAGTATCCAGCGCTGCGCCATCTGCGCCATGGTCATTCCCGCTGGAATACACGACTTGAGAGAATCTGCTAGAGCGACGGCTTTTTCATAAGGGAGACCTGCGAAGGTCTCGCCGACGTTGAAGGCCTGGCCGTCGCGATTGTAGTTCCGGTGGTCTTTTTCCGGGAAGACCGTGGAGGCCTTGAGGTTGCCCGACAGGACGCCGCTGGCCAGGGGAAGGCGGACGATGATGCCGACTTTCCGAGCAAGCGCGGCATCGAAGAGGGTAGAGATGGGCTTTTGGCGAAAGAGATTAAAGATGATCTGCAATGATGCGAGGCCGGACTGTTCGAGGCATAACAGAGCCTCCTCCATGGACTCGACGCTGGCTCCGAAGGCGCGGATTTTTCCCTCGTCGCGGAGTTTGCGGAGCCAGTCAAAAATTTCTCCTTGGCGCAAAATTTCCATCGGGACGCAGTGGAGCTGGGTGAGATCGAGGGTCTCCAAGTCGAGTCGCTTGAGGGAGGCTTCAGTGGCGGCACGCACGGTGGCCTCCGTATATTTGTCCGGATAAAGTTCGCCGGTGCGCCCCAGCTTAGTGGCGGTGAAAACCTCGCCGCCGGTTTGTTTGAGAAAGCTGCCGATGAGTGTCTCGCTGCGACCGTCGCCATAAACATCGGCGGTGTCGAAGAAATTGACGCCGGACTCCACTGCTGCGGAAAGGATTCGATGGCATTCGGAGTCGTCGATGGCCCCCCAGTCGGCCCCGCCGAGTTGCCAGCAGCCGAGGCCGATTTCCGATACTTGACGAGTGGTGTTAGCGAAAGGTCGGGTGTGCATGAAGTAGATGGATTTTCGATGACCAGAGATGAGTTTGCAATTCATTTTAAGAAACGGCAGATCGATCATCTCCGAGAATGACCGGCTGCCCAGTGCGGGCCGAGGCTTCGCACGCGTCTAGCAGAATCTGTGTTTTTAGAGAAATTTCCGCCCATGGCGAGCCAGCCACTCCACGCCTCGCATCCTTGGCGAAGCAGGCAAACATGCGGGCTTCGTTGCTCATGCCCGAATCCATTTCTCGAGGCACTCGTTGGTAGTTAGTCTCCCAGGCAATGTCGTTTTCCGCAACGGGCGCGATGAAATCCGGGATACGGAGGTAGCCTTCGGTCCCACTCACGTTGAACCACATTTGCTTCGGTGCTAAGAAGGAGCAGTGAAATGCGCCGGTCACCCCGTTCGCGAAATCCAGCTCGGCAGAAAATTCCATGGTCGCGGGCACCCCGTCATTTCCGGAGGCTTCCGAGAGCACTCGTCCTGAAACCCTCATCGGCATTTCCCAATTCATCGCCCACAACATCCCGCGCAGGCAATACCAACCAAGATCCCCCAGACAGCCGGTCGGTTCCAATCCTGCTTGGCCGCGGATATCGTTTCCTGCAAAATCTCCCGCGCTGCGGAAACTAAAGGCCGTAGTGATCCGCTTGATAGATCCTACGCTCACCCTATCCTCCAGAATTTCGCGCATGGCTAAGTAGCGCGGATCGTGCATGAACATCACTCCATCCATAAAAAGAACCCCGTGTCGTTCGCAGCATGAAATCATTTCCCGGAGGTCCGCAGTGCTCACCGCGCAGGGTTTTTCACAAAGCACATGCTTTCCCGCCTCGGCCGCGCGCAGCACCCATTCCTTCCGCAACCCGGTGGGGAGCGGGATATAAATAGCATCCACATCCGAACTTGCGATGAGAGATTCATAACTGCCAAACGCCGTAGGTTTCACGGGCCAGGGAAACTCCGCCTGCAGCCCTTCAATGAAATCCTCGGCCTTTTTCAAGTCCCGACTCGCAAGGGCGACGAGGGTGGCAGCTCCGCTGTCTCGCATCCCCTGCCAATTGCGCCGGATGATCCGGGCGGTGCTGAGAATGCCCCAGCGAAGTGTGGATTTTTCCATGTGATTCAAACGTTTCAGTGCTTCCAGATTATTCGCTGTGGGAGGAATTGTTGCCTTATCCCAGCAAAAAAAGAGCCCGGCTCCAATTGCTTGGAGCCGGGCATATACCTGGCGACGACCTACTCTCACAAGACCTATCGTCTCACTACCATTGGCGCTGCGGCGTTTCACTTCCGGGTTCGGAATGGGACCGGGTGGTTCCACCGCGCTCTGGTCACCAGAGGGCAGCCTTGGTTGATCAAGGCTGGGACTCTGGGGATCTGAGCTATGTTTTCTTTGATCTCAAATCTCAAATTTGAAATTCTTAGATTGCAGGCTTGCGCCCGCCGCCCGCTCTCTGACATCCACACGGAGAACTTCATTTTAAAACCTGACAATCTCCAAACCATTCACGGTCACTTGTTTTCACTAATTCAAAAATAGGAATCAAGCCAAACGGATGATTAGTACTTCTCGGCTGAATACATTACTGCACTTACACCTGAAGCCTATCAACGTCGTAGTCTTCGACGATCCTTAAGGGAAAATTCATCTTGGGAGTAGCTTGGCGCTTAGATGCTTTCAGCGCTTATCTATTCCATACTTAGCTACCCGGCCATGCCCTTGACAGGACAACCGGTGCACCAGAGGTATGTCAATTCCGGTCCTCTCGTACTAGGA
>JANYFB010000156.1 GCA_025362955.1 Akkermansiaceae bacterium
CAAGCCAGAGCCAGTTCTTCACCTTGTATCGCCATAATTTCCCCTCGCGGGGCGGTCACCATAATCATCCTTACCCTTCACACCACCTCAAAATTGCTTCCCGGAACCCACGACGATCAAGCCAGGGGAGCACACGCGCCCTCGCCTGTTGTTTTCGACGCCCTCGTCGAAAACTTACGTCCTGAGTCATAGGATTTTCCGTATGGGAACGATGAAAAACAAATAACGAGCCAACCTGAGTCCGCCCGAATGAAAAGACGAGGGCGTCTCATTCCACACGCGAGGGCGCGTGTGCTCCCCTTTTTCCCTAGATTGATCGCCGTTTCCCGGAGGCAGGGAAATTCCTGCCACTGTTTCCATCTGAGTCATGGAAAAACTCTTGCTAACTCCTCACGCGTGAGCGGGCGCCATTCGCCTTCCCCAAGGTCGGCGGGCATTTGCAGGCCACCGATGGAAATGCGCTTCAAGCTGAGGACATGATTTCCGGCGGCGGCGAACATCCTGCGGACTTGGTGGTAGCGGCCTTCGTGGAGAGTAATGCGGGCTTCCTTTTCGCCTAACACTTCCAATGCAGCGGGGAGGAGGGGACGGCTTTCGCTGTTGAGAACGAGGGTGCCGGAGGCAAACAGTTCGCCCTCGTGGCCTGCGAGCGGTCGGTCGAGGGTCGCCTGATAGACTTTAAGGCAGTTCGACTTTGGGTGAATGATTTGATGCAGTAATTTTCCGTCGTCGGTCATCAGCAGAAATCCGGTGGTATCTTTGTCTAGCCGCCCGATGGGATTAAGGCCCGGATTGCGATGGGCGTAGCGCTCAGGGAGAAGATCGTAGATCGTGCTGCCGGGGTCCTCGCTGCTGCAAGTGTAACCGTCCGGTTTATTGAGCATGATGATGAGTGGGAACGGCGGATCTAACTCTTCACCACGGAAGCGGATCTGGGCGTGAGGCGGTAGATCATTTTCGCCTAACACATTTCCTCCGGCATCGGTCACGGCACCGGAGCGGATAAGGCGCTGGACTTCCTTGCGGGAGCCGTAGCCGAGATTGGCGAGGAGTTTGACGAGTTTCATAATTTCAAAAGAATCAAGAGACCCTTCTCTGGACTCTGGAATCTGGTCTCTCAGGTGCGCTTTTCGGCGGAGAGGATTTTGTAGATTTTGTCCTCGGTGATTTTGCGCCAAGCCAGGCCACTGGCTTCGAGAGCGGCTTCGTAGGGCAGTTGTCGATTGGCGACCAGCAGCAATTTTCCCCCGCGTTTCAGTGAGGCGGAGGCGACTTTGAGAAAGGCGCGACCCAGATCGACATCGGTGGCTTGGCCGGTGTGGAAGGGCGGGTTCATGACGATGGCATCGTAAACTCCGGGCAGGCCGGTGGTCACGTCGTGCCAGTGGAAGCCGATTTTCTTCAGATGGGCGGCGAGGTTCAATCGGGCGCAATCAAGGGCGCGGGCATCTGCCTCAAACAAATCCAATTGGTCAATATTCGGGCAACGTTTCAAAATTAGATCTGATAGAAATCCCCAGCCCGCGCCGAGATCGGCGACGTCGCCGTGAAGATGGGCGGGCAGGTAATCGGCGAGGAGTTGCGAGCCAGGGTCGATGTGGTCGCTGCTGAAAATCCCGGCTTGCACGGTAAAGTGGGTGTTAGAAATTTTCCGCGCTTCTCCCAGGGCGCGCCATTCATTGAAAACTTCCTCATTCCAGGCGCCATCGTCGGTTGCGTGGAAGGCGCGGCATTTATGTTTTTGGAGGGAGGTGATGTTGCCAGTGGCTTTGCAGAGTTCTTTCTCAAAGCGCCCGGCACCGGCGGTGTTTGGCATGGCGGCGGCTAATTTTCCACCCGGCTCCAAGCGATCCCGCGCCATTGCGAACCAAGCCAGGGTTTCATCTCTCGACTTGCCGGGCAGGACGAGCACCAGCGGCCATTTCCCATCAGAAAAATTTTCAACACGCTTAAATCCCACTCGTTCCCATGATGCGGCGAGCGGGTTGAGCGGCTGCCAACCGACAATTTCCGGCCAGGTCTTCAGTGCAGGATGCGGCTGCGCGCCGATGAACAAGGCGCGCTCTGGAATCGCGACTCCTTGTTCCCCATCGAAGGCGAGCATCAATGTTTCGAGAGCTGAATTCACGCGGTCGAGTCTTGTTCCCGAAACCTGCGGAGGCAATCACTGCTTGCCGGAATCCGCCAGAACTTATCGAAAGATTCACGCCGCCGCTTTGTCTGCCGCCTATTTATTCGGCCGTACATTGCGATTCATTGGCCGTCGATCTCGGATCCTTTATATCTGGCCCAATATTCACCAATGTGGTGGCGAATCTGTTGCTCCGTGAGCTTTGATGGTGCACACTTATCAGCCCAATTTCTACCTGGGTGTAGCGTATCCCAGTTCGGCCTTGCCCCCTTGTGACGTCCTGCGCCGGGGTCATGATTTCCAAAACCATCGATGAGGGAATTCCAAATTGGCCGATGGCGTTGAATGAGGAGTGATTCACCAAGGGGTATCCAAATATCGTCAACCACCAGATAGCGGCACCAGAAATCCTCGATTTCAAGATTTGTTGCCTGCTCGATGGATTTGCTGTGCTCGTCCAGACGGGTGAAAAGCGCGGTCCCTTTTGCAGAAACGTCAGGATCCACGTTTCCTTTCCGGCCGCCCGTGGGAACCGCCTTGCCGACGTAAATGGGCGCGTTTAAATCTTCGGGGCTGGTATTCCAGTCGCTAAGTTTGGAATATATATCGAAATCTCCTGTGTAGTAAATTGTATAGACACCGGCACCTGAGAAACGCTCGAGAGCGCCCAACGGCACCGGCTTCTGCTTGATTAGAGAATTGGCAACACTTTTGCCAAGATTCTCTTTTTCAAGGGGATTATAGGGCTTCATTTGCGGAGAATTCGGACTTTTTCGGCGCTTGTCCAGCCAGGGCTTTAGCAACGGAAGATCCAACAATCTCGGCCAACTTTACCGGGACGGCATTGCCAAGCTGGCGCATTGCCTCAGTCCAACTTCCAAGGAAGACATAATCATCAGGAAAAGTCTGCACTCTGGCGCATTCCCTCACCGACAGATAGCGCACGGATCCATCCGAAAAAAGAATCATGTTTTCACCACCGGGAACTCCGTGTGCTCCTGCCTTGAGTGCTTTCGCAGGTCGATCCAATGGACTTCCCGTATGTCCCGGATAAGCTTTGGCTCCCGATTGCAACAGGTGATTGTGCCATTTTTTTCCGGCACGGGAGGACGGATCTGGCAAATCACTGATCGCTTCGTAAAGTGTCATCCATGAATCAGAATCGTTGTGAGTGGTTTTCGGAAATGACCAATCGGTCACAAAATCCGAACGAAATCCGACGAAGAATACCCGGTGTCTGTGTTGAGGAATCCCGAACTCGGCGGCATTTGCCTGGTGGACATGTACGCGATATCTCAGTTCGGCCGATTCCTTGCCCACTCTTTCCTTATGCCGCTCCAACCGAGCTAAGTTTTGATCCCAAGTAGCATTTTCCGAAATAGAAAACTTGGGAAACTCCATTTGGAGGCGGATGTATTCCACATAATTTGAGAACGCCGGTCTAAGCAGGCCACGGACATTCTCAAAAACAAATGCTCGGGGTTGAGATTCTGCAACGGCACGAATCGCTTGGGGAAACATGTCGCGCACATCGTTCATTCCAGCCGCTTTACCACCCATTGAAAATGGCTGACAGGGCGGTCCTCCTGCGACCAAGTCAATACCATAATATTTTTTGAAATCGACTTGGCGCACATCTGCGCGAGTTATGGTGCAACCCTGCAATGATGGATGCCCCATCCGCTGATTGTATTGCAGCGTTTCCACTGCCGTAGCGTTCCACTCATAAAGCGCCTTGTGCCGAAAGCCTGCAGCGTGGAGCCCAAGAGCTAGCCCGCCGGCGCCGGAAAAAAGTTCGATGGATTTGAGTTCGCTCATGAGTTCATGTGAACATTTATTGCAGAGATATCAACACTTGAATTGCCGCCATTTTTTTCATTGCGGAAAAAACTTGAGATCGGATCCGATTTTGTCCGGTTTGGCTTTCATTGACGTTGTTTCAACTCGCTCAAACTCGCAGATTCAGAACTCAGGATCAAGCTCGGAGGTGCGGTGCCGTCGTCCCAGAGCTGGGAGGTGTCTGCCAGCAGCAGTCAGGCTCTGCATGATTCAATCCCCGCCCTTTTTGGTAATTTACTCCGGCTCTCACCACATCAGCTCTGACTTCGGGCAGCGGATGATTTTTACTCTTTTGAAGATGTCCTTTCGGGGAAAAACTGCGCGGGACGGGCGATGTCGGGTTTTGGACCGTCGTTTAGAATGTGATTCTCCCACATGGTCTCAATGTTGAGCCACTCCGCGAGCGGGCGTGTAGGATAGGTGCTTGGCCAACCACCGGATCGAAACTCCGAAGTAAGGTCACCATCGCCGACCGACTTACGCCATTCCGCCAAGCTTGTACGGAACTGCTCGAGTGTTTTAACATACTCCGGATTATTTGCTAGATTATGGATTTCGCTGGGATCCTGGTTGATATCATAGAGTTCCTCTCCCGGCTTCGTGTCCTTCATGAACAAGTCCTGCTCTGGAGGCAATTTGCCTTGGAGATGGAGCGCGTTCATGACGGCTAGGCCAGGATAACTTTGTTCCTTGTATTGATTGAACTGACAGTAGGCCCGCTCCGGCATTAGGTTCAAAATGTATCTGAAATCCCTTGATCGAAGCGTCCGTGAGGCATCGTGCGTCTCATCCATCTTATCCCTGCCGCCGAAGATATACTGTGGCTCTTTCTGATTTGAATCGGCGAGCGAGCGACCCTGCAGATAGGCTGGAATTGGCATTCCGGCGAGGTCAAGAAGGGTAGGCAGGATATCGAGATTTGAAATTAATTCGTCGGAAACGCTACCCTGTGCAATCCGGGCGGGCCAACGAACAATGAGGGGAATATGCAGTCCCTCGTCATAGATAAATTGTTTGGCCCGCGGCAGTGCGATGCCATGGTCAGAGGTGATCACTATAATGGTATTTTCATAAACCCCATCCCTTTTTAACCGGGCGACAATGTCTCCAATATCTCGATCGGAAGTCTGGGCGCTCTCCAAGCCCATGGCCCAATCCTTGCGGGTCAAAGGCGTGTCTGGATACCACAATGGCAAAGTAACCAGCTTGGGATCGATTGGCCGTTGCGCGTCCCCATTCCATGCGCGGTGCGTTTGATTGAGCGTAAGGTGCGCGTAGAAAGGTTGCCCGGGTTTGCATTCGCTCCAGTCCTTGCCTTGATAGGCCACTTTGGCATCGAATTTGAAATTGAGGTCCACCTTTTTGGAATAGCCGCAACCCAAGGCGGTAAAATAACCGGCGCTGCGAAACAGGTCGGGGAGTGATAGAACCCCTTTTGGCAAGTCCGGCTTCAGGTCGGGTGCGGTCCGATGTTGTTCAGTATGCGTGGTGTATTGGCTTAATCCGACCATGAGTGTAGAGCGGCCGACCGAACAAACCGGTGCGCTGCTATAACAGTTCTTATAGAGACGACCTTCCGAGGCCAAACGGTCGAGATTGGGAGTATAAATCTCATTCTCACCATAACAGTGCAGATAGGGTCCCCAGTCCTCAAGAATGATCAGCAGGACATTTGGTTTGGCAGAGGCGGCTTCGTCGGCGCGAAGCGGGAACATTGGGACTAACAGTAATGTAACAATTAATAGAACTGTGTATTTCATGATTCGATGATTTGTATCTATTTTATGAAACCCGCACTGCCGCCGCAAGTGACAGCGGGTTCACGGCAAAAGCAAACTCCGTGACAATTTTTCCACCGATTAAATGCTCTCGGATAATTTGCTCTAACACCTTCGGTGAGCACGAGTGATACCACACACCTTCCGGATAAACCACGGCGACCGGCCCGTGAAGGCAGACGCGGAGGCAATTTGCCTTGGTGCGGAAAATTTTCGGGTCGCGGGGGTTGGTGAGGCCGAGTTCCTTGAGGCGGCGTTTAAGAAATTCCCATGATTCCAAGCCAATGACTTTCGCGCAGCATTTCGGCTCGGTTTGATCGGCGCAAAGGAAGATGTGGCGCTCGATTTTTCCGATGCCGAGGGCTTCGGCGGTGATGGTGAGGTCGTTCATGGAAAGGGGTGTAACATCCGGAGCGGATGGTGGTAGTAGATCTACACATGACCGACCGGGAATCCCAGCCGACAATTTTCGCGACCACGCGCTGGACGTTGGTGTGCGACGCGGCGAAGGGCGGCGACTCGCAGGCGGTGGACCCCCTAGAAGACTTGTTCCGCACGTATGGGGAAGATTCCTGGCGTTTTTGTTAGTCGGCACGGTTTCCACTGTGGCGCCTCGATCGCAAAATCACGGGATGGAATTTTTGATTTCAAACTGTACCACTACCCATTTCCCACACGGATTGACAACTCGATGCCTACCCTTCATCGTCCGACGATGAGTTCCGCGAAGGTAAGTCCGTTGCCGGTTTTCACCATCTCCTGCTGGATGCTGGGATTGATGGCGTTTTTCCAATTGCTGGTGGCAGGCATGGCGTTGGCCGCGCGGTTCGAAGAATCCCGGGAGGTGCGGACCATCATTAAAGAGATTCCGAAAATCATCACCCTTCGCATCCCGGCCGCGCCCGCTGCCGAGCCAAATCCTGCGGCCGCAGTCGTTTCCCGACCGCCTGCTCCGCCGCCGATTTCCTCCCTGCCGTTACCTTCTCCCACACCGGTCGCGCCGCCGAAGGTGGACGATCCGCGCTCCGAGCGATTGGTCAAGGAGGCGCGTCAGGCCCGGGTGAAGGGAGACATGGGTGTGGCCATCATGAAATTAGAAGAAGCCCTGACTCAATCGCCTGACGACCCGAGCGTGCATTACGAACTCGGCCTTGTGCATGAGCAGATGGGCGTGTTCGACACGGCCGCCGCCCATTATGAAAAAGTCTTCCAAATGGGCGTGTCGGGAGCAGGCTCGCTTTATGGGCTGGCAGCTGCCAAGCTGCGCGACGGCTTCGAGCAACCCGAGGCCATGCTCGGCAAACTTTCTCTCGGGCGAGTCCAAATTTTCAACGATCCTAAGAACGAAGAAGGCCAAAAAGTCGTCCTCACCATCCCCGTGCAAAAGGCTCCCGGCGCGGAAATCGACGTCGCGGAAATCGCCGTTTCCGTCATTTTTTTCAACCGCACCTCCAAGGGCGAAATTATCCAACTTGAGGATAAATCCTGGGTGAACGAAAAGTGGGTTTCCCTGCCTTTCGACTGGACTGGCGGCGAGGAAAACCTGCGGATGAACTACCTGATCCCTCCGCAGGACAGCCAAACAGAGCACCTCTTTGGCGCACGCACCTACTACGGACAAGTGGTTTCCCTGCTCTACAAAGGGGAGGTGCTGGACGTGCAGGCATGGCCTCGTGATCTCGCGGCCAAGATTCCCACCCAGCCCGCAGCCAAGCCCGGTGCCACCGTGCTCCCGGAATTCCAGGACACCTTGCCGCCCGATTTCGACCCCAGCATTCCGCTCCTCCCGCCACTCCCCTCCAAGTGATTTTTCCAAGTCCATGAATTCCGCCCCCGAAGCACGCCAGCTTGGCGAATACCGACTCAAGGAACTTCTCGATGAAAATGACATTTCGCGCACTTGGCTCGCGGAACAGGTATCCGTTGCCCGTCTGGTCCTCGTCGATGAACTCCGCTCTGATTGCGCTGACTTAAAAGAAGTTTTTCTGGCAGACATCCGGGCCAAGGCATCGGTCGATCATCCTTTGATTGGTTCGGTTTTTGAAGCGGTGGCGGAGCCGGGACTTTGCTTCTATGCCCATGAGCTGCTGTCCGGCGTCACCCTCGCGGAAAGGGAAACCGCCGGTCTTTCCTTTATCCCAGCCCGACTTGCCCATATCCTGCGCCGCATTTCAGAAGCCCATCTCCAGCACGAAACTCTCGGTCATTCCACCTCGCCGCTGGATCTTGATGCCATCCATTTGGACGAGCACGGCGTCATCCGGCTGAAAAATCTCGCCTTGGCCGGAGTCCGCAGCCCGGACCAATCCGTCCGCGATATCCTCCACCTCGGAAACGTCATGATACCGCTTGTGACCTATGGCGAACCCGGAGCCACCCGCCTCCTCACATTGCTCTCTTGGATGCGCGGCGAGGGCTTGGAAGCTCCCATCACTTGGGCGCAAATCCGCGATTTTTGCATGCAGATCGAGCACCAGCTCGCGGATTCCCTGTCATCCCTGACGCCAACCCAAGCGGGATTGCAGGCGGGGAAAAAGCTCCCCATCGCACTCATTTCCACCATCACACTCCTAGCCTTGGTGGGAATCGCCATTTTCGCCGTGAAAATGCGCCCGCCCCTTCCGCCCGCCCCGCCCCGCGCCAGCCTACCGGGGGCGGTGAGCGTGCCCGCTGGTAGCTATCCCAATCCCGATGGCACCGAGCAAGCTCTCCCCGCCTTCCGCATTTCCGCGAACGAAATCACCATCGGTCAATACTCCGCGTTTCTCGAAACCCTCGGCATGTTAGCCAAAGACAGCAAACACACCTTCGATCACCCCGATCAGCCAGCGGAAAAATCCTCCCATGTCCCCACCGAGTGGCTCTCACTCCTTGCCGCCGCCACCTCGAAGACGGATAGCACCTGGCAGGGTCTGCCAGTCTCTCTCGACTCCCCGGTCATCGGCGTCGATTGGTGGGACGCGGCTGCGTATGCCGAGTGGAAACAAGCCCGCCTACCCTCGCAGGAAGAATGGTTCGCCGCTCTCTCCCTCCAGTTGAAAGCCCCGGCCACTCTCCCGCCCGGCGCATGGGCATCCGTCACTTCGGAAACTGCCGACCGCACCCCCACGGGACTCGTCGGCATGGCTGGTTCCGTCTGCGAGTGGACCAGCAAACAAGGGGTCAACCCCGCCAACCCGCTCGGCGAGCGACTCTGGGTTCTCATCGGCGGCTCGTATCTAAAACCTGGCACGAACGCGCTCTCCCGCGAGTGGACCGCCGACCGCTCCCTCCGCCGACCGGACCTCGGCTTCCGCGTGGTCTTCGATGTGAAGTGATTCCAACTAACGGACCGCGGGATTGATCCCGGCTTTCATTCATTCATCAAAAAAGGGCGAGTCAGCAGCGGAGATCACCTCACGACTTCCGTGCCGATTCCGCCGTCGGTGAAAATTTCCAACAGCAACGCGTGAGGCAGGCGACCATCGACGAAATGGACCTTGCGGACACCAGCATTGAGAGCATCCACCGCGCTGCGGATTTTCGGGATCATCCCGCCGGAAATAGTGCCATCCGCAATCATCGCATCCGCCTCCTTGCGGGTGACGGATTTGATGAGAGTCGAGGGATCTTTCGGATCAGATAGAAGACCGGGGACGTCTGATAGATAGACCAATTTCGCCACGCGGAGTTCCTTGGCAAGTGCGGCAGCGGCGAGATCCGCATTGATATTCAGCGGGCGTCCGGTCGCCAACTCGGCGGCAAGCGGGGAAATGACGGGGACGATTCCGGCGTGGTGCGCGGCATCCATGTGGACAAGCTGGCAGCCCACAACTTCACCCACGCGGCCAATGTCCACGCGGTTTCCCGCTGCGTCCGTGCCCTTGATTTTCTCGCCGAGAAACACGTCGTTGCCTGGGATACCGACCGCTTTCCCGCCGAAATCACGGATCATTTTTACCAGCCCCGGATTGATTTCCTCGGACAAGACGCGGGCCACGATGTCGATGGCCTCATCGGTCGTTACGCGGAACCCACCGACGAATTTCGCCTCAAGTCCGGCAGCTTCCATCGCTGCGGAGATCGCCTTGCCGCCGCCGTGGACGACGATGGGATTGATGCCCGCCACCTCGAGGAAAACGATGTCGCGCATGACTCTCGCGACGAGATCGGGATCTTCCATTGCGGAGCCGCCCATCTTGATGAGAAAAGTCTTCCCGCGAAACGCTTGCAGGTAAGGCAGGGCTTCGATGAGGACGTTCGCTTTTTCGATCGGGTGCACGGCGGAGAGTCTAGGGCAATCGAGTGGTCAGGGAAAAGCGGAAAAGTGGGACTACTTGGCTTCGATCCAGTAATAGATCGTTCCCGGTTGGAGTTGGATCACCGAAGCATCGCCAGCCGGGGCAAGGGGATAGCCGTTGAAATCGAGCGGAGTGACCTTGAGTTGGGCGGCATCCGGGCGTTTGAATTTCACGCTGCCTGATAGATTTTTCACCAGCCACGGATCCGTGCCAAGGGCGATGATGCGACGGACTCCGGGAGAGACGGTTTCACTTTTGAAGCCGGACTCTTTTTCCTCGGACATGACTTGGAGGAGCATTCGCTTGGAGGTTGCAAGCGGCTGGTTGTCCAGTGCCGCGACGACGATGTATCCCGGATCCATGTCCGAATTGATGGAAAGGTCGCGGGTCTCGACAGGTGAATGCAACTGCCCGCAGGCTCCCTGCGCTTTCGGCGCGTCGATTGTTAGAAGTCCCACCCCGTAGTCCAATTTCAGTTCGCCGGTACTGCTGCGGATTGACTTCCCATCAAGATAGGTTGCTAGATCGGTGACTTTCGTCGAACCGGGCGTGGTAACGAAGTGAACATCGGAACGTCCGACGAAATGCAGGAGCGGATTCAAGCGCTCGCCCGGTTTCCCCGCAGTGCCCGCTGGAATGTCCTTGAGCCGGAGTTCATCCAGCCCGGCGTCCTGCGGTAGCGGCGTGCCTTTGAGATGGACGAGATCATCCCGGTTGAGAGAAACATCCGCCATCACCGCACCGGGACTGATCAAGCCACGCCGATAGATCAAGGCAGCAGCCGGAAATTGGCCCATGATCGCCGGTGTCATCACCGTCCACGGCTGGGTGAAGTATCCCGGCTTCACCGACCAATGAGCGCTATCGAGAGCGAAGTAAACAATCGCATCCGTATGTTGCAGCGCGCCATAGGCGACATAGTAAAGAGGAGCCTCGCCTCGGAAACGGTTAGGACGGCACCAGGTCGTTTCGGAGATCGTTGATGGCATCCCGTTGTAGTGCGGGTCCATCGCCGGATGAAAAAATTGCCTGGGTTTTCCCGGCTCGTCCGGGTCGAAGCGGAGTGCGCTGCGGTCCGAATAAGTATGCCCTTCCCGCAGCGACCACTCGGCCTGATCGCCCTTGTGGTTGTTCTCGAAATAGCCGTGGTGATCGATGAAGTCACCGGCGGTGTAGCTGAGTTTTTCCAAGGGTCCGAGGATTTGCGGGCTGGCGGTGATCCAGTTAGAGGCGGTGATCGGTCCTTTGAAACCGAGATTTTTCAGGAAAGAACGGGTCTCGGTGTAGAATTTCGTTTGGACATCTAGCAAAAATTCCGCGCTCTCCTGGTCGCGCGGGGTGCGGTCGGTGAAAACATTCCAGAGTGGACGAAATGCGATCCTGCCCTGCGCCACTGCATCCCGCTTGAGTGGCTCGCTTTTCCAACCTGCGACAGCATTTTCTAACGATCCATGCTTCGCAGCTAACCAATCGCCAAATTGTTTTTCCAGCAATCGGAGCTGGGCATCCGGGATGTTCGTTTCATTGAAGGTCCAGAAAAACAACGAATCCTCGTTCTGCATTTCCAAGCTCGCGACGGCGGGTTCATCCACCAATCGTTTTCCTGTGATCGGGCTGGGCGTGGTGAGAAGTGCGGCCCACCACTTGCGATACTGCGCTTGGAATTCTGGATTAAACATCAGCGCGGCGAAACTGTGCTGGCTCCCATTATAGCCTTGGAGCCAAGGATTGCCGGGCTTCGGATCGAACCACAGCGGGAAATAAATCGAAAAATGCGTATAGATTCCCTCCGCTTTCATCGCCTCGACCACCTCGATGGAATGCAGAATCTTCGCCGAATCCACCTCGCCGTTAGAATCGAAATACCCGCCGTGGATGCGGATCAGATTCACGCCGTGCTT
>JANYFB010000224.1 GCA_025362955.1 Akkermansiaceae bacterium
GACGTGTTTGCCGGGATAGACGATGTGCACGTGGTCCAACTCGAGATCGGCGAGTGCGACCTGCATGGACTTGGTGGTGGATGGCTTTTCCGTGTATTTGAACTCGAACCCTAGCCTCCTGCCACGGTGGAACAAAAGCAGATCCAGTTCCGCGCCGGAATGGGTGGCCCAGAAATACGCGTTTGTATCGCCTGTGACGGCGAGGATTTGCTCCAAGGCAAATCCTTCCCATGAGGCTCCCACCTTGGGATGCGCCTCCAGCGCGGCCATGTTTTCTAATCCCAGCAAGGCATGGCAGACGCCGGAATCCCGAATGTAAATCTTCGGTGCCTTCACCTGCCGTTTTTTCAAATTCTCGAACCACGGCGGCAACAGCCGGACCATGTAGGTTCCTGATAGGATGTCCAGGTAGCGGCGGGCAGCGGGTTCGCTGGTTCCGAGTGAGCGGGCCAGTTCGGAGGCGTTCCAGATTTGGCCGTGATAGTGGGCCAGCATCGTCCAGAATCTCCGCAAGGTCGCCGCCGGCACGCGGATGCCGAGCTGCGGAATGTCCTGCTCCAGAAAGGTGCGGAAAAAGTCCTCATGCCATGGGCCCGCCGCCCGATCATCCCGGGCCAGAAACGCCCGGGGGAAACACCGCGCCACCAGCGTTTTCGCAGATGCGCCGTGCCCGTTTCTTCGAGCGTGAAGCCGGTCACATCGACGAAGGAAATGCGGCCTGCCAGCGATTCGCTCGCCCCTTTCACGAGTTCCAGTGAGGCGCTTCCCAAGATCAGGAACCTCGCAGGAGTTTCCGGTCGATCCGCAAGCACCCGCAGCACCGGAAACAGCTCCGGCACGCGCTGGATTTCATCCAAAATCACCAGTCCTTCCAGCGGAGAAAGCGCCAGCTCCGGGTTGGTCAGCCGGGCGAGGTCCGAGGGGGATTCGAGATCGAAACGGTGTACCGGCAGATTCCCAACGGTTTCCGCATAGAGGCGCGCCAGAGTGGTTTTTCCCACCTGTCTCGGACCGGGCAATGCCACTACCGGATAATCCACCAACCGCTCGCGGATGGAGTTCAGATAGTTTGATCGGCTAAGAAACATCCATGAAATTTGAACGATGATCGTTCGATTTTCAAGGATTAATTTGACACAGTCAGCGGGTGCTGTCAATCGGTGGCGATTTTTTCAACCGCAGATGAGACGGTGGAAGCGAATTTGGTGTCGTTGGAATCGGGATTGCTGGGTTGGACCGCTTACCAAGGCAGCGGGAATGCCCTGTTAAAGGCGAAGACCCGGTCGCGGATCGCGTGGAGTTTCTCGGTGTTCGTAGGGTCTGCGAGAGCTTCGGCGATGAAGTCCGCGACTTGCTCGACGTCTTTTTCCTTCATGCCGCGAGTGGTGACGGCGGGCGTGCCGATGCGGATGCCGCTTGGTTTCATCGGGCTGCCAGTGTCGAACGGGATGCCGTTTTTGTTCACCGTGATGCCCGCTTCGTCGAGGGCGTGGGAGGCGTCGGTCCCGTTGAGGTTTTTGTTACGAAGGTCCACTAACATCACATGGTTGTCGGTGCCACCGGAGCAGATGCGGAAACCATGATGCGTTAGACGCGCGGCGATGGCTTGGGCGTTTTTGATAATTTGCGCGGAGTATTCCTTGAACTCTGGTCTGAGCGCCTCGCCGAAGCAAATCGCCTTGGCCGCGATGACGTGCATCAGCGGGCCACCCTGGATGCCGGGGAAAACCTGCGAGTCGATTTTTTTCGCGAACTCTTCTTTACACAAAATGATTCCGCCACGGGGTCCGCGCAGGGATTTGTGAGTCGTCGATGTCACGAAATCCGCATGGGGAAACGGGCTCGGATGCAGCCCGGCGGCGACGAGGCCGGCGATGTGCGCCATATCGACAAACAGGTAAGCTCCGACTTCTCTGGCAAGTTTGCCCATGCGCTCGAAGTCGATGATCCGCGAGTAGGCAGATGCGCCGACGGTGATCAGCGCGGGCTTGAGTTCGCGGGCGGTTTTTTCTAACTCGTCGTAGTTGATGCGCTCGTCGTCCGGGCTGACGCCGTAGTGGGTGACATCGTAAAAACGGCCCGAGAAATTCGCCTTGTGGCCGTGCGTTAGATGACCGCCATGGGCGAGGTCCATCGTGAAAATCTTATCACCCGGCTTGAGCACGGAGAAATAAACCGCCGTGTTCGCCTGCGAGCCGGAGTGCGGTTGGACGTTCGCATGTTCTGCGCCGAAAAGCTCCTTCGCGCGGTCGATTGCAAGCTGCTCGACGACATCCACATTTTCACAACCGCCATACCAGCGCTTGCCCGGATAGCCCTCGGCATACTTGTTAGTCAGCACCGATCCTTGGGCCTCCATCACAGCGGGCGAGGTGAAATTTTCCGAAGCGATGAGCTCGATGTTGTTCCGCTGGCGATGCTCCTCGGCGGTGATCGCCGCGTAAATCGCAGGGTCGGTTTCCGCGATGCGGCTGCCGGAAGATTTGCAAACGCGGCCTGCGTGACGGCCACCTTCAAAGGCCGTGGCGTGAATGCATCGGCCATGGCGATACCGGTTGCGATATCCGTGGTTTTTCCGGCGAGGCAAAGGATGTTAGAATCGTTGTGCTGGCGGGTGATGATCGTTTCCTCGACTGTCCGGACATTTGCCGCACGGACATGGCGATGGCGGTTCGCCGCGATGGACATGCCGACGCCGGAAGTGCAGCAAAGGAAGCCGAAATCATAAGTCCCATCCGCCACGTTGCGGGACACGAGATTCGCGTAATCCGCATAATCCACCGACTCGTGGCCCTGCGTGCCGTAGTCCCGGACCTCGTGGCCGACCGCCTTGAGATGCTCGGTGACAGCGTTTTTCAAATCGACGGCGCCGTGATCGGCTCCGATGGCAATGCGGAAAATAGGATGGCTCATGGACGGGCCGGATTCAAATCCGGGACGGGCGACTTGCAAACCGCAAAATCGGTCGATCCAATTGAAATTCACCGCAATCGGATGCTAGGAAATTTCCAGCTCGGTTTGAAAAACGCCCGATCCGAATTCATTGCCGTGCATTCTGCCTGATCATCAGTGGGTTTTCGGACAACCTTCTTTCTAAAATCCAAGGAATTCCGGGTGGAGAGGAGTTGGGATGGTTTTTGCTAAAGGCGGCGGAGCATAGCCCATCAATCACCACAACACTCATTCTTCACCTATCTTCCCTGATATGAACGCCACCATGATTCAATTTTTTCACTGGTACACTCCCGGAGATTCGTTTCTGTGGAACCACGCGGGAGAGCAGGCGAAATACCTCGCCGACCTCGGAATCACCGCCGCCTGGCTGCCGCCTGCCTACAAGGCAGCCGGTGGCGGAACCAGCACCGGTTACGATGTGTATGACCTTTTCGATCTGGGCGAGTTTGATCAAAAAGAGTCCCGCCCGACGAAATACGGCGACCGCGATCAATTTCTCCACGCCTGCAAGACGCTGAAAGACCAAGGCGTGGGAGTGATCGTGGATGTCGTGTTGAACCACCGCGGCGGTGCGGACGAGCTCGAATCGTTTCTCGTCGTGAAGGTCTCTGCGGACAATCGGGTGGAAACTCTGTCAGAGCCTTACGAAATCCGCTCTTACACGAAGTTCACCTTTCCGGGTCGCGGGGACAAATATTCGGCATTTAAATGGGATTTCACCTGCTTCACCGGAGTCGATTACGCGGAAGGGGAGGACGGCAACGGAATCTATCGGATCATCAACGACCATGGCGACGGTTGGGACGAAATGATCGGTGACGAAATGGGAAACTACGATTTCCTCATGCTCTGCGACGTCGAGACGCGCAATCCTCACGTCCGCGCCGAACTCAATCATTGGGGAAAATGGCTTCACGAACAGACCGGATTTTACGGAGTGCGCCTGGATGCGGTGAAACACATCGCACCTGAATTCTATCAGGAATGGCTGCACGTCCTGCGGGCTAACACGAAGGAAAACATTTTTGCCGTCGGCGAGTATTGGGCGCCGGGCAACCTGGATCTGCTGGAAAAATACATCGCGGCAACGGACGGCTGCATGAGTCTCTTCGACTCGGCTCTCCACAACAATCTCCACACCGCCAGCGAGGCCGGTAGCGACTATGACCTCCGTACCATCCTCGACAACTCCCTCATGCTGGCCAACCCGCTGTTAGCAGTCACGCTGGTGGAAAACCATGACACGCAGCCGCTTCAGGCGCTGGAGGCTCCGGTCGCCCCGTGGTTCAAGCCGCTTGCCTACGCGCTGATCCTGTTGCGCGCGGAAGGTTACCCCTGTGTTTTCTATCCGGATCTCTACGGCGCGAAATACACCGACAAGGGCAGTGACGGCGAGGACCACGAGATTGAAATCGGCAAGATCCCTTGCTTGGAAAATCTGCTGCTCGCCCGGAAAAATCATGCTTACGGAGAACAGCATGTGTATTTCGACGACCCGCACTGCATCGGCTTCACCCGCCTTGGCGATGGGGAAAACCCCGGTTGCGCCGTCGTCATGGGAAATGGTGACGCGGCCTCGAAACGCATGGAAATGGGCGCTGCCTATGCCGGAAAAACCTTCCGCGATACCCTCGGCCATCACTCGGATCAGGTCGTCATCGGAGAAGACGGCTGGGGGGATTTTCCATGCGCGGCCGCGAGTGTCAGCGTCTGGATTCCTCAGTGAAATCTGCGAAATGCTGCTTCCTGCCATGGATTTGGCCGGACCATTTCCCGGAGGAGAAGGCGGAAGTATAGGCTTCGGTTACTCCGCGGCCCGCACGTCCTGAATGATGAGCTGCAGCGTCGTCCGCCCGCGGAATGTATTTCTATCAATCGTAAACGCAATGTCCCACGGCGGATCGGGCAGGGGATACTCTCCGCCGCCGAAGAAAACGGCGTCTTGTTCGTGGTAACCTTGGCGCAACATGAAACGGAGATGATTGTTCTTCATGTGCAGCGGGGAGCGGCTCAATCCGACTCCGCAGGAAATGAAAACGGGTTGCGGATTTCCGCTGCCGAAAGGTTGCAGGAGATCGTAGCTGGCGAGGAACTCGAGGGAGAGCTGGTCGAAGGAAATTTCCGCATCATACATCAATTTCGGCAGCCGTTGTTCCGGGTTGGTATTATTCAAAACATACTCTGCAAACCGGGTGCGGAATCCATCCATTTTTCCCTCCTCGATGGACAGCCCGGCAGCCATCGCATGACCACCGCCAGCGATGAGGTCATTGTCGCAAGCGCGGATCGCCTCGACTAACGAAATCCCGTCAATACTGCGGCCCGAGCCTTTTCCGATGCCATCCTCGTCGATCGCGATGACGAAAGTCGGCTTGTGATACTGGCGCATGAGACGCGAGGCAACGATGCCGACTACGCCGTGATGCCACGACCGGGAACCTAACACAATAACCGGATCGCGTGCCGGGTGGAAATCGCGGTTAAGCATTTCCACAGCCTCGCGGCGGATGAGACCTTCGTGGTTTTGGCGCTCCTTATTATAGGCATCTAACTTTTTAGCGAGGTCGAAGGCAAGGCGCCGACAATCCGTTGTTAGGGTCGCCAGCGCATCCTCCGGCACATCCATCCGTCCGGCAGCGTTGAGACGCGGGCCGATGCGGAATCCGACATCCATTGAAGTTGCGCTGCCATTCATCCCGGTAACTTCCTGGAGTGCCCGCAGGCCGGGATTGAGAGTGCTGGGGAGGTGTTTCAAGCCATGCCGCACCATCAGGCGATTTTCCCCGATCATAGGCACGATGTCGGAAATGGTCGCTACTGCCACCAAGTCAATGAGCTCCTTGAGATCGAGATCGACCGGCCGGGTTTTGAGCATCGCGTGGCCGAGCTTGAAAACGACGCCCGCCGCACAAAGATAGGTAAATTCCGTGCCGCATTTCGGATTCACCAGCGCACAACAATCCGGCCTGCCTGCCGGGTCCGGCTCGTGGTGATCCACGATCACAACGTCGATGCCATCCGCACGCAGAGCCGCGACCTCATTGATTGAAACCGTCCCGCAGTCCACCGTGATCAGTAAATCCGGCTTGGGTCCCTCCGCCATGCAGCGCTTCAACGCGGCCGTGCTCAGCCCGTATCCCTCCGGCCCACGGCGCGGGATGAAATAGCGTGGATTCAGCCCATAAGCCATCAGAATGCGGCGCATCAAGGTGATCGAGGTGACGCCATCCACGTCGTAATCGCCGTAAATGCAGACTTTTTCCCCCTTGTCGATGGCCGCGAACACCCGTTCCACCGCCGGCTTCATGTCGGGAATCAGAAACGGATCGGCTAGATCCCGCAATCTTGGGCGCAGATATCCCTCCAAATCCGCGCCGTGGGGCAGGCCCCGTTGGCGGATCAGGTGCTCGAGGATCGGCGGAAACGTGCTAACCGAACCGTTTGTGTGTTTTTCAAACGGTTCGCCGCGCGCAATCCATTTGAACGGCTGGGCTCGCATGAAGTGGTTAGCACCCTAGATCGGGTGCCCTGCATGGCACAAGACCCAAACAAAATTCCTCTGTCGGCAGGCTCCATAAGTTCCGTTTCTGGAAAATTTGGAAGCAAATCAACGGGAAACGAGTGACCTGAATCCCCTCTGTATTCCTGATTGGCAGGCCCGGTTTCCCTCCCTAGCCTCGCGCCCTTCGATGTCAGACAAGACCCATTTTCATTTCACCGGGATCTGTGGCACGGCCATGGGAGCCGTCGCCGCCGCCATGAAACAACGCGGATTCACCGTCACCGGCTCGGATGCCAACGTTTACCCGCCGATGTCGGATTTCCTGCGTGGCCAAGGCATCACGCTCACCGAAGGTTATCAGGAGGAAAACATCCCGGCTGACACGGACGTCGTCATCATCGGCAACGCCATTTCACGCGGAAATCCCGAGGCCGAGGCCGCGCTCGACCGCAAGCTGCTCTACCATTCCCAGCCCGAGGTGATGAAGGAATTCTTCCTCCGGGGAAAACGCAATTTCGTCGTTTCCGGCACCCACGGTAAGACCACCACCTCGTCGATGCTGGCGTGGATTTTCGTAAACGCCGGCCGCGATCCCGGTTACATGATCGGCGGACTGCCGAAAAATCTCGGCCACGGCGCGCATTTCACCGACTCGGAATTCAACGTGTTAGAAGGTGACGAATACGACACCGCCTTCTTCGACAAACGCTCGAAATTCCTCCACTACCTGCCCGAGTGCGTGGTCGTGAATAACGTGGAGTTCGACCACGCGGACATTTATAACAACCTCGACGAAATTAAACTTACCTTCCGCCGCCTGCTCAACATTGTGCCAAGAGGCGGCGTGGCATTCATCAACGGCGACGAGCAAAATTGCCTCGACGTCGCGACCAAGGCTCCCTGCCCCGTCACCACTGTCGGCTTCGGCGAAACTAACAACCTACGGATTGAAAACCTCAACTACGAGACGGACCGTAGTTCGTTCACCCTCGGTGGCGTGGCCTACTCCACCCGCATGACCGGCGAATTCAATGTCCGCAACGCCGCCATGGCCGTGGCCGCCGCCACCTTCGCCGGACTAACAGCCAATGAAATCCGCGACGGACTCGAATCCTTCGACGGCGTCGCCCGCCGCCAGGAACTCCGGGGCGAGGCTAACGGCATTAAGATCATCGACGATTTCGCCCACCACCCGACGGCGATCCGCCTCGCCGTACAAAGCCTTCGCCAGCGCCACCCGGACTCGCGCCTCTGGGTTCTGTTCGAGCCCCGTTCTAACACCACCCGCCGCGCCATTTTCCAAACCGAGCTCGCAGAAGCCCTCGCTTCCGCGGATTTCTCAATCGTCGCCGCCATCCCGGATCTCCACAAATTTCCGGAAAACGACCGCCTCAATCCCGACCAACTCTCTGCCGACATCGCGCGCCTCGGCGGCCAAGGCTGGTATCTGCCCGACCTCGAAACCATCATCGCCAAAGTCAAGGAAACCGCCAAGCCCGGCGACATCATCGCCGTCCTGAGCAACGGCGGCTTCGGCGGAATTCATGAGAAACTGTTAGCGGCGCTGGCCTGATTTCCCCTCAAGGAACGTGGGCATCTTGCCCACGAGGTTGGATACGGGGGCAACCAAACTATAGCGAATCTGTGTTTCATCAAACCGCAATCCACCGATTCCATGTTTTTGCAAAGACTCTTGCGCAAGTTCCCCGCCGCTTCCGCGCTGTTAGCATTCCGCGCGAATGGTGAACCTGTCCGGCAACCCGCATTTACTGAGGCTGGATTCGCGATTGCCGTGCAATGCTGGTCCTTCAAGGAATTCACGTTGTTTGAAGCCATCGAGATGGCGGCTGCTTCGGGTGCGGGAGGTATCGAACTTTATCCGGGACAGAAACTTGGTGGCCCTCATGGCGAGGTGAAATTCGGCACTGATCTATCTAACCGAGAAATCCAATCCCTCCTCGACTACCTAACAAAACACCACATTGCAGCCCTGAACTTCGGTGTCATCGAGATCCCGAAAGACGAAACCGCAGCCCGCAAAATTTTCAATCTCGCGAAAAGGCTCAACCTCTACGGCATCACCACCGAGTCGCTCGGCTCGCTCGACGTTCTGGAAAAACTCGCTGCGGAATACGACATCAAGGTCTGTTTCCACAACCACCCGAAGCCAACCGCACTCTGGCACCCGGAGACGATTTGGAAAGCCATCGAAGGGCGTCACTCTAACATCGGCATCTGCGCGGACATCGGCCACTGGGCCAGCTCGGACCTTGATCCGTTAGGCGTGATTAGAAAAATCGCGCCCCGCGTCCATTCGTTTCATTTGAAAGACCGCGCCTCCATCGTCGAGCCATCCCGCGACCAGCCCTTCGGTACCGGGATCATCGACATTCCCGCTATTTTGAACGAAGTCCGCAAACACGGCTTCGCCGGAAATGTTTCCATCGAATACGAATACAACTGGAAGACGAGTCTTCTTGAAATTGCCCAATGCGTCGGCTACCTGCGGGCGTATTCAAAACTGAAGACATAGAAATTCGTCCTATAGGCCCAATAGAACCTATTTCATCCATTCATTTCTCCCACAACTTCGCCCGCAGTGCTTCTGCAGCTGCCCGTGCTTCCGCTTCCTTTTTACTCTTCCCTTTTCCCGTCGCGAGAATTTTACCTTGCCAGGAAACTTCCGACTGAAATACCCGTCGATGGTCCGGGCCACTCTCGCCGATGACCCGGTATTCCGGGGCCTGCGGGTGGATCGCTTGGAGAAATTCCTGAAGCTCACCCTTGGGATTCCGCTCCTCGGGGCTGGTGATCATGTTGCCAATTTCCGCCTCGAACAAACGCAGGATCAACTCCCGTGCCGGGGTCGGACCGGAGTCCAGATAGACCGCGCCAATCAGCGACTCGAAGGCATCCGCTAGAGTAGAAAGCCGCCGCCGACCGCCCGTGGCTTCCTCGCCTTTTCCTAACAACACATAGTCTCCCAAGTGGATCGCCATCGCGAACCGGGCCAGCGCCCTGCGGGAAACGACGCGGGAACGAAGTTTGGTGAGACGTCCCTCGGTGAAATCCGGGAACATTTTGAAAAGCTCCTCCGTGACGATCAATTGGAGGACGGCATCC
>JANYFB010000234.1 GCA_025362955.1 Akkermansiaceae bacterium
CCGAGTACGCGGGCGGTGTCCTTGATCGGCTCGCCACGGCCTAACTGGATGTCGTTTTTCGAGAGAAACATCGGGAAGCCGCCGAGCTCGCGGATGCCGACCTCGAACGATACGCGGGTGCGGGTGGACGACTTGGTAAAGATGAGCGCCCACGTTTGCCCTGCAAGCTGCGTGCCATCACGGCCACGCTGCAATTTCAAATGCGCGGCGGTATCTAGCAGGGAATGGATTTCCCTTGCGCTGAGTTGTTCAATGGAAAGAAAATTTTTCATCTTTAAAAGTGGTTAGAATTCAGCAAGGACTGAGTGAATCGTGACCAGTGCCTCATCCACCTCCGCGTCCGTGACATTGAGCGGAGGCAGCAAGCGGAATGTGTCCGGTCCCGCCGGCGGAACCAGCAAGCCGCGTTCCATCAATAGGTTCACGATGACAAGCGCGGGCGTTTTTCCTTCCGGAGTTGGGATGCGAGCAGGGTCGAGCGCGATGCCTAACAACAATCCTTGACCACGGATTTCAGTGACGATTGGAAGATTCCACAGGCGAATCGTTTCGCGGATGCGGACCTCTTGGAAAATTGCGTTCACTCCCAGTTCTTTTTCACGGATTTCCTTTAGTACTGCCAGCGAAGCCGCGCAGACCAATGGATTTCCACCATAAGTCGAGCCGTGGGAGCCTTGGCCTAACAGTGAGGACAACGCTGTGCCGTCCTCATTGACCGAACGGTCGTTCAGCCAGAACGCGCCGATTGGCACGCCGCCGCCCATGCCCTTGGCCCATGAAATTCCGTCTGGCTGGATTTCTGGCGCGATCATGCGCCAGGCCATCGCGTCGCCACAGCGGCCGAAGCCTGCCTGCACTTCGTCAAAAAATAACAGGAGGTCGTGCTTCTTGCAAAGATCGGCCACCGCGCGAAGAAATTCCGGCGTCGCCATGTTCACGCCGCCTTCGCCTTGGACCGGCTCTAGCAGAATTGCGGCGGTTTCGGGACGGACTGCGTTTTCAAGTGCCGCCACGTCGTTGAAAGGCAGATAACGGAAACCGGGAAGCAGTGGATCGAAGCCCTCCTGAATTTTCTTCTGCCCGGTGGCGGACATGGCGCCGAGTGTGCGACCGTGGAACGATTGCAAAAACGTCACCACTTCGTAACGCTGCGAGCCGTCCGTCGCAGGGCGCTTCAAGCCGAAGCGGCGGGCAGCCTTGATTAGGCCGTCGTTCGCCTCCGCCCCTGAATTTGAAAAGAAAATTTTGCCGGGAAGTTTGACGTGCTGCGTGTTGATTTCCTCCGCAAGTTCCGCCTGAAGCGGGTTCTGATAGAGATTGGAAACATGCATCAGTTCGCCTGCCTGATGACGAATCGCCTCGACCAAGCGAGGATGGCAATGGCCGATTGAACACACGGCAATGCCCATGCAAAAATCGAGATAGCTTTTGCCATTTTCATCCCAGAGGCGGGCACGAGCACCCCGCACGGGAACAAGCGGAAAGCGCCCGTAGGTGGGGAGAACATGTTGCGCGTAGAGTTCGGGAGTCGTCATGGATTGGCGGGAAAGGGGCGGACCCTAGCGCCGTTCCGCGAATTGGCAAAGCGTGAAATTTAATGGCATTTCCTCAAGGAAATCAACTCTAGTGGCAACTCAACGACTTGGTCTCTTAGTGACACAAAAACCCGGTCATCTGGGAAATGCGATAGGATCGCTCCGCCCGTGAAACTGCCGAATGCTGGCAAGATGAGGGTTTGATTCCGAAAAAGGAAACATCGCAGACGCAGCGAAGTGCGTTTGCCGTCCGGGATTTTCACGACCGGATGCAAATGACCTGATAGATGGAGCCGCTTGCCGCTGGCGCCAGCCGGGTCGTGGATCACCCGAAATTTTTCTCCTAAATCCAAATGCGGAACCGGGTT
The DNA here is from genome assembly GCA_025362955.1 of Akkermansiaceae bacterium. Taxonomy (GTDB): domain Bacteria; phylum Verrucomicrobiota; class Verrucomicrobiia; order Verrucomicrobiales; family Akkermansiaceae; genus Luteolibacter. The sequence goes on from JANYFB010000234.1 coordinate 1,904, forward strand.
CAGTTCAGCGATGATCTTGTGCAGTTTGAGATCGTGATTTCCAAGAACCAAGGTTACGGGAATTTCGATCTGCTGGAGAAACCGATGAAGTGCCGCCTCAAGCTCGGGAGTGATGCCGGAGGGTGCGTGAAAGAGATCCCCAGCAATCACGAGATGGGATGCTTCGTTTTGTTTCGCCAGATCTAACAATCTGCCGAGATCCCGTGCCGTGTCGCCTTCCGGCACAGGCAATCCTCTTGCGCGAAAAGCTGCGGATTTTCCGAGATGCACGTCGGCCACAATCAATGTTGCTGAATCAGTTAGAAAAACCGCGCCCTCGGGAAGGAGTTTCAAATAAGGAAAAGGAATCATTCTCGGGAGTTGGAGGAAATCAGCCGGCAGCTTGATTCAGGGCGATAAGCATGGATTCAAGGCGGGTAGCGGCATCTCCCGGGGACAGCGTGGCATTCAACCGATCCGCCCAAAGTGGGAAGGCCATGGGCGTTAGATTCTCCGTTTCTATCAAGTACATCGGGGCGGATTCAAGACGATGAATCACGGTTGTCAGCCGTGTAAGTTCAAGCTGGCGTTCCATAATTTCGCGTTCCGACTGAAGCAATAAAAGGTTTTCAGAATCGTAGCGGTGGAGCACTTCGTAAAGGAGTGAAGCACTGGATTGCAATTCGCGCTGAGATCGATCTTTTTGTCCGGGCGGCATCTGTAGGATCAACCCGGAAATGCGGGCGATTTCCCGAAACTGCCTGCGTGCCAGTTCGGCGGTGTTCATGCACGCGATCAAATCATTCAACAGATTTTCACTTGATAGATTGCACCGCAGCAATTCCTCATCGAGCACCAAGCCACGTTTGGCGCTGAGGGAAAATCCGTAATCATTTTGAGTAGTGATGATCGCTTCCCCGGTCTTTCGCGAGATGCGGAAGGCGAGGAGCGCCGCCAGACCTTCGTGGACGATGCGGCCCGCAAACGGAAAAAGAAACAGATGCTCTTCGGCCTTCGAGCGCGCATATTCAATGAGTAATGAATTGTCGTCTGGCAGCCGCGACCACTTTTTCTGGATGGCCAAAATCGGCGCGACCGCCTCCATCTCCGGTGATGGCGGGCCGATTCCTTTCAAGCGCCGTGCGACGGCATGAGATAGTTCCGATGACAGCGGCATTTTAGCGCCGCCCCAAATCGCGATTTGGCCTTTGTCAGACTTGGCCACCACTTTTACAGTTGCTGTGCGTTGATGAAAGCGCACCAGCCGAAGCTTTCTGCCCGCAAATACCAGTGCGCCTCCCGGCTTGATTCGGGAAATGAAAGATTCCTCGACTGTCCCTAACACCCGACCGCTGGCCAGCTTTATCGACACCGCTGGATCGCTGGAAATCGTCCCGATGCTGAGTCGATGCTGGGTGATCAGCCGTTTATCATCCACGCCATAGCGCCCATCTATCAGCCGCGCCTTCTGATAGCGTGGATAAGCGGCGAGCGCCCGACCGCCATCTGAAATAAACCCCAGCGCCCATTGCCATTCTGCGTCAGTTAGGAATTCAAACGCGTGGGTGGACTGAATTTCCCGGCGCATTTCATCGGGTAGAAACGGAGATCCAATCGCACAGGTTACCAGATGTTGAACCAGCAGATCCAAAGGCTGCCGGAGGGGCTTGCGAGACTCGACATGGCGTGCCAGCGCGGCGTCGCGGGCGGCCGCAAATTCCACTAACTCCAAGGCATTCGTGGGAACGCAGATGATCCGCGAAACGCTCCCCGGCTGATGACCGGAGCGCCCCGCCCGCTGCAGGAGCCGAGCAATGCCCTTGGGCGAGCCGACTTGGATGACTTGGTCCACCGGTGCGAAATCTACGCCCAGATCTAACGATGAAGTGGCGACCACGCATTTCAACGAGCCGTCGCGCAGTCCATTTTCCGCAAAATCCCGTTCCGCCCTTTCTAACGAACCGTGATGCACGGCGAGCTTGTCCTTCCAGTCCGGGCGCAGCGCGGAGAGTTCTTGGAACCAGATTTCCGTTTGGGAACGGGTGTTCGTAAAAAGCAGCGTGACGTTCGCCTTATCGATTTCCCACACCACTTGGCTGGCAAGCTTGGTTCCGATGTGACCGGACCAGGGAAACCTGTCGATTTCGCGAGGAATCAGCGTCTCGATAATGATCGGCTTTTTCATGTCCGCAGTGACTTCGACCGATCCCGCAAACGCATTCCCTAACAATGCGTGCCGCGCTTCTGTTAAATTTCCCAAGGTCGCGGAAAGTCCCCAGATGCGTAGATTGGGGAACCAGGCCCGCAGCCGGGCAAGGCAGAGTTCCGTTTGGACGCCGCGTTTGGTTCCTAACAGTTCATGCCATTCATCGACGATGACGCAGCGCAGTCCTGTTAGCTTGTCGGAAAAATCCGCGTGGGTCAGCATTAACGACAATGACTCCGGCGTGGTGACGAGGGTGTGCGGAAGTTTCTTGCGAAGCCGGGCGCGGAGGGCGGCGGGTGTGTCGCCAGTGCGGGCCTCCGCCTCGCAGCCGGGAGCAAGGACAACAAGCGGCTCACGAAGCGCTCGCAGCGTGTCGGCGGCCAACGCACGCAGAGGTGTTAGCCAGAGGATTTGGCAGTGTGAACCCGTGGTTTCCGCAAGCGGCCCGAGATAGACCGCGAGGGTTTTCCCAAGGCCGGTGGGAGCGTGAAGCAGCCCCGATTTCCCGGCGAGATAGGCGTTCCAAGTTTCCTCTTGAAAAGGAAATGGCTGCCAGCCCTTTTGATCCAAAAAGTGCTGGGGTGACGCAGCGGGCATTCACAAGGATTCATGCGTAAATAGAAAATTCAAGAAGTTGTCCCTCCGGATGCGCGGCGTCCTACGGTTTCAAGGCGAGCCGGAAGTGATAGAATTTTGTGGATTTCATCCTTGCTTTTCTGTTGGGTGATGCGTTTTCTTTGCGTGTAAGCTTCGGCGGATGGGGACTTCAAAATTCTCGCAGCTAGCGGTCGGCATCGACCGCAACGATGCCGCCAAACCGACCCAAAGGCCGGGGAGGCGGTGGCAATGTCCAGGCCACCTCTCCGGAGATGGCTAAAGGCCATCGCGGTCGACTTTGTGCGGCTCTACGAACTCCCCGTCCAC
>JANYFB010000235.1 GCA_025362955.1 Akkermansiaceae bacterium
CGGATGGATGCATTTTCCTAACATCTTCAAATACGTCGAGGTGGCGGAACATGCGTTTTTTCGTTCTCGCGGCATCCTCGTTTTCGACCGCAGGGAAGGCGGTTGGCCGCGGGTGAAAGTTTCGTGCGACTACAAACGGCCATTTCTAGCAGGCGATCGATTTGAGATTTTGTTAGGCATTTCGCGGCTGGGTGCGTCATCCGTGACGTGGAATTTCGAAGTCCTTAACTCCGCAGGAGAAATCGCCGCCATCGGTGAAATGACCAACGTGAGAGTGGATCATGAAGGGAAGCCCAAGCTGATCAGCACGGATGAGCGCCAGCGACTGGAAAGCCCGGTTCGTTCCGCGCAAGGTCCAAATCAGGCGGGATAAATTTCGCGCTCCAATCACATGGAACCCACCCCGGAAATCACAGGCCGCGTCGTCCTCGTCCCTACCCCTATCGGAAATCTATCGGACATCACGCTGCGTGCCCTTGAAATCCTGCGCGCTGCTGATCGAATCGCCTGCGAGGATACCCGGCATTCCGGCCAGTTGTTAGCCCACCACGGAATCTCAGGAAAACCCCTCGTTTCTCTTCACGAACACAACGAATCCCGCCGGGCCCCCGACCTCATCGCCGCCGCCCGAGCTGGGGAAACCATCGCCGTCATCAGCGACGCCGGGATGCCCGGCATTTCGGATCCGGGCTACCGCTTGGTGCAGGCCTGCATCGAATCCGGGACGCCACTCGAAGTGCTTCCCGGTCCATCCGCGGTCATCACCGCGCTCATCGGCTCGGGCTTTCCCTGCCATGCCTTCCGTTTCGGCGGATTTCTATCCGTGAAATCGGGCAAGCGCCGGAGTGCTCTAACCGCCGCCTTGGAATCGGGTGAAACTGGAATTTTCTTCGAGTCCCCGCACCGGATTATTGCCACCTTGGAAATTCTAGCGGAAATCAATCCCGCCGCCCGCACCTGCGTCGCGCGCGAGTTGACCAAAAAATTCGAGACCTATCATCGTGGTACTGCGGCGGAAGTGCTGGCTCATTTCAAAACCCATCCGCCCAAGGGCGAGATTGTGATCCTCGTCCATCAGGCCAGCGTGATTCCCACCGGGCAATGATCCGAGCCGTGGACGTGCGGCAGGATTTCTGCGGAAGCCACGCGGCCAATCAATGGCGTAGAGACGCCGAAATAGTCGATTCTCCAACCGATGTTCCGGGGGCGGGCACCCGCGCGGTAGGACCACCAGGAGTAGGCATCTGTTAGTTCAGGATAAAGGTGCCGGAAGCTGTCCACGAAACCCGCGTCTAACAACTTTCCGAAGCTCTCGCGTTCCTCATCCGAGAAGCCCGCAGTCTTGCGATTTTCCCTAGGCCGGGCAATGTCGATTTCCTGGTGGGCCACGTTCAGATCACCGCAGAAAATCACCGGTTTTTTCATCGCATGACTGGCCACATGTCGGCGGAACGCTTCGTCCCAGCTCAACCGGTAAGGGAGACGCCGCAGCCCGTCCTGCGAGTTGGGCGTGTAAACATTTACCAAGATGAAATCTGGATATTCCAAGGTCAGGACGCGCCCTTCGCGGTCGTGCTCGTCGTGCCCCATGCCGACATGGACTTCCAACGGCGTCTCACGAGTAAAAACGGCGACACCGGAGTAGCCGGGCTTTTCCGCCGAGTTCCAATAAGAACGATAGCCGCCCATTTCGAGTGGCAGCTCCACTTGCTCTGGCCGCGCCTTCGTTTCCTGCAAGCACAGAATATCCGGTTTTTCCGTGGTGACAAAGTCAGCGAAGCCCTTGCCCAGCACCGCGCGGATGCCATTCACGTTCCATGAGAGTAGTTTCATGCCGCCGAGTTTTCACATCAAGCACGCGGATGCAAATGACTTCGTGCGAATAAAATTCATAGCCGGAGGGATGGCAAAAGTGAGCGAATAAAATCCCCCTCTGTGGGAAGAATCTTGCTGTCTGCCGGACTCAACCTATGATTGGCAAACAGTTCCACCCCATTTCACCGCTTAACCCTTCATGTCTCCCTTTTACGTTATCGGTCACAAGAACCCGGATACCGACGCGATTTGCTCGGCGATCGGCTACGCCGCCCTGCTCCGCGCTGTGGGTGAGGAGCCTCACGCCATCGCTGCCCGCTGTGGCGAGATTTCCCAGCGGACGAAATGGGTGCTTGAGCGAGCGGGACTGGAAGCACCTATGATGCTTACAGATGTGAGGGTGAATTCGGGGATGATCTGTCACCGCAAGGTCATCAAGGTGGGCTTGGCGGACACCTTTCTCACGGCTTACCGGCGGATGCTTGCGGCGGAAATCCGCTGCGTGCCGGTGGAGGATGAAGAGGGAAATCTTTGCGGCATCCTTCGGTATTTCGATTTGCTGAAACTCCTGTTGCCCGCCGATACGGAGGGCCTAAGTGTGCGGACAATCCATGTCTCGCTGGCCAAACTGGCGGACACCCTCGGAGCGCGAAGCCTCGGCGGCGTTTTGCCCGCGTCGGAGGTGGAGGAAGACCTCATTTTGCTGGTGGGGGCATCTTCCCAAGCCACCGTGGACCGCCGCTTGAAAGAAGCGATCCGGGATGGAAATGTCTCAAAATTTCTCGTGATTTGCGGGGACCGGCCGATCGTGCAGCGCTACGCAATCGATCACGGCGCCCGCGCGCTTCTCGTCACCGGGGACAATACCGTGTCTGACGAAATCGCCGCGTATGCCGCGCGAAAAGGCGTGGTCGTCCTGCGTTGCCATCATGATACGGCGAGCGCATCGACCCTGATCCGTTGCTCGCGCACGGTGCGCCACGTCATGGAGAAGGATTTCCAAACAGTCGGTGCGACCGAGCCGATTTCCCGCTTGAGAAAACGCCTCGCCGCCGTGGACCAAGATCTGTTTCCCGTCGTAGAGCAAGGCGGCGGAAAAATGGTGGGCGTGCTCGCGAAATCCGACCTCGTCGATCCGCCCCGCATCCGGCTCGCGCTGGTCGATCACAACGAATACGCCCAAGCGGTCAACGGCATTGAGGAAGCGGAGATTACCGAGGTCATCGATCACCACCGCCTCGCAGGCGACCTCGTTTCGCGGGAACCAATCCGCTACTTGAACGAACCGGTGGGTTCGACCTGCACACTCGTGGGCCGGAAATTTTTCCACCGTGGAATGATGCCCGCGCCCAGTGTTGCGATGTGCCTGTGCGCCGGGATCGTCTCGGACACGCTCTGTCTGACCTCGCCGACGACCACCTTGTTAGACCGTGAAATGCTCACTTGGCTGAGCGGGGTGGCAGGCGTGGACCCCAAGAAATTTACCGACGAATTCTTCGGTGTGGGCTCGTTGATCGCGAATGGCACGCCGGATGAAATTATCAATGCGGATCGCAAGGAATTCACGGAGCAGGGATTGTCGCTGAGTATTTCTCAAGTGGAGGAACGCGACCTTCATGGCTTCGCCGCTCGGCGGATCGACTTGGAAGTGGCGCTCAGGGACATGTTCTCAAGGCATCATTACGATCTCGCGGTCTTGGCCGTGACGGATGTGGCGCTGCATCATAGCATGATTCTCGCGATAGGGCAGGAAGCCGCGTTGGCGAAACTCCCCTTCGAGCGGATCGACGAGACGCTGTTCCACGCTCCCGGAGTGGTTAGTAGAAAACGCCAGATTTTTCCGGCAGTCTGCGAGGCGATCCAGCTCTCGAGGTGAGATTTTACTCCGCCAAATAACCGCTTAAAGATTCGCGCAACGTGGTCCTCGCCCGGAACAACAGACTTTTCACGGCAGATACGGAGAGACTCAGGACGGCGGCGATTTCGTCGTAGGAAAGTTGCTCGTAGCGCCGGAGGACCACGGCCATCCGTTGAGCTTCCGGCAGGGCGGCGATCGCATCGTCCACCGCACGCTGAAGCTCGGCTTGGAGCAGTTCCGCATCTGGCTGGCGGTCCGGGCTGGCGGCGATTAATTGGTTGGTATTTTCCTCGCGCTCGTCAGAGGAAACTTCCTTTTTCCGGCTCTTGCGGCGGGTCTCGTTGAAAACCAGATTGCGCGTGATCGTGAATAGATAGGTCGTGAATTTCGCGTCAGGGCGGTAGCGTTTCGCATTCCGCCAAATGCGGAGAAAAACTTGCTGGGCAATGTCCTCCGCCTCGGAATGATTGCCTAACATTTTCGCGACCGTGCCGATCACCGCATCCTGGTGGCGTTCCACCAATTCGCGGAAAGCCCCGTGGTCTCCCTCGCCAATGCGCTCCATGAGGGCGAAATCCAAGGCGCTGATTTCGGCCGGGTTGGGAACGGGATCAGCCTCCATTGTTAGAAAAAAAGGTATGGCGGTGACATCCGCACGGAACATGCGGCATCTAACCTCGCCACCTGGGCGAAGTTGCGGCGGAAACCGAGAGCGCGGGATTTATTCCACGCGCAATTCCCACTTAAAGCTCGGCTGATCTCGCCCATGCCTCCACCTCCTCATCCAGAAAAACCTCTTCAATCACCTCCCGCGCCCAATCCTCGCGTTTCGCTAACTCATTGAGCATCCGCCAAGCCACCACTTGCACTGCAGGCATCTCACTCCAGACTACTTCCGCCAAGCATTGCCATTCCCGCCCCGCCAGCCGGTGGGGACGCTCCAACACCTCGATACACGCCTCGCAGACCAGCAAGGTCCGCTCGATTTCCGGCTCATCTCCCACGGGCGGCACCTCGTAAGGCCGCAACGGCACTCCCGCCACGCCCGTGAGTTCGCATCTCGATTTCGCGCGCCGGGCAAGATCCTTTCCAAGCCCCTGCAAAGCCATCACCCGCGCCTGATGCGTCTCGTAACCTCTACCCATGCCGGAAGTTATCACGAAAAATCCGCTGCGGGGAACTTTGAATTTCCGAGATGAGGAAATGCCGAGCGTCACAATCCCCCTTTACGAAGCCACTCCACTGCAGATTTCGCCGCTCGGGTGGCGGTGGCGAAGCAGCCTTGCATCAGGTAGCCGCCGGTGGGGGCTTCCCAGTCGATCATTTCCCCGGCGACGAAAATTCCAGGGCGCTTTTTCAACATGAAGGTGTCGTCTAACTCATTCCAACAGACGCCACCGGCGGAGGAGATGGCTTCGTCGATGGGGCGGGGGCGGATGAGAGGGATGACGCAGTGTTTCGCCTCGCGGGCGAGGGAATCTGCATCGCGGTAAATTTTCCGAGCGAGGATAGCGCGGCTGGGATTGCTGAGTTTCCATCGGGTCCGTGCTTCGGTTAGGAAATCACGGCGGACGGACTGCATCTTCGCGACGAGTTGTGCGTGACTGAACGTGGGCTTAAAGTCGATGGCGATGGCGGGTTCCGGCATGGCGCGGAGGGCGGCTCCGAGTTGATAGATCGCGCCGCCTTCCAGGCCGTAGCGGGTGATCATCAGCTCGCCGATGGCTAACTGATCGGCGGCGCGGACGTGGAGGTTTTTCAGGGGCTTCCCCTCAGCGGCGGCGAGGACTCGGGGTGGCCAGGCGTGTTCCCAGCCGCAATTCGCGGGGGCAAGGGGATTGCAGGCAATGCCGAGATTGTTAAAAATCGAGGTCCAAGCACCGTCCGAGCCGGTCTTAGCCCATGAGCCGCCACCGAGGGCGAGGATGATGGAATCCGCGGCGGCAGTGGTGCCGCTAGAGAAGCCGAGTTGATAGGGATTTCCTGGATCAATTGATGTCAGGCGATGGTTCGTTTCGAAGCGCACGCCGAGTCCGCGGAGCCGTTCGATCCAGCGACGGAGAAGCGGGGCTGCTTTCAGTGCTTTCGGATAGACTCGACCACTGGTGGCTTGGAAGGTCTCCACACCGAGGCCCGCCGCCCATTCGCGAAGGGCGGCGGGATCGAATCCGGCAATAAGTTTTCCCCAAATTTCCGCAGGCTGGCGGGGGCCGGAGTAGCGGGTGATGAAGCGGTCTAACGGCTCGCCGTGAGTGAGATTGAGTCCGCCTTTTCCGGCGACGAGGAACTTGCGGCCGACCGAGGGTTTTCCATCGTAAAGCGTGACTTGCAGGCCTGCGGATGCCGCCACTTCCGCCGCGCGCAGACCGGCCGGACCGCCGCCGATGACGGCGAGTTGGGAGTAGGTGGACAAGCTGGGACGCTAATTGCCGTGAATCGCGCGTCAAGAGGCTGGGTTGACAGCAAGAGAGAGTGCCTCCATGGTCCGCCTGCTTTCCGCCTTTATCATGATATTCAAAAGTCTCTGTCGCCACGCCGGTATCGGTGCGAATTCGTATTTGTTAAAAACCAAGACCGCGAAGGTAGTGCTGGATGCCGGGATGCACCCGAAACACGAAGGCTCGGAGGCGATTCCGCATTATGAGTTTCTCCAACCTGGCACTGCGGACTCCATCATCATCACCCACTCGCACCTCGACCATGTGGGGACGTTGCCGGTTTTTCTCCAGAATCAGGCCCAGGCAAAGGTTTTCCTTACGCCGGAAACCGCAGAACTGGCGAGTGCGATGCTACACAACTCGGTGAACGTGATGCAGTCGAAACGCATTGAGCATGGCATCGCCGAGTATCCGCTGTTTGAACATCGTGAGCTGGACGACATTGAGGACGGCTTTGAAACGCGCAACATCGAGCGGCCGTTCGACCTTGATCCCGCAGGCTCGATCCGAGCGACATTCCATGATGCGGGGCATATTCTTGGCTCCGTTGGCGTGACAATTGAGGCAGAGGGGAAAAAGATTTTCTACACGGGCGACGTCAATTTTGAGCACAGCACCCTGCAAAAAGGCGCGCTTTTTCCTGAAGGAACGGTGGATGCGCTGATCGTGGAAACAACGCGTGGCGAGCAGGCACGCGATCCGAAATACGACCGGACCACGGAAGAAGACGAGTTCGCGGCAGCGATCAAGGGCGTCATCGAGCGCAAGGGTTCGGTGCTGATTCCGGTGTTCGCGATGGGAAAAACCCAAGAGGTGTTAGGCATGATCCATCGTTTTAAAAAGGAAGGACTCATCCCCAAGCATACGCCGGTATATATTGGCGGGTTGAGCACGAAGATGACGCAGGTTTACGACCGGTTCAGCACCACCTCCCGTCGTCATTTGCCGAATTTCCGTTTCCTCAAGGACATGGAACTCGAAGCGGGGAGTAAGAAGCGGAAAGGGCCAATCCCGTTTCACCCCGGATGCATTTACGCGCTTTCCAGCGGGATGATGTCCGAGAAAACCGTGTCTAATAATTTCGCCCGCCAAGGGGTTTTGGAAAACGCCAAGCACGGTTTGTTCTTCGTTGGCTACGCGGACCCGGAGACGCCAGGGGGGAAAATCCGGATCGCGAAACAAGGGGATTCCATCGTGCTCGACCCGGCTTTCCCACCGGTCACGCTCAACTGCGAAACGCGCATTTTCGATTTCAGCGGCCACTCGACCCGCGAGGCGATCCTCAATTTTATCCTCAAGGTGGCTCCGAAAAAAACCTTCCTCGTCCATGGCGACGATGGCGCTGTGGATTGGTTTCGCCAGCAAATCAAGCAGCACCTGCCGCGCACCGAGGTCATCATCCCCGAGCCGGGCGTGGAATACGAAATTTAGGCCGCCGCCCCGGTTGGGAAGACCAGGCTGAGGAACATCGTGAGGAAAAAATTCACGATCAGAATTGCGAGGGAGGAATAGACCATCGCCCGCGTAGTGCCGCGTCCGACGCCGACCGCTCCATAGTCCACCTTCAGCCCTTGGTGGCATGACATCACAACGATCAACATGCCGAAGACAAGGCCTTTGAGCATGGCGATAAAAACGTCTGAGCCGTCCGTGTGTAGATTCATTTGGTGGAGCCAGTAAGCGCCATTCACGTTGAACGGCCCGGTGCCGACGACCAATGAGGCGATGATCCCGAAGGCGGCGGATTCCGCGATCAGCAATGGCATCGCGATCAGCATCGCGAGGAAACGCGGTGTCACCAGATAGTCGATCGGATGCACGTCCATCGAGCGCAGGGCGTCGATTTGTTCGGTTACACGCATGGTGCCGATTTCCGCAGCCATCGCCGCGCCGACCCGGCCGGCGAGCATCACCGCAGTCACCGAGGGACCGAGTTCGCGCAGCATCGCCACGCTCACCAATGCCCCGCCGCCGGTTTCCATACCGAGCGGTTTGAATTGGAACAACGCCTGTGCCGCCAGCACCGCGCCGGTAAACGCCCCGGTCACGATCACTACGGGCTGCGAGAGGAAGCCCGTTTCCACGATCTGTTCGAGGACCAGGCGGCAGCGGATTTTTCCGTGAATCAGCGAGTCCCAGATGGCGGCCACGAGCTTGCCGATTTCCCCCAGATAGATGAGGAAATGGATCGCGTTACTGCCAAGGAACCGGAACACCAACTTACCATGGCGCGGAAATTCCCCATGGCAATGAAGTTGACCAGCACCGATTCCCCGCGATAGATGCCCGCACGCAACTCCACGCGTGATTCCCACATAGATTATGAACGAGACTCTCACCCACCTTTCCAAGGTCCTCCCGGAACTTGTCATCCTCGCTGCCGTGTCCGGATTTTTCGGTTGGTTCCTCCACCGCCCATCCGCCAAGCCCGCCGCCGCGAAATCATCACCCGTCAGCGATAGGAGCCAGCAGGATCGGGCGAAAAATCTCGAAGCCGCATTGGAAAAATCCAAGGCCGCCCATAAGTCCCTCAAGGCCGAATTAGAAAAATTCCAGTCCACCTCAGTTTCCCAAGCCGCTCACGAAAACGCCACCGCCGAGCTGGAAGCCGCCCGCAAGATGCTCGATACCGAAACGAAGCGCATCGCCACCTTGGAAGCCGATCTCAAGAAATCCCAAGACAGCGTCCGCAATCTGAACGCCCGAGCCAACGAGGCGGACAAGGTGCAAAAGGACCGCAGCTTCGCCGTGGAAAATGAGCTTTCCAAAGCCCGTGAACAGCTTGCCCTCCTTCAGAACCGTCCCGACGACGGCGCGGAACTGCACGCGGAAATCGAGCGCCTTCGCGAGTCCGTCGCGGTTTCCACCCGCTTCGCCGGGGAAATGAGAAAGCGCGAGGCTGCCGCCGTCGAGGCTCTTGAAAAATCCGAGGCCCGCCTTGCCGACCAGAATAATCCATCTCGGCCTACCACCGTTTCGAAGAAAATCGGCCCCGTCGGCGATTCCGGGCGCATCGCCGCCGCCAAGGCGGAAGTCATCCGACTCGTCGCATTGAACAAGCAAATCGCTGCTGCCGCACCCGCCCAAGAGATAATGGCTTCAGTCGATGATTCAGCCTCCAACGAAGAAGTTCCAGCCTCCGACCAGGACGTTCCAGATACCGACGAAGAACTGCCTGTTTTGAAGAAGAATCCTGCCAACGAAGAGCTATTCGTTCTCGACTGAATATCCTCCCTTCCGACTGAAAGACCGGGTAATCCTCACCTCGTAATCTCGATTCCATGCGACGAATCCTGCCTTTTTTCCTCGTCTGCGCCGCCACCGCAGCCCCCCTCCGGAAAGACACCGTCGCCGAGGGTTTTAACGATCCCATGTCTATCGCCCCTGCCCCGGACGGCGACGTGTATGTGGTTGAGCGCGAGGGAAAATTACTCCGCATCCGTCCTTCCACCGGCGGTGTCTTTGAGATTGGAAATCTCCCGGTTTCCGCCCTGCGCGCCTCCGAACCCAAGAGTGATTCCGCCGTGGAGGACGGCCTGCAAGGCATCGCACTTGATCCAGATTTTTCCAAAAACCATCGGCTTTTTCTCTACTACAGCGTTCCGGACCAGCTCATTGACCGCCTCTCCCGTTTCGAGTTGCGCGACGGGAAACTGGACATTTCCTCAGAGAAAAAGCTGATAGATATTCCCGTCCAGCGCCACGACCGCATCTGCCACCACGGCGGGTCGCTGCAATTCGGACCCGACGGATTGCTCTACCTCAGCGTGGGCGACAACACGAATCCCTTCGCCAGCGAGGGCTCCGCGCCTATCGACAACCGCCCGGACCGCATCCCTTGGGACGCCCAGCGCAGCGCTGGAAATACCAACGACCTTCGCGGGAAAATCCTCCGCATTCGCCCGACCGAAACCGGCTACTCCATCCCACCTAACAACCTCTTCCCTCAAGGCACCGCCAAAACCCGTCCCGAAATTTACGTCATGGGCTGCCGCAATCCCTTCCGCCTGTCCATCGACATGAAAAACAGCACCGTCTATTGGGGCGAGGTCGGCCCGGATGCCGCGAAGGAAACGGAAAAAGGCCCCGCCGGTCAGGACGAAGTGAACCAAGCCAAGGCTGCGGGCAATTTCGGCTGGCCCTTCCTTGTCGGCAATAACAAGCCTTATCCCATCGTGGATTTCTCTACCGGCAAGCCCGGCCGCATGACCGATCCTGCCGCGCCGAAAAACACTGGCATCCGCAACACCGGCCTCACCGATCTCCCACCCGGACAATCCGCCTTCATCTGGTATCCCTACAGCGAGAGCGCCGAGTTTCCCGTAATGGGCAAGGGCGGTCGGAATGCCATGGCCGGTCCCGTTTTTTACCACGACCCTAACCGGAAAATTAACATTCTCCCCAAGGAAGATGATCACACCCTCCTCACCTACGACTGGGTCCGGGGAAAAATCTGGAAGGCCAAACTCGGCGAAGGGGAAAAATTGCAAAAACTCGAAGTCCTCGAGGAAGGCCTGCGTCACCCGATGGATATGGAAATGGATGCGGATGGCTCGATTTGGCTGCTCGATTACGGCTCCGAGTGGTGGTTTAATAACAATGGCAAATTGCTTCATCTCCTCCCGGAATTCACGCAACACTCACCCGTCATTTCCATCGAACCCATCGCCGGAAAAGACCGCACCTTTACCGTCAAATCCACCTCCGGTCCCGACAACGAAAAGCTAACAGTCACTTGGTGGCTCACCACCGGCGTCACCGAGCGCGAACTCGGCAGCGGCTCCACCATCACCGTACCTAGCACCGAGGGCAGCGAACTCCGCGCCGTCGCTTCGGATGGGAAAAGCCCGGTCACCGTCACCCGCATTTCTCTAAGCAAGGAAAAGGTCGCACCAGAACTCCAGCTCAAGCTCGCCGGAAATCCCGCCTCCCTCGCCTTCGGCCAGCCCGTCACCTTCGAGATCAAAAGCGATACAGCTCCCGACGCCACCCAAACCACGATCACCGCCCGCTACATCCCACCCACCGGCCACGACGCGGGCGGGCCTCAATTTTCCACGGAACTCACCGCCCTTGTCACCGCCAACCAATGCCTCGCTTGTCATCAGGTCGATCACACCTCCGTCGGCCCCGCCTACTTGAACGTCTCCCTCCGCTACCGCGACCGCCCGGATGCCCTCGATTACTTGAAGGCAAAGGTCAAATCCGGCGGCAGCGGCGTCTGGGGCGCGGTCCCGATGCCTCCCCAAATTGCCCTCAAGGACGCCGATGCGGACACCATCCTGCGTTCGATTCTCGGCCTGGCAGAAGGGATCAGCCAGTCGCAAGGCGCCCTCGAAGGAAGCATCGTCCTGGCCCCCAAACCCGCCAGCGCGGGCGACGGCGGAGCTTGGGAATTCACCGCCGAGGCTCCGGGATTTACGTCCTCCAAGTTCCGCATTCCGGCGAAATAAGGTCTGACTTTGGACTGCGGCAGCTGCAGTCCAAAGCTCCGCCAACAAGAGAATCATCCGAATTCACCACTCTTGGATCGTTAGATTTTATCCTAGAAAGAGAATGGAACCGCAGATGAACACAGATACACGCAGATAATCAAAGAGTTGGAATGTTTGCTTCACCCATCCAGAGGATGAGTGTTCGATTTTACATCACTCTCTTATAATCGATGTTAATTTGCGTTCATCTGCGGTTCTATTTTCCTCTTTAGGTTTATCAAATTTCGATTCGCTTGAGCATCGCTGAAGTCAGAAAAATCCAGGAGAAAATCCCGCTACAAACTCACCTGAGCATCTGCCGGAACTCGTCTTTCTCCACCAGCGAAAGAACGAACTCCGTCAGCAAGTCGATGGTATGATGCACATCGTCAATGTGCACCGTTTCCACGACCGAGTGCATACACCGCAGCGGCAGCGAGACCAGCGCGCTGGGAATCCCCTCCCGGCTGTGAAAAATCTTGTCCGTATCCGTGCCGGTGAAGCGGCTGCTGGCTTCGTGCTGGACCGGAAGCTTGGCCTGGGTCGCAACGTCGATCATCCGTTGGACGACAAGCGGGTGATTCGCAGTGCCGTGGGAAATAGTCGGCCCAGAGCCCAGTTTCACACTGCCGAATTTGTTAGGATCAAGGCCCGGCGTGTCGGTCGCGTGCGTCACATCAAGGCACACACAAAGGTCCGGCTTAAGGCGGTAGGTGGCCATCATCGCGCCGTTGCCGCCGATTTCCTCCTGCACCGCATTCAGGCAAATGAGGGTGAACGCGGGCTTTTTCTTGCCGGTAGCGAGGCGTTTCATCACCTGCGCGATGATGTAGCTGCCGATGCGGTTGTCCAAGGCGCGTCCGATCAGCCGCTTGTGAGCGAGTTCCATCGGCCCGTCCTGATAGACGGCGGGGTGGCCCACGCGCAGTCCGAGCGCGGCGACTTCCTCTGCGTTGGACGCGCCGACATCCACCCACAAGTCGTGCACGGCGGGTGCTTTTTCCTGGCCCACTTCATCCCGGCGGAGGTGAATGGCGGTGTTTCCAATGATGCCGGAGACGCTGCCCTTGTCGCCCAGAATTGTCAGCCGTCGGCCCCGTGCGGTGGCCGCGTCCGAGCCGCCGACCCGGTCGATACGGATGAAGCCTCGGTCGTCAATGTGCTTGATCATGTAGCCGATCTCGTCGGCATG
>JANYFB010000245.1 GCA_025362955.1 Akkermansiaceae bacterium
CGAGTCTCCGCGATGGATGGTTCGCGTAGGATAAACCCAGACTTGCCACTCTCGATGGGCCAGTTCTCGACATCGCGAAGATGTTCGATGCAGCGGCGCACCGTTTTCTCGTGGCATTCGATATGTCCTGCCATGTCGTCGGCCGTGTGTTCACGACCGTCGCGCAGCATGGACTTCACAGCTTGGATGAAATGGGCCTTCGGCATTAGGTGGGTTTATACTAACGAGGAAATTAGAACCGCAGATGAACGCAGATGAACGCAGATGAACATTGATTTTAAGAGAGTGATGTAAAACCGAATACTCATCCTCTGGATGAGTGAAGCAAACATTCCAACTCTTTAATTATCTGCGTGTATCTGTGTTCATCTGCGGTTCCATTTCTCTTTCTAGGTTTATTGCAGATTGTTTGAATGAGTTTGGCAATCCATCCGGGTAAAATTGTACATGATGTCGGGGTGTTGCGATCGAATTAAGATTCGATGCGACCAACCTAACCCTTGATGCCGGACAAAAGCTGTCCGGGTGCAAAATTTTCTTAAATTCGCGATTTTTCCTAAAGCCACATTTAGGGCAGCTTCCAGAAATTGAGTGGCGCCATGTGTTAATCAAAACGCGATGGGCGATCAAGACCGCGAGATCCTACAGCCGGGATTTCTATACAATCAATTCGAGCACCGCCAATCCGGCCTCTTGCCGCAACATCTGCTCCAGCCGGACAAGATATATCATTGGTCGTTCCTGCTGTCGTGGGGCGAAACGCCGATGCTTCCCACGCCTCCCAAGTCGATTCGCCCGCCGATGCTTCCCCGCCTGTTCCTGCAAAGTGATCGGACGTCAGCTCCTCGGCTTCACGGGAGTCAGAGTATATTCGATCTGCTCGACATCTCGCAGCAATTTCACCCGCACCTCGCGTCCAGGGATCAAATAGAAAAACGCGTTCGCCGCATCTGGATAGTCCGTCACGGGGCGGGTGCCGATGCTGAGGAGCACGTCGTTGGGTTTGATACCAGCGGCGGCGGCGGGGGAGTCCTGGAGTACCCGGATGACCCGCGGCATTTGCAATTCCGCACTGAGCGCGAGACCCAGCCAGCCACGGCTCAGGTGGCCGGAATCGGAAATATCTTGCTGCACCCGGTGGACCGCTTCGGCGGGAATGGCGTAGCCGGTATTGCCGCTGCCCGCAGCTTGAAACACAATCCCGACCACTCGGCCCGCATCATTGAGCAGCGGCGTTCCTGGCGGTGGCACAGCATGGCTGAAATTCACTCGCAGTAGTGCGAGGGGTAAAATTTTCCCTCCCACTTGTTTCACCCAGCCGGTGCTGCGGCACTTGTTCGGCCCCGACGCCTCCATGGACTGCAGGGAGGCGCTCGCACTGACGCCGACCTCCTCGGCCCAAGCCATTGCTTTCGGCATTTCCCCCCCCTCGGTTTGGATGAACTCTAGTCGCGACACGGGATCATGGCCGATCACCTTCACCGGGATGGAGCGGGTGCCAACCTGAAGCTTCGGGCTCATTGCGTCCGCACCGGCAGAGACGACGACAACCATCAATGAGGCTCCCGTCACGGCAACTGCGGTGGAGTCGGCGGCTTGGCCATTAGCCGCAGCGGGGAAATTGACCTGCCAGCGAGGTGAAATGGTAATAAGCTGAGCCATGCCCGACGAGACGCAGGCCGCTAATAAAAAAATCGTTCGTGCCGACCGATGTCGGCTCGGGCATTCCAGATCCACCATTTGAGGCTCGCTGGAATTAAAATACTTGTTCGCCGATGTTACCTTGAGTCGAAGGACTCAGGTCCAACTGGTTGAGTTGCTCAACCGCCGGAGGCGTGGGTGGTGAGACGACCTCGTAACTCACCGGGGAGGCCGGGGTGTTTTCCTTTTCCACGTCACGCGGGGTGAGGAAGAAGGCGACCGTTACTGCGGCGTAGGCGAGGCCCGCGCCATACGCCCATTTTGAAGGTCCGAGATCTGAGAACCAAGCGGAAATGCGACCGAGGCCGTTCATCAAGCCGGACTTTTCCACCACCCGCTCGCGCTGGGTTTGGTGAAATTCGCAAAGGAAGCCCTGCCAGTAACCCTCCTCAGGACGCTCATCGCGTTGGAGGGCTAGCAAGTTTCCGAGTTGTTCGACCGATGGTTTCATCTGCGATTGATAATTAGGATTTATAAAATAATTCCTTCAAGCGCAAGAATTTTTTTTAAAATCTTTCTTCCCAACTGTCTTGCAAGGCCGACTGAAGTTGGAGGTGCGCGTAATGGAGCCTGGATCGAATGGTGCCTTCGGAGGTATTGAGAACCTTGGCGATTTCCCCGTGGGACATGCCTTGGATGTCAAACATCGTCACGACCATTCTGTGGGGATCAGACAACTTGCGCATCGCTTCGTTCAATTTTATCTGAAGCTCGTTGAGATTTGTTTGTTTCTCAGGATTCGCTTCGTGGGTGGTATCGATGAGTGCCGGATCTTGTTGCACCGGTGAATCCATGTCGTTCAGGCTCAAGCTGGTGCGCCGTTTTCTCTTCTTGAGGAAATTCAGTGTTAGGTTAACAGCTATTTGATAGATCCAAGTGTAGAATGCGGAGTTTCCTCGAAATTTTCCGAGCGATTGATAGGCGCGGGCGAAAATTTCCTGCAACAGGTCGTGGGTATCTTCTTTGTGGGAAGTCATGTTGTAAACGAGGCCGTAAAGCCTGTCGCCATACTTGAGGATCAGGGCATCGAAAGCGCGCGTCTCACCCTGTTGGGCGCGCGTGACAAGGTCCTGGTCAGGGTCGGGGGGACGTGTCTGACGAAACATTAAGATGGGGGTGGTGAGCAGCAGGGAAAAGTTACACACCCGCAACGGCATGTAAAGACGCGTGAACCCAGTGATTCGAATCTGTCGGACTTTATCCCCGCCATTTCATGACAAGTGGGTAAATTGGCTCATTTCGATTTTGCCAATGCGCTCAAATCGAGCTTCCGGGCGAGGGCCGCCAACTCCGTTTTCCCGGCGCACTCGTCACCTTCCAGTTCTACATCGATCCGCCCGTCCACCACAATCTGCAGCTTGTTTTCACCATCTATGATCGGGGTTCGCCCGCAATACGGTGAGTTTTGGGGGGGGTACGCGGATTCTGGAGCGTGATGATCCTGCGGAAATTTTCATCGGGGAAATCAGAAATCGCCCGAAGAGTGTAAGCCAATTTCCTGAAGCCAAGTATCAAACGGAATATGAGTAACAGTGATCAAGAGGCGGTGGAACGGCTCCATGAAGTTTACCAGCGGATGAAGGTCGAACTTGGGCGGGTGATTGTGGGCCAGGATCGGGTCGTCGAACAAACCCTCATGGCAATTTTCTGCCGTGGTCACGCACTCCTTGTCGGTGTGCCCGGTCTGGCAAAAACGCTCCTTGTTTCCACCCTCGCCCGTGCGCTCGAACTCAGCTTCAAGCGCATCCAGTTTACTCCCGACCTCATGCCCGCCGACATCACCGGCACCGACGTGCTTGAAGTGAATCCCGAAACCGGCCACCGAGGTTTCCGTTTTGTCCATGGCCCGATTTTCGCAAACCTTGTCCTTGCCGATGAAATTAACCGCACTCCGCCGAAGACGCAGGCCGCTTTGTTAGAAGCGATGCAGGAGCACCACGTCACCGTCGGCGAACACACGCTGCATTTGCCTGAGCCGTTTT
>JANYFB010000286.1 GCA_025362955.1 Akkermansiaceae bacterium
AGAGGTATTAGAACTAATACAAGAACTCGCAGAAGCCGGGCAGGACATTATTCTCAGCACGCATGAAATGGGTTTCGCCCGCGCGGTGGCGGATCAAGTGGCATTCGTGGCTGCGGGAAAAATCGAAGAAGTCTCACCGCCGGCGGATTTATTCGGTGAGCCTAAGTCCGCACTGTGCCAACGGTTTCTCTCAAGGGTGATGCGGTATTGATAAAGCTTGGCGGTTAGAGACGCCAAGATACCGAGAAATGAAATCCGCATGGCGTGCATCCACACCGAGCACGCGGTCCGCCTCAAGGATCAAAAGTAGTCGCGGACCTCAGTCTGTGCTTTGAAGCGCCGGAAGAACCGACTGAATTCCCGCCCTACCTTTTGAGAATTCGGAGTCCTTCGACCGAGAAAGAGAAATAGAACCGCAGACGGACGTAGATTCACGCAGATAAACAAAGGGTTTCGGCGGGAACGGATGGTGGGGGCGCAGCGGCAACTGACGGCCAGGATACGACGCCCAATCCGCTGCTGATGAGCTGCTTGTGCAAGCGTACGCGACGGTTGTGCAGACGGGTGAGGGGTTTTGCGGGCGTGTGAGTAGCCATTGAAGACGTGCGAGCGTCCATTGCGGACGTGTGAGCGTTCATTGCGGACGTGCGAGCGGCCGTTGCGGACGTGCGAACGTTCATTGCGAACGTGCGAGCGTTCATTGCGGACGTGCGAGCGGCCGTTGCGGAGGTGCGAGCGGCCGTTGCGGAGGTGCGAGCGGTCGTTGCGGACATGTTAGCGTTCGTTGCAGAGGTGTGAGCGACCGTTGCGAACGTGCGACCGTCCATTGCGGAGGCTTCAGACGGATCTTCGCGATTCATGGAAAGCGGGACCGCGTGCGAAGAAAACGGACGGGACGTCACTGCCCTCATGGAAAGAGCCTCACGCTTCCTTTGCCTTCGCGGTCTTTTTCGCAGCGATTTTTTTCACGGGGCGGGGGGGGAAGTCGAAGCGGATCTTGCCGTCCTTCACGTCGAAAGTCAGGTGGGCGTCGAACTTGCGTTTGGTGCGGTTGGAGACGAAGCCTTTGAGGACGTCGGTTTTTCCTGCGCCGATGAGCTTGAGCATCTGGGCGGGCGGGATTTCGCACTGGAGAATGGACTTGCCGATGCGAATACCATGCGGGTCTTTTTTGGTGACGATTTCCGGGACGTGGTAGGCCTTTTCAGTGGCGTAAACTTTGTAAATTTTGCCTTCCTCGGTTTTCGCCTCGCCGATGAGTTGCTCTTCTGTTAGTTCGGGCGGGCCGTCGCGGTCGTCACCTTCGAAGACGAAGTTGATTTTGAACTTCGCGTCCATTTCCAGCGCGGCGTCGAAGGGTTTGTTGAACTTGGAACGGAACCCGGTGAGCGGTCCGACGTGTTTGGTGGTGAAGAGCTGGATCGCTTCGGACTCGGTGAGCAGGCGTCCGGCGATGTGTTTCTTGGCCTTGAATTTGCACTCGGGTTCGCGGCATTCGTAGGTGGCCTCGGTTTGCTTGAGGGATGGAGCGCCGCACATCGGGCAGGTGACTTTGAGGTCAGGAAAAATTTCACTTTTCGCGAGATCCGCGGCGGAGCGGGCCTTGGTGCAAATCTCGTTGGTGTAGGAAATAATTTCCTTCATGAAATCGCCGCGCTGGAGGTGGCCGTGCTCCATTTGGCGGAGCTTGAATTCCCAATCCCCGGTGAGTTTAGGCGAATAGAGGCCTTCGATATCCATTTCGCGGACTAGGGAAATAAGGCGCATTCCGCTGCCGGAAACGAACAATTCGCGGCCTTCGCGGGCGAGGTATTTTTGAGAAATGAGGCCTTCGATAGTCGCCGCGCGGGTGGCGGGGGTGCCGAGGCCGCGCTCGGCCATGGCTTCGCGAAGGGCTTCGTCGTCGATCAGTTTTCCTGCTCCTTCCATCGCGGAAAGGAGTGTGGATTCAGTCATGCGAGCGGGTGGCTTAGTTTCCTCGGCGAGGACTTCGACCGGATCGGCGTGCGCGGTTTCTCCGGCGCGGACGGGGCAGAGTTCGTCCTTTCCGGCGGCGACACCGGGGCGGCGGCCATAGACTTCGAGCCAGCCGGGTTTGACGAGGATGCGGCCTTCAGTTTTAAAAGTGTCCCGCTCGATGCGGGTGAGGCGAGTGGTTTGCTCGAACTCGGCGGACGGATAGAAAACGGCGATGAAGCGCTTCACGATCATGTCGTAAAGCTTCTGCTCGGCCTCGCTGAGTTTGGAAAACTTGCCGGTCGGGATGATGGCGAAGTGATCCGAGACTTTTTTGCTGTCGAAAACGCGGCGAGATTTGTGCAGGCGCGGGCCGTTGTCCGAGCTGCCGGAGAGCACAGCTTTCGCGTATTTTGCGACGTCGAGATCGCTGTTGCCAACGTCTTGGAGGGTTTCGCGGACGTTAGAGGTGTAGTCCTCGGGCAGATACCGCGAATCGGTCCGCGGGTAGGTGATCATCTTGTGCTTTTCATAAAGCGCTTGGGCGATCTGGAGAGTTCCCTTCGCGGAAAATGGGGCTTCACGCTGGAGGGTGGTGAGGTCGTAAAGCTGCGGAGAAATCTGCGATTGCGCCTTTTTTTCCTCGGAAATCCTGCCGGTCTTGCTATGGCAACGGGCTTGGATCGCCTCGGCGGTGAGTTGATCCCAGATGCGCTCGGGCTTGGAAAGCGGGGCGGCTTCGTCCTTTTTCCAAGACTCGTCGATCCACTTGCCGAGGTATTCACCAGCCGCGACGCCGAAAGTCGCGTGGACTTCAAAGTAAGGCGTCGGCTTGAACGCTTGGATCTCCGCCTCGCGCTGGGCGAGGATCGCAAGCGTCGGCGTTTGCACGCGGCCGGCCGCGGTGATGTTAAAACCGCCGTGGCGGGAGTTGAAACAAGTAAGTGCACGGGTGGCGTTAAGGCCGACGAGCCAATCCGACTCGGAGCGGCATTTCGCGGCATCGGCAAGCGGCTTCATTTGCTCACCGGGGCGGAGATTTTCCCAAGCTTCGAGGATGGAGTTGTTGGTCATCGACTGCATCCACAGCCGCCTCACTGGCTTGGTGACCTCGCCAATTTCCATGATGTAGCGGAAAATGAGTTCGCCCTCGCGGCCGGCGTCGCAGGCGTTGACGATATTGTCCACGTCCTTGCGCTTGGCGAGTTTGAGAACCTGCTTGAGGCGGGCCTCGGAATCCGGGATCGGATCGAGGTCGAATTTATCCGGGATGGCAGGGAGGACACTGAAATTCCATGGCAGCTTTTTGCCATTTGGCCCCATCGGCATCCGCAGCTCGACCAAATGGCCCACGGCGGAAGTGATGACGGCGGTGTCATTTTCGAAAAAGATATCGCGGCCAGACCCCTGTTTTTCGAACTTGCCGAGAACCTTGGTGAGGACCTTGCTCAGGTCCGTCATGACGCTGGGTTTTTCCGCGATGATGAGTGTTTTTCCCATGGTGAAAGAGGGCCGTTAAGCGGCTCTGGGCTGAGGGACTAGCCTCGAAGGAGCTGGTTTTGCAAGCGGATTGGTGAAATTTCGGAAATTGGTCTAATCCCCGGGACACAAAAAACCCGCCGGACATTTCCGGCGGGTCTTGGATTTAGATCTCCGATGAAACGATGTTCAAGTCAGGCATTGGCCATTTCATTGACTCCGCCCGTGGCGATTTTCGTAAGGGTCTTATCGGCATTTCCCTCCTCATTGAGGGTTTCTGTGAGCAACTTGACCGCATCATCGTAGCCGAGGCGGCTGGCGAAGGCGCGGAGTGTTCCATAGGTGCCGATTTCATAATGCTCAACCTTTTGGGCGGCGCTGATCAAGGCGGCATCGAGAGCGCTGGAATCCTTATAATCCTCGGAAAGCTCGTCAGCTTCTTTGAGAAGGCCTTCCATGGCAGGGCACTTTTTAGAACGTGCTGTAAGTCCTAGCGACTTGAAAATCGCTTCGAGGCGGGTGACATGGTTTTTCGTTTCAGCAAGGTGCATAGTGAACGCCTTGGCCAATTCTTCGTCGTTGGCGGCTTTGGCCATTTTTGGAAGGGCTTTGACGAGTTCTTTCTCGGCCCAAAGGATATCGCGGAGTTCGTCCACGAAAAGATGGTGGAGTTCTCCGTCGGCGTGTGGTTTGTTAGTTGATGACTTCATAATATTGTTGATTAGAGATTTTGGATGGTGTCCCGGAGTTCCTGTTTGGTTTTTCCAGTTTTTTTCTCAAGACGTCCGAGCAATTCGTCCTCCTTGCCCTCAGCGAAAAGAAGGTCGTCGTCGGTGAGATCCGCGTATTTTTGTTTCAGCTTCCCCTTGGTTTCGTTCCAAGAGCCTTTCAGTTCGAGTTTGGTCATGATTTTGATTGGTTGGTTCGAGTCATCTCTCGTGGCTGAAAGATGACCGAACTCCATTTGCAAGAACCTAGCCAACTAGCCTTTCGAAGATCCAAGTTGCTCAAAATCAGAGAACTACTACTTTGAGGAAAAATGCTGGGGCTCAAATGAATTTGAATTTCGCGCAATTTGCATCCCACGGGAAAATGGATTCGTGCATTCTTCTACTCATCACCGCCTCGCATACCGGAACCCTGGAAACGCCCGGACTAACCGTCGCATTTCCAGTTTCATCAAGGTCGCGGTGACAACGTGGGCGGGCAAGCCGGTGCGCTCAATGATCCGGTCCACGGGCGATTCATCAGAGGTGACGGCTGCGAAAACGGCGGCTTCCTCTTCCGGGAGTTCGGGAATTTCGCCTGCGGGTTCTGCACTGCTGGCCTTGCGGGCGAAGGGCAGCTCGCCCAAGTCGTCCAGAATGTGCGAGGCATCGGCGACCAGCGTGGCACCGTCGCGAATGAGCTGATTGCAACCGGCGGACGTCGGTTTGTCGATTGGACCGGGGACGGCGAAAATTGGCTTCCCATACTCAGATGCGAGATTCGCGGTGATCAGTGAGCCAGACCACGCCGGGCACTCCACGACCAAGACCGCCCGCGCCCATGCGGCGACGATGCGATTTCGCATCGGAAATGTCTGCTTGTCCGGTGCCGTGTTCAGCGGGAATTCGGAAACCACCGCCCCGAAGCCGGACGCGATTTTTTCCGCGAGAGCGAGATTTTCCTGAGGGAAAAGCTTGGCAAGTCCCGAGCCGAGAACCGCGATGGTGCGACCGTTCGCGGCAACTGCGGCTTCATGCGCTGCCGTATCGATGCCACGAGCGAGGCCGGAAATAATCGTGAACCCAGCTTGGGCGATCTGATAGGAAAGTTTCTTGGTCGCCTGCGTGCCGTAATGCGTCGCCCGCCGCGAACCCACGACGCTGATGGCGTGGCGGTCGCGGGGTTCCAATTTCCCCCAGACATATAACAGAAGCGGCGGATCGTAAGCCTCCCGCAGCGGGGCCGGATAGACCTCATCGTTCTGGGTGATGATGGAAATTCCGCGCTCAGTCGCCTCGCGGATTTCAGTGGTGGGATCGGCATGGTCTTGCCACGAGTGCAAAATTTTCGCCGTTTCCTCACCGATGCTGTCCACCCGCATGAGCCGGTCCTTGGCTGCGCCGAGGATCGACGCCGGATTGTCACCGAAGGCTTCTAGTAAACGCCGGACCCGCACCGGCCCGATTTTGGACAGCATGTTGAGGGCGACGATGGCTTCCCGCGCGGTCATGTTAGGCGGAGATTGAACGGAGAAACAGCCCGCGTCAACCGGTTGGAGTAGCGGAAAACAACCTCACCATTTCGGGGGTCGGCGGCTGGGATCGCGCCGGAAGCCGTCGAGCACGCGGAATTCCCGTTCTGTGATCGGATACGGCCC
>JANYFB010000314.1 GCA_025362955.1 Akkermansiaceae bacterium
AGCCGGTTTTCCGTCTGCACCGCGCCGGACCGATCACCAAGGAGCAGCTTCAAGAGTTCGGCAGAGTGGAGAAATTCCGCGAAATGAAAGCTGACGCGCCACAAGCTCCCGGCCAGCTCGCCAGCCATTACGCGCCGCTCACGCCATTGATTTTGCTGGAAAATCCCGCCGATTTCGTGCCCGAGGAAGGTAAGAAGTATGGACTCCTCAGCTACACTGGCGATGACGATAGTCCCTACGTCACGATGCACGGATGGGAGGTTGTGGAGTCACTCAGTCCCGGCAGCGGCAAGCTTGCGGAGGCGGCAATCCGCTTGTTTTTCGTCATGCGGCTGCTTGACGAAGCGGGACTTGACGCGATCATCGCCGAGCCTGTTAGCGAGACCGGCCTCGGCGTGGCCATCATGGACCGGCTCCGCCGGGCATCCGTTAGTTTTTAGACCCTTTATGAAAACCCATCTTCTTTCACTCGCCCTGGCCACCACGGCATTCGCCCAACAACCGGATTGGGAAAACCCGGCGATTTTCCGCATCAACAAGGAAGCTCCCCGAGCGACCTCCATGCCATTTCCCACACAAGAAGACGCCTCGACGAAAGCCCGGCTGGATTCTCCGTGGTGCCAACTGCTCAACGGGAATTGGAAATTCAATCACGTTGGCAATCCATCGAAAAAGCCGGCGGGTTTTGAAAACCCCAACTTCGATGATTCGGCATGGAAGGAAATTCCCGTGCCATCGAATTGGCAGATGCAGGGGTATGGCATTCCCGTTTATACCAACATCACCTATCCGTTCGCGAAGAATCCGCCGACAGTGATGGGTGAGCCACCGCAGTATTTCACCAATTTCCCGTTAGAAAACCGGAACCAGGTCGGTTCCTACCGGCACAAGTTCACCCTCCCGGAAAGCTGGAAAGGACGCCGGACCTGCATCGTCTTCGGAGCGGTGGACTCGGCTTTTTACCTCTGGATCAATGGCAAAAAAGTCGGCTATTCCGAAGACTCGCGAACCCCGGCGGAATTCGATATTACTCCCTATCTTCACGATGGCGAAAACCTGCTGGCTGCGGAAGTCTATCAGTATTCCGACGGCTCCTATCTTGAGGACCAGGACATGTTCCGCATGTCCGGCATTTTCCGCGACGTGTATCTCTGGTCTGCCGATTCCATCGACCTCAATGATTTCTGGATTAAGGCCGGCCTTGCCGATGATTACAAAACGGGCACACTGAATTTCATCGCAAAAATCACTAACCACGGCGCTGCAGAAACATCCTCCACCGTGAATTTAACGCTGACCGCGCCCGATGGCGGCTTGATCAGTCTGCCTTCCGTGACGGTGAAAATCCCGGCGAACGGCTTCAGCGAATCAGTCATGAACCTTGATGCGATTCCCGAGGTAAAAACTTGGTCCGCCGAAGTGCCGAATCTCTATTCCTATCAGATCACCCTCACCGATGCCACCGGGAAGGAAATCGCCCATCACGCCGGGAAGACCGGATTCCGCCGTGACGAGGTGAAAAACGGTCAGTTCCTCCACAACGGCCAACCGATCCTCATCAAGGGCGTCAACCGCCACGACCACAACCCGAAAACCGGCCACTATGTCACCGAGGAAGATATCCGTGCAGACCTTCTCCAGATGAAACGAGGCAATATCAACGCCGTGCGGACCTCGCATTATCCGAACGACCCCGCGCTGGTCGAGTTATGTGATGAACTCGGATTCTATGTCGTTGCCGAAGCCAACATCGAATCCCATGGCATGGGTTACAAGGAGCAGTCCCTGGCGAAAAACCCCGCATGGCTCGAGGCTCATCTTGATCGGATTAAAAACCTGGTAGAACGCGACAAGAACCACCCGTGCATCATCATGTGGTCGATGGGCAACGAAGCGGGCGATGGCGAGAATTTCGTCAAATGTTCGTCATGGCTCCATCAGCGTGATCCATCCCGCCCAGTCCACTATGAACAGGGCGCGCATGGCGCTTATGTGGATATTTTTTCACCGATGTATGGAACCGTTTCCGATTGCGAAAAATACTGCCGCTCCGAGGAGAAACTTCCTATAGAAAGACAGCGTCCTTTGATTCAGTGCGAATACAGTCATGCCATGGGAAATTCCACGGGAAATATCAGTGATTATTGGAGCCTCATCCGCAAGGAACGCTTGCTCCAAGGAGGCTTTATATGGGACTGGAAGGACCAAGGATTACTTTCTATCAAGCACAAGATTGGCGATGTGGAAGATCGCTCTGGAAATCAACAGAAGGTCCGCCTGCTCGGTTCGTTAGACGCGGATGAGGGTCTTTTCGGCGGCAGCGCGGTGATCGACGCCTCCGACAAACTTGACCTAACTGGAAACCTGACCTTGATCGCCGAAGCCCGACTCAACAATCCCGGCTCGAGCCCAGGAGGTCAACCATTGATCGCGAAGGGTGACACTTCTTATAGTTTGAAAATCTCCGATGTCGGCCAGTTAGAGTTTTTCATCTACTCGTCGGGCACTTGGTATAACGTCTCGGCCAAGCTTCCAAATGATGCGGCCTCCAAATTCCACACCTACGCCGGTGTCTATGATGGCAAGGCGTTGGCCATTTTCATTGATGGTATCCAAACTGCGACCAAGCCATGCACTGCGCCAGTTTCAAAAAATTCGTTCGAGCTTGCGGTCGGCATTGATACAGAAGAAACCGCCCGCCGCTTCAATGGTTCCGTCCGCAAGGCCGCCGTCTATTCCCGTGCGCTGGCAGGGGGTGAACTCACGGGTAATCCTGAAAATGCCGTGCTGCTGTTAGACTTTGTAAAAGACGCGGCCAAGCCAAAAACCCAGCACTTCCTTGCCTACGGCGGCGATTTTAATGACCGTCCGACGGATCGTTCCTTCTGTTGCAACGGGCTGATGACGGCGACCCTTTCACCTTCACCACAGTTTGAAGAAGTGAAGAAAGTCTATCAGGAAATTCACACCACTCCGGTCGATGTGAGCACGCCCACCGTCAAAGTGCAGGTCCATAACGAATACTTTTTCCGCAGCATCGACCACGTTGCGGGTTCGTGGAAATTGATGCAGGACGGCGTCGCCGTCGCGGAAGGAAAGCTAACACTTCCCGAGATAGCGCCTCAAAAATATGCGGATGTAGAAATTGCTACGGGCTGGGTTCCTCAGGCGACGAGCGAGTATTTTTTCCGAGTCCGTTATGATTTAGTGAATGCCACTGCATGGCATCCTGCGGGGATGCCGATCGCCTGGGATGAAATCCCGCTGCCATGGGGAAAACGCACGCCGCCGGAGCTAACCGCTTCCGAAGCTCCCGCCACTTTCACCGAAGTGGGGAACCTCATCACGATCCAGGCGAAGGATGTCACCGCGATCATTGATAAATCACTCGGCTGCATCACGTCGATCAAGTCGAAGGACCAGGAATGGCTCGTCACGCCGCTGCAACTGAACTTCTGGCGTCCGCCTACGAACAATGACCAAGGTGCACATCTCGACAACCTACTCAAGATCTGGCAATACGCCGGAGCCAATGCAACCGCAGGAAATACAGACATCGCAAAAGTCGATAACGACATCCTCATCACTTCAGAACTCAGCATCCCTGCGAACCAAAGCAGCGCGACGATCCGCTATCGTTTTACTGGCAGCGGACAGATCGGCGTTGATACTGAATTCCGCCCCGGCAAGGGATTGCCGACGATTCCGCGGATCGGCTATCAGTGCGAAATTCCTAACCGGACGCCCCGTTGGAAATGGTATGGCAACGGTCCGCAAGAAAACTACATCGACCGCAAGACCGGCTCATGGACCACCGTGCATGAAGGTGTAATTCCCTCCTTGTTCAGCCGCTACATCGACCCTCAGGAATCCGGGAACCGGACCGGCATTCGCTGGGCGACGCTCACCAGCCCGGCCGGTGGCAGTAATTTGCGGGTGGATGCGACTGGTGATGATTTGTTAGAAATGGATTGTTATTCCTGCTCGCCAAGCGACATCGAGCTGGCGATGCATTCCTGCGAGATCCCGCAGCGGGATTTCTATACCATTAATCTCGAGCACCGCCAATCCGGCCTCGGCGGCACCAATTCATGGGGAGCCATCGCCTTGCCGCAATATCTGCTCCGGCCTGACAAGATATATC
Organism: Akkermansiaceae bacterium; assembly: GCA_025362955.1. Taxonomy (GTDB): domain Bacteria; phylum Verrucomicrobiota; class Verrucomicrobiia; order Verrucomicrobiales; family Akkermansiaceae; genus Luteolibacter. Next base: position 4,145 of record JANYFB010000314.1, read on the forward strand.
ATTGGTCGTTCCTGTTGTCGTGGGGCGAAACGCCGTTGCTTCCCACACCACCCAAGACGATCCGCCCGCCGATGCTTCCACGCGGACTTCCCGGCAAGTGATCGCAGTTGATAATGGGCGGTTCGTCTTAAATAGAGATTTAGTGTGCGATAGCAAGTTTGGGTATGAATCGAATCAGTCATACTTCAGCACCTATTGAGTGTCAGTTCTTTCGGTTAGAACTCACAATTCATTTCCCGTTTTTCACCCAAGGCTTCATCTAGCATGATCCCGGTAAGCTCATCGAAGGGATCTGGGCAAAGGTCTGCGTCGTAGGTGGCGGCAGGCAGGAATTCCTGCATTTCCTAGTTCGGGAAACGATCCAAGCAAGGAGGCGGACCCAAGGACCAGAATGACTCGGTCCTCCGCCAGAGCCTGCGCTGCGCGGATGATGTGTTAGAGCGCGGCAAGAGTCATTCGGCGGGGATTGATGACTCACCCTAGGGCAGCCCGACAAATGGTGAGCAGGACTTCAGTGGCTGGGCATCGTGATTCGGAGCGGCAAGAAATCCAATGAAATCAGGCAGCGTTTCCTGCGAGCTTTGTTTACAATGCGGCAGACTTCCACTACTAAATCAGCCTCAACCTCTAGGATTTCAGAAATCATCGTCCCGGACAGCATTTGTGCGGGATTGCTCGTTAGTTTGACGGGTATGGCAACCCACCGATTTAGCTCCCGCTTCGACCGACTCATCGCACTCTGGATCCTCCGGGCCTTTTCTCCGGAGCTGGGCCGATCCAACTTTCTCCGCAACTCGGCCTACGCGGATTCCGACATCGCAGAGTTTC
>JANYFB010000319.1 GCA_025362955.1 Akkermansiaceae bacterium
GCGGCATTCCATGATGACTTCCTCCACGAACAGGCGGCCGACGGGTAAATTGATCGGACCGACGACGACGAGGCGGTTGCCGGTTTTTCCGTGGAAGAAAGAATCGGGGAGCGCACGCGCCTCGCGTGCAGTCGTTCGCGCCCTCGCGGACGACTGGGCTGGCGTTACGCTGGACTCGTTAGGCGGTTGTGGGTCGGTCGTGGTTCGGGCCAAGTTTCCGGCGAGGGCGCCGGAAACAGCACCCGAGGCGGGTGCGCTCCCCACAAAACTACCGCCGCCTAGCGGCTCGGCGCGGTAGGCTTTGAGGATCAATTCTCGGAATTCCTGTTCCTTGCGGGCGAGGGCTTGCTCCTTCTTTTTTCCGGTGAGCCGCCCGCCGACGTTGAGGTAGGCTTGGCGCTCGTAGCGGCCGAGGTTGAGGACCTCGAAGGCGCGGAACGGCTTGCCCGCCGTCTTCAAATCCCGCTGCACCTGAATCAACCGCTTGCGCGTGGTGTGGATGCCGAACTTACCGAGATCGCTGGTGATCCACTTGCGCCCGAGCTTTTCCGCCACGGCGGCGGTGGTGCCGGAGCCGCAGAAGAAATCGGCGACGAGATCTCCGGAATTACTGCTTGCTTCAATAATGCGGACCAAAAGATCTTCAGGTTTTTGCGTTGGGTAGTTGGCCCGTTCCGCATGTTGCGCTGAAAGTGGTTTAACATCTGTCCAAAGATCTGTCATCGGCTGGCCTTCCAACTCATGCAGATAAACTTTTTTCATGATCCGCCCGTCCTCTTTTTTCGGGAAATATAGGCGATCCTCTTTATCAAGCTGCTCCATTCTCACAAGGTTAACTCGCCAACCCATCTGCGGTGGGGGGAAACCTTTGTAAGGATACTTCAAATTTGGACGCGGGCTTGGCGACGTTAGATTTTCCAATTTATATCTGCCTCTTTCATCATTATGTTTGAAAAATGAAGTTAGATATTCCTCGGAGTGAGCGTGATAAAATGGATTGAGAGAGAAAGTTTCGGAATGGGTGTAGAAAAAAATGGTATCTTTAGAAGCTCCCATTGCTCGTTTAGCATCTCCGTGTCCATAGCTCCGCTTCCAAGTGATTTCATTTACGAACCGATCGCGCCCGAAAACCTCGTCCATGACCGTGCGAACAAACGCATTCACTCTCCAATCGCAATGCACGTAAATACTCCCCTCCGGGTGCATCAAATCCCGCATCAGGATCAGCCGCTCATAAATCATGCTGATGAACGAATCCGCGCCTCTGCCCCAGGTATCGCGGTAGGCGATTTGTTCTAGCAGGTTCGGCTCTTTATGAAAAGTTTCGCCGCCGATTTCGATGTCCATGGAGAAGTCCGCGCCGACGTCGAAGGGCGGGTCGATGTAGATGAGCTTGAGGCCGCCGGCGTCCTCGATCTGGCGGCGGAGTGCGCCGGATTTGAGGGAGGAGAGGATGAGCTTGTTATCGCCCCAGATGAGTTTGTTGGTCCAGCCCTTGGTCTGGCGACCGCTCATGTCGAGGAGGTCGGGTTGGAAAGAGGAAGAGGTGGGCGAGACGCCCACTCTCCTTGGTTCGTCGATGTGTTCGAGCGTCTGGAAGGGCAGGATGGCGGTGCAGACCTCGCGGGTTTTGCCGTTCCAGACCAGCTCCACCTCGCGCTTGTCGGCGAAGAGCATGAAGCGGTATTTCTCCGGCAGCGGCTTGCCCTGCTCGATGAGCTTGATGAGATCGCGCTTCTCTTGCTCGGAAAGGTCGTAGTGTTCAGTGGATGGGCGGGACATGGTGGGAAGTGGAGGCATTCAGTCAAATAAGGGTCAAATAAGATTTCAGGAAATTTTTATTGATTTTCAATGAGTTGCGTCTCCTTAAGAAGGTCGCTTAGGGATTCCAGTCAAATAACGGTCAAATAAGAATCATATGGATTAAAACACGTCGTGTTTTAAAAAGGCGGTTTATTTGGCAGGATTTTTGTTTTTGTAACTCATTTAAAATGAATAAAATTTATCAAAACCTAAAGATTTAAAGCTATTTTAAAGCCATTTTAAACCCATTTTTAAAGGGACTTGGGTTTTAAAAGCGAGAGTCCCTTACTAGCAAGGTGGTCAGTCAAATAAGATTCACGGAAATTTTTATTGGTTTTCAATGAGTTACACTATCGTTTTTGTTCAGAAGTCGTCTTCAGTCAAATAACCGTCAAATAAGGATTGGAGTGGAGTGTCATGCCCAGAATGGAACGTAGCGCGCGTATTTCCTCCCTTGATCGGGATCGAATGGCTTTACGAGATTACTGGCCATGGCATCCTTGATGATGCGAGTGGCCATGGACAGGTTTTCGCCGGAAATAGAAAACCGCTCGCGAAGGCTGGAATTCGTCATGGGATCACGCTCGACGAATCTCAAACAGGCATGGAGGTAGCAGGCACGGGTACGATCCGCTTTGTCCATTTCAGACAGGGAGCGATGGGCGAAAAGGACAATCCGGGTGGAGTCCAAGGGAACCTCGAACAAAGGTGCGGGAAGTTGAAAATATTCTGTAAGTTGGACGACTTTATCGACTCCGCTGCCCCGCTCCTCACAGACATTGATCCGGCGCATAAAAGAAGCGAGGGCCTCGTTTCGCGAACGGGGTGGGCTGTCGAGGAAGCGATCTGTGTGAATGAGGGGAATACCGGGATTGGTGATTTCCATGCGATCTGAAAAAATTTCAATCATCGGGCCAGCCCCCGTGATGGCGAAGTCCTGATGAATGATGGCGTTGGCGACAAGCTCGCGGATGGCGAGTTCTGGATACATCGGTAATTCTTTACGAAGTGCCTGACCGATGACTTCATTGCGCGGGACGAGGGAGTTGATGAATTCGATGAGATCGGTGAACCCTGCTGCATAGCCCTTCCGGCTGGATTGTTCCCGGATGGTTTTGAAGCGGTTCTTTCCAGAATAGATGACGACCCGGACGGCTTTCCGAGCAAGAGGTCGGAAGGAATCCAGATCCTTAGCGAAAAGGATGCCTCCAAGACTGGTAATGTTCCAAGCACCGGCACCATCGTTGGCGATCATCCGGTCTGCTTCCAAGCGCTCCAAGATACGGCTACGATTTTCTGGGAGTGGTTGCGCAAGGAGATCGAAGTAAGCGGGATAATCAAGAAGTGAAAGCACAGCGGCGGGATCCATGTGTTCCTTAGCGAAGGTCTCCTCGAATGGGGTGGTATCGAAAACTTGCCAAAGTTCCTTTTCGATCTGGGGCTGGTCTTTGAGTTTTTTCCGATAAGAGCCGATGCGAATGAACTCGATCCCTTGAAACTGCACGGGACGACCGGGAGCCCGGGGAACCTCGAGCAAGACCACGGGATGCCCTTCATACTCTAACTCATAAAACTGGAAATAGACCTTTGGAGTGAGGAGGCGGACCAGCCAGTTGAAAAGATCTTCGTTGCCCTTTTTCTCTTTGGAGGGGCGGAAAGAAGTGCCGATAACACGATGGGTAATGTCTTCAATTCCCCACACTGCATAACCATTCGCTTTGCCAGCAATAGCCGCCATGTTCGCGAGAGCGGAGATGTATTCTCCGATGTCCTCGGGATTTGCGTTGTTGTGTTTGAACTCCAGCCACGCGGTTTCTGCAGGCTGTTTCCGCAATTCGGAAATCAGACCGATTAGAAATTCATTCGTAGGCTGATTGCTCATGGTCATGCTTTGTATTCCGTGAAACTGATGGCGAGACCCGCCAGAGTGCTGGGCTTATGTTTCTCAAAACCCGCTTGATCGACGTAAATGAAATCATAGCGCGTGCCATTCTCCTCGGCGGCGGTGGCATCGGCGCACCATTGGCTAAGGCGGGCCATTTTCTGCGGGAGGTCGAGTTCCTCGCGGCCTTTGGTTTCGATGATCCAGACGGTGCCGTTCGAATCGCGGGCGATGAAGTCGGGGACGTAGTTGGAGAGGTCGCCATTGGCTTTCACGTAGTCAAACTTGAAGCCGATGGCGAGGTAGTTCTTGGTGAAGGCTTGCACATCCGGCGCGGCTTCGAGGAAGGCGGCGAAGGCGAGTTCGAAGCCCCCGGCATTCACCTCGCCGACGATTTTTGTGAAGATGGATTTCTGGGCTGCTAGAAAGGGCCGGTGCTCGGTGCGGAACGGGCGGGTGTTCTGAAGGTGGATGTAGTCTTCGATGCGGGTGGTGCCGGTATCCGAGATGGTGAGGGCGTTCATCGCGGCCTTGAAGGAATCATAGAGGATTTTCCCGGCATCCGGTTCGGATAGATTCCGGATGACGACGGGGTCTTCAAGATCGACTCCAGCATGAAGAGGAACCACGGATGAACACGGATGGTTTCGGAGAAAGATGATTTTTCGTCATTTTTTGATCCGTGTTTATCCGTGTTCATCGGTGGTTCGAATAAATGGAATTTCATGAAGTCCCGCACCTTCGGATAGATCACGTCGTAGCCACCGACGAGCCGGAGGTCCTTGAGCAACTGGCGGGCGAAGAAGGCGACGACGGAGCGGTAGTCGGCGGGGCCGGAGCCGTCGAGGTGGATGGTGTGGTGGATTGCCGAATCCAGCATCGTCTTGAAAACGATCTCACGGGTTTGCTCGGGGGTGAACGGTTTCAGGGGCAGGCGCTTGTTTCCTAAAGCTGATGGATCGAGATCATGGAGATCCTTGAAATCCCGCTGGAAACGGCGAGTGAGTTTCGGGATGGGGATTTCCAGCTCGGTTAGATTCTTGTCGGTGCTTTCGGTATCCACCTCGACGATGAGCGAATCCTTGCGAGTGGCTCCGGCACCCATCGGGACGTGATCGAAGGTGACGCCCTCGCTCTGGATGGTTTCGACGAACTCCATGAAGGCAGGCGTGCCCATGACGGAGACGGTTTCGCGCTCGTCGCTGCCGAAATACATGCGGCGCAGGCCACGGCCGAGGGTTTGCTCGGGGAGGATGTTAGACTTTGCGGCATAGGCGCGGAGGCCGACGATGGTGGTGACGTTTTTCACGTCCCAGCCTTCCTTGAGCATGAGGACGGAGACGATGGCCTTGAAGGGAGATTTCCACGAATCGATCTCATTGGATTGTTTGCGGAGGAGATCGAGTTCCTCCTTGTTCTTGCCGGAGGAGGCTTCGGAGATGTCGCCGTTGTTTTTGGTGTGAATCGTTAGGACCGCGCCTTTCAGTTCAGGGCAGATTTTTTGAAGATATTCGCCGACCTCGTCGCAATTTTTGGTGTCGTCCACCATGACGAAGAGCACGGCTTTTCGTTCCATGGCTTTATGTTCCGCATAACTCTTGCGCCACTCCTCGACGCCTAGGGCGAGAAAGTCCGCATATTTGTCGGAGAAGATGGCGGTCTTTTTCTCGTGAAGCTTCGCGCGGCTGGCGGCATCCGGCAGGACGGGATGCTTGACGACGTTCTGGTAGATGGCCTCGACGAGCGGATAGTCGGAAACGGTTTGAACGAAAATTGCCCCGTTGTCATGGCGTGGTGTGGCGGTCACATCGATTTGCAAGGTGAGGCGGCAATCCTTCTGGAGCATTCTGTGATGGATGTCTTGAATGGACTTGAACCACGCCATCTTGGGATTGTGGATGTGGTGCGCCTCGTCATTGAAGACGGCGAGTTCTTCGATTTCCCGGACGATCTCGCCGAGGTCGGTCTTGCTGTCGGTCGTCTTGCCGGAGGGCTTGGCGCCGAAGGCATCGGATAGAAAGTAATCGCGGAGATCGTCGTCATCCAGCGATGGCTCCGGCACGTCGCCGAGGAAAACGCGGTGGATATTGGTGAGGAAGATGTTTCCCGTATCGCGAAGGACGCGGACGTCGTCTTGGATGTGGAGCGTGAGTTGGAAATCGTCGCGCCAGTTTTGGCCATGGTGGCCGTTATCGGGGAGGATGGGATCGTTGAAGAAGATTTTCAGCCCGTCGAAGTCGGCGCGGAGGCGGTCAAGAACGATGATGTTCGGGGCGATGACGAGGAAGTTCCGGGAGAGGGTTGAGTCCGGTTCGTAAAGCTTGTGGAAAAAGCTCCAGGCGATGAGGAGCGAGATGACTTTGGTTTTACCCGCGCCTGTTGCCATTTTCAGGACATAACGTGGCCAGTCTTCGGAGAACATGCCGTGAGACACCGAGCCGGAGGCATCGAAACGGAGGAGGTCGAATTTGTCGCGGGCTTTCCGCACGTCGTGGAGCCAGATGACCGTCTCCACGGCTTCACGCTGGGCAAAGTAATACTGAAATGGTGAGAGCGAGCCGTCAGCGGTTTCGAGAAGGTGGTCGGTTTCAAACCACCATTGGAGCAGGGCGATGGATGTTTGGGAGGCTCCTTGATAGCCTTCATTTCGCCATGTGTGGACTTCCTCCCGGATCTTGGCTACCAGTGGCGGTAGTAACTTTTCGTAAGCATGACTGCGGAGCGTTTCATCAGCGGGAAACCAGCGCTGGGCTGGGATAAGCGGGGCGTATGGCGAAGCTGGGAATTTCGGGTGAAGAGCCATGAATGCAAAAGACTAAATAGCCTTGGACGCCCCGACAATTCCAATTCGAACGGCTGGGTGGTGCTTAGGCCAGCTTCTCACTGCTCACTTCTACCGTCATGGCGGTGCGTCCACCGGGGGGCAGCGTGATGTGATTAGCGGCGACGTTGCCGGATTCCACGCAGACCATTTGGAGATACTCGTCATCTCCGAAGTCCGCCATGCGCTTGGATTTTTCGATCCAAGGATTCCAAACAACAGTCGAATTCGAGCCTGACTTTTCCACGCGGATCGTGCGCTTGAAACCTGGGTCGTGAATTTCAAC
>JANYFB010000324.1 GCA_025362955.1 Akkermansiaceae bacterium
GTCATGGCGTGTTTAGGTATGTATTTAATGTTGGATAGGCTGCGGATACTTCGTGTTACCGCGGTAGCCCACGGAAACCCTAAGCACGCCTGTTCTTGTTTCAAAGGCTTCGCTCTCTTCGAGCTCCAGCCATAGAATCTCCCATGCAGTTCAGCCTTTCGCTGGGTGGGTGCGGTGGGCGGCGTGCCACCCTCATCATCTCATTTCCGGAAGAGGAAAATGCAGACTGGCATGGCCGGAGCGGAGCGTGGACAATCCTCCGGTATCGTTGTTTAAACCGGCATCGCGCCCCCGGCCCATTTCCCAACTACTCTAGCCTATGCTGACTCCTGCCCGGATCGCTCCATCCGGGGTGCGCTTCGCGTGATTTTCGATGTCTGCAAACGCAGGAATCTGGATTCCGCCGCTCCTTGTTTCAGAGGCGCGCCACCAGGCGCGGCGAAATGGCGGCAAGTTGATTTGGCAAACGATCTAAAACAAGCTCGTCTGCGGATCATCGGGCCGGACGGCGGGTAAGGGCGCACCGATTTTTTCATAAGCGGCAGGCATTGCCGTGCGTCCGCGCGGAGTCCGCATGAGGAATCCCTGCATGATGAGGAAGGGTTCGTGGACTTCCTCAAGGGTCGCCGCATCCTCGCCCACGGCGACTGCCAGCGAGTTGAGGCCGACCGGTCCGCCGTTGAATTTATAGATTAGCACTTCTAACAACCGCTTGTCCATCTCGTCCAACCCTTGGGAGTCGATCTCGATCATTGCCAGCGCTGCGTCCGCGATTTTTCCGTCGATGAAGCCTTCTCCACGGACTTGGGCGAAATCCCGGACCCAGCGCAGTAACGCGTTCGCAACCCGCGGAGTGCCGCGCGAGCGCGAGGCTATTTCGAGCGCACCGGCCCGCTCAATCGGCACATCTAGCAGACCTGCCGAGCGTTCGATGATCTGCGCTAATTCGTCGTGGGTGTAGTAATCTAGCCGGTTCGCCAGACCGAAGCGCGAGCGCAACGGGGCGGTCAGCATCCCGGATCGGGTGGTCGCGCCGACGAGGGTGAAGCGTGGCAAATTGATCTGGATCGATCGCGCAGAGGGGCCGGAGTCGATGATGATGTCCAGGCGGAAATCCTCCATGGCCGGATAAAGGTATTCCTCAATGGCCGGATGGAGTCGGTGGATTTCGTCGATGAAAAGAATGTCGCCCTTCTGGATGTTCGTTAGAATTCCCGCAAGGTCGCCGGCTTTCTCGATTTGCGGGCCGGAAGTCGTATGAAGCTGCGTCCCGGCGGCGCGGGCGATGAGATTGGCGAGTGTGGTTTTCCCCAATCCCGGTGGACCTGATAGAAGCACATGGTCGAGGACATCGCCCCGGCCCTTCGCCGCCTCCAGCATGAGAAGAATGCGGTCCTTGATCTTTTCCTGACCGATGAATTCGGAAAACGCAGGGGGCCGCAGCGAGACATCGAAGGGCGTGGGCGGCGCGGCGGTGGTCTGTTGGTAGAAATTCTCGGACATTGGGCGGGCGGCGGGATTTGAACCCAGCGGGCCGCCGCTGAGAAGCGCAGAGTTGGCTGGATCATTTCCTCCTGCCGCGCACACAAATCACGTAAACCCACGCAATCAGAAGTCCTTGCAAGGGAAGCCGCGCCCAATAGATCCACATCGGCACGTTTTTCCCGTTGATCGGAACGTCATTGATCAGCATGTGAAGGTTGGCGGGAAATACCGAAATCAGCACGGCGACCAACCACCATCCTGCGAGTCTCCGGGACATGCGGAAACAAATTCCGATGCCACCCATCATTTCCGCAGCACCGCTGAGATATACCAAAGGCAGATGCCACGGCAGATAATCCGGCATCAATGGTAGATAGGTGCCCGGCGAGATAAAGTGGTTCGCCCCCGCGGCGATGAAAAATAGAGCGAGGATGAAGACTGACATTTTACCGAGCATGTTAGCCCAGTCTCACACGGAATTCCGATTACGCAAAAAACTTCCAACTCTAATGGATCTTCGGCGGAGTCTTGGATCCACCGTGGGTTTCCGGTTGGCCAGCGATCAATTGCGCGAGAAATTCTCCACCCCGCGGGAGCACCGTTAGACGCGCACCGCTGCCGATGACTTTCTGTGTTTCAAGGATTTCAAACATCGCTTCGGAAACATCCTCGTCTTGGGAAATCCGTTGCAGCGCCTCGCCGACGATCTGCGGACGGATGGCTGCCGCCTTGGCAAACTCGACCGCAGCTTGGCGCTCGGCCGTGCTGGTAATGATGCTGACTTGGTTCGCGCCGTCCTGCTTGATGGCGGAAGTCACTTGGCGGAGGCGGTTGACCACCTTGCTCTCAATTTGGGTGATCATCCCGACATCCCGGAAATGCACTTTTCTAATGTAAATCGAGCCCAGCTTGTAGCCCCATTCGTGGGACTTCGGGGAGACTTCATTGCGGACGTTGTCGCTCATTGCGTGGCGGTTCACCATCATCAGGGCGAGCGGCATGTTGCTGAGGCAGCGGACGGTAGAGTTACTAACATTCGCTGATAGAGAACCACGCGGGTCGCTGTTTTTGAATAGATAGGCCACCGGATCGCTGATGAACATTTCATGCCAGATGCCGATGCCCATGGGAGCGCCTTCTTCGGAATTGACGGGCTGACTGCGGAGGTATTCCTGATCCAGGCGCATGTCTAATACATGGCATTTCCCCAGCCAGTTCACGATGAAAGCGGCCGGACCCAACTTGAATAATAGAAAGTGGAAACCCGGCTCGTCGATGGTGGCAAGCACCTTGCCGAAGAGGACATACACGTTGCATTGACGCTCATAAACAATCGCATAGAGGCCCAGCATCCGGGCGAGTCCTAACAAGATCGGAAAAGCAATGAAACACCCGACGAAGGTGACGGCGACAGCGATGAGGAAGTTCATTTTTTGGATTCCACGAAAACTTGCTGGGCCTTTTCAAACAAGGCGAGGCGGACGTTGCGGACGTAGGCGCGGAGAGCCTCGCTGCCACGGCTTTTCAGGTCCATCAGTTGATTGGCGAGTCGGACAAGAGGCTCGACCTCGGCTTGGGCGCGGAGGGTTTCGATCTCCACGGCACGTCTGGATTGGACGATTTTCTGGTCGGCGGAAGCCTGGGCCAGACTGATGTCTGAGGAAACCTGGTTGTAAGCGGTATTGATCGCTGCGAGCGCGGACTCGACCTCAGGCGGCGGGTCGATGCTGGTGATCAGTGTTGCGTCTAACACCATGCCGTAGCGCGCGGCGGACGAGGTGCATTCCTGATCCATGTGCTCGTTGAGATCCCGCAGGTTTTTCCGCAGGTCATTGATGGAAATACCGATGACCGCCGCAGTATCATGGGCACCTTCCTCTGCAGGGACGGGCGGCGCTTCGAAGTTGGCAATCCGCTCGCGCAGCACCGAGACGAAGTAGCCCATGACGTGGGCGTAGGGATTCTTGATGCCGAAGATGAAGGCGTATAGATTGCGCTCGGCGATGCGGTAGCGGATCTGGCCGGTGAGTCCGGTGTTGAGTTGGTCCTTGGTAACCGCCTCTAACATCGTGTTGTTATAATTCGCAGACGCATCCTCGGGATCCCACGCCATGTTGACAGTCTCGGTGGCGATGGAAATTTTATGAATCCGTTCCCAGGGCCATTTAAAATACGGCCCACCGGGCATGATGACGCGGACTTGTGGATAGGCATAACGGCTTTTTTGATCGTCGCTGAGCATATCGGAAACCGGATCATCAAGGGTTGTTAGGTTGCCGATCCGCTCCGCGCGGCCAAAACTGGTTTTCACCGCGCGTTGGTTTTGATCGACGGTGTAAATCCCGGCGACGAGGTATCGCATGAGGAACCAAATAATGAAACCGAAGATGCAACCGATCAGGATGGACATGGGAAATGGTTATGAACTGTCAGTAGATTTGTGAGGATTTCCCCCCTTGCCAAGGATAAACGACACCCGCAAATCCAGCATGAATCTAACGGGACAGCAGAATTTCGCAATCTCCCGAGGCTTCTGCCACCGCGTAAAGCATCGCCGCCACCATCGGAATCGTGGCTGAAACGGAAATCCCCAGCACTCCAGCCAACCACAAGCTGAGGGTCGAAAGGAGTGCCGGAGTCCAAGGTTCGCGCAGATTTCCGAGGCGCTTGCGGATCGCATCGTACTTTGGTTCCCGTCCCGCAAGCACTGAATGGATCAGTTCCTTGGCGCGGGTCCAAGTGGACTGCCTCACGGGAGTTTCCACTTCTCCTTCCTCACTTACCACTCGCAATGTCGGGGTGGAGCTTCTGAAATCGCGGCCCACCTTTTCGCCAAACTCGTTCCACGTTCGCTCCTGCCTGATCACCTGCGCGAGTGTGGAAACTTGGCGGAGAAGGTAGGCGGTATCGATTTGAATTCCGTTAGCCTCGACGTCGGAAATTTCGAGAGATGTCATTTCGCGATTAGATAGCCGTTTGAGAAGACCCCGCAAAAGGGGTTTTGATCAACCAAATCGTCACAATTCTTGATTGTTCACCTCCGGATCCTAGTATCCATTCCAGTGACCACCCACACCGAGCCTCTCACCGCCGCCCAAGCGGACCTCTTGCGCAAGGTGCTGGAGCGGCAGGGTTATGATTTCGAATTTAAGCCCTACGCCCTGTTCTCCGCCCGCAAGGGCAAGCTCAACGTGACGGTTTACGAAAAGGGTCCAAAAGTTTTGATCCAAGGCAGGGACACCGAAGACTTCATCCGTTTCACCCTCGAACCCGAAGTAACAGGCGTGGCGAAGTTAGGCTACGAGGATATTTTAGAACCCGATAAATTCGAGCCTCACTTCGGCATCGACGAAAGCGGGAAAGGTGATTTTTTCGGCCCGCTCGTCATCGCCGGCACCTACACGGACGCGGCCATCGCCCGGCACCTGATAGACGCAGGGATCATGGATTCCAAACGGGTCACCAGTGCTGCACGCATTCGCCATCTCGCCGCCATCATCCGGGCTACGCCAGGATGCACGACGGCCGTAATTTCTATCGGCCCGGAGCGTTACAACACCATGCACGGCTCATTCAAAAACCTCAATCGCCTGCTCGCCTGGGGCCACGCTCGCGCCATTGAAACCCTTGCGGCTGCTCGCCCCGCTTGCCCGCGCACGCTCAGCGACCAGTTCGCCCGCCCCGAAATTCTCCAGCGGGCACTCAAGGAGAAAGGCCTGACGATCCAGCTCGAACAACGCACCAAGGGCGAATCCGACACCGCCGTCGCCGCAGCCTCCATCCTCGCCCGCGAACGGTTCATCGACTGGATCGACAAAACCTCCACTGCCTGCCGCATCAAGCTCCCGTTAGGAGCCTCGGATGCCGTCATCCAAGCAGCCCGAGAACTCGTCGCCCGTGACGGTCAGGAAGTCTTGGGAAAAGTCGCGAAACTCCACTTCAAAACGACCCAGACCGTCTTAGGATCCGGGTCGCCTAACGCGACGGATTGACCCGAGTAGATTTTATCAATCCAGAAACTTCCCGGGATTCAGGATGCCGTTCGGGTCGAGAGCATCTTTGAGCGCACGATGGGTGGCGAAGGAGACTTTGCCAAGGGCTTGGCGGATCCACGGTTTTTTGGCCAAGCCGACGCCGTGCTCGCCGGTGATGGCTCCGTGGTTGGCGAGAACCCAAGTGAATAATAGATCGAGCGCGGCATCTGCGTGGGCGCGGATGGCGGGGTTCTCGTAGTCGCGAACCATGAGGTTGGTGTGAATGTTTCCGTCACCAGCGTGGCCGAAGCAAGCGATGGGGATGCCGGTGTCCTTTTCCAACTTCCTAGCGAAGGTCACGAGCTCGACGAGCTTGGAGCGCGGGACGACGATGTCCTCGTTGAGCTTGGTGAGACCGGTATCGCGGAGGGAAAAGGAAAACTCACGCCGGAGTTTCCAGATGCGCTCGCAGGAAGCTTCGTCAGGGGCGCGCTCGATGAAGGTGGCGCCAAGTTCGGTTAGAAGGTGATGGAGTTCTTCGATCTCGGCAAGAGTTGCGGCGGGCCGGCCGTCGATTTCGACGATGAGATGGGCATCGCCGGGCGGGAAGGTCTCGGCTCCGAGTTTTTTTCTAGCAGCGGCGAGAGTGAAGGTGTCCGTGATTTCGAGAGCGGATGGAAGGTGCCCGGCATTGAGGATGGCCTGGACGGCTCCGGCAGCCATCTCGAACTCCGGGAAAATGGCGGCAAGCATCGCGCGGCTGGCGGGCTTGGGAATCAGCCGTAGCGTGGCCTCAGTGACGACGCCTAACATCCCTTCCGAGCCAGTAAAAATTCCGATGAGGTCGAATCCGGTTTTGTTTTTGTGGAGACGTCCGCCGGTGCGGAGAATTTCTCCGGAGGCGAGCACGACTTCAAGGCCGAGGACGTAACTGCGGGTGACGCCGTACTTCAAACAGCGCGGGCCGCCGGCATTGGTGGCGATGTTTCCGCCGATGGAACAATCCTTGAGCGAGGCGGGATCAGGCGGATATTCCCAACCGACGGCGTGGGCGGTGGCTTGGAGATCGCCAGTGATCACGCCGGGTTGAACGATGGCAACTCCGTCTTCTGGATGGATGCCGAGAATCTTGTTCATCCGCGCAGTGGAAAGAACGATGCCCCCATGGACCGGGACCGCCCCGCCGACGTAGCCGAAGCCCGCGCCACGGGTGGTGACGGGAATTTGATTTTCGTTCGCGATTGTTAGGACGGCGGAGACGTCGGCAGTGGATTCCGCAAAAACGACGATGTCTGGCAGGTGGCTGGCGGACCATTTGTCACCCGAGTTGTGCGCGAGGATTTCTCCGGACGTGGTGACTTTATCCTCGCCGATGAGGGTGGCGAGGGTGGCTGCTAGATCTTGCGAATTCATGGACTGATGGGAGTGCGGAGGCTCCCATGATTCGTTGCTGCGAGACGCAGCAACGACGTTCAGGAGGTGGCGTAGATGTTTTTATAATACTCGTCCACCATGCGATCCGCGTCGAAGAATGGAACGACGTCGTTCATTGAATTGAGAACGAGGTGGTTCCACTTCTCCGGGTTGTCGTAGTAAAGGGGAAGAATCTGCTCATTCATCGCCTGATAGAAACCCAGTAGATCGTGGCGGTCGCGGTCCTCGTGGGTGAGCGACGGATCAGCGGGCGGGATGATAAAGGAATTTTTCCCGTCTTCAGCAAATTCGCAGACCCAGCCGTCGTAGGTGGAGAGGTTGACGGAGGCGTTCATGGCGGCGGTCATGCCGGACGTGCCGGAGGCTTCGCGGGTGACGACGGGGTTGTTGAGCCAGATGTCCGAGCCGTTTTTCAGAAAGCGGGAAAGCTCCAACTCGTAGCCGACGAGGACAGTGGCATTTGGGTAGTCGCGGGTGAGGCGGATGAGGTGGTTGAAGGTATCGATCGCAGAATAATCGAAGGGAAATGGTTTACCGGCCCAGATGATTTGGATCGGGTATTTGCTGTTATGAATCAGCTCTCGGAAAAGTTTGATGTCGCGGGCAATCAGCTCGGGGCGCTTGTAACCGGCGAAACGGCGTGCCCATACGAGAGTGAGAACATCTGGCTTGAAAAGCTTGCCAGTCTGGTCGGCGACGACGCGGAACAGGCGTTCCTTGAGTTCGCGTTTGCGATGTTTAAGTTCCTCGATATCGCCACGGAGGCGGGCATGTTCGAGTCCGTGATCGGCCCAGTATTTTTTATTTTGGGCGTTAGTGACGTGAGTGATCTTGCAAATGTCAGGATGGGATTTCCACATTTGGCGGGAGACCTCGCCGTGGAGTTTGGAAACTCCGTTGGCAATCCGGGCGAGGCGGAGGGCGGCGAGTGAGTGGTTGAATTCCTCACCCTCAATGCCGGTGATTTTCCTCACTTCTTCCTCGGGAAGCCCACCGAAAAACGAGAAATCGTGGAGAAGCTTGAAGCCATGTTTTTCATTTCCCGCTTCCTCGGGGGTGTGGGTGGTGAAAACGAGGCGCTTTTTCACCTCGTCGGTGCTGCGGTGTTTTTCGTAAATGTGGAAGGCGGCGGAGAGTCCGTGGGCTTCATTGAGATGCCAAACCTCCGGGTCCACGCCGAGTTCGTCGAGGAGACGCGCGCCTCCAGCACCGAGAATGATGTATTGGGCGATGCGGCGGAGATGGTCCTGATCGTAAAGTCGGTGGGTGATGGCGCGGGAAAGCGCGTCATTTTCCTCCACATCCGTGCTGAGGAAAAACATGGGGACCGTATTGAAAATATCGCCCGGTAGGAACATCGCTTTCACCCAGACGGAGTGACCGTGGACGGGGACGGTGAAGCGGATGCCGGTGTCTTGAAGGAAGGCATACTCCTTTTTTCGGAATTGCACGGCTAGCTCGCGATCCTCGCCGCGTGCCTGATTATAATAGCCGTAAGTCCAAAGAATGCCGATGCCGCAAAGATTCTGACGGAGGCCGGCAGCGGCCCGCATGTGCGAGCCCGCTAGGAAACCTAGGCCACCGGAGTAAATCTTGAAACTCTGGTCGATGGCGAACTCGCTGGAGAAATAAACAGCGCTTTTCGAATACTCAGGGGCGATTTCGTAATTGTGGGCGAAGGGTTTCGGAAGGAAAGAGGAAGCCATGATGGGTCGGATAGGTGGAGGCAGAGTGTGTATCGAAATGTCGTTGCCAGGAGGAGGGTGAATTTTTCAGATTCGGCAGAGAGCGGAGAATGTGGAGAGACGGGGGGAATGTCGAGTTCCTCACACGTCGTTTTGCCTATTTCACCTCAGGGTTCAAGCCTTTATGGCTCGTGGAGCTTACCAGAGACGCTGTGAAATTTCCGCTCTACTGCGCCTTCAGCTTCGCGCGGACTCCTTGTAGCGGCATCTCGATCCAGCGCCACGAAGCAAGTGTGAGTCCCCATGTAACAGCCGCGTAGAGGGTGATCCGAAAAATCGCTCCGACCCCGGTTTCGAACGATCCGTTCCAGAGAAATGGCAGGATTTTACCCGTCACTAGGGGCGCGAGATTGTGAAACAGATAGAGCCCGTAAGAAAGACGACCGATCACTTGAAGCGCGGGATGCTCGAACACCCGTTTCGCGACTCCCGAAAAACCCACCGATCCTGCCGCAATGAAGCCACACAGCGCGATGGCAAGCAATGTCTGTTGGAATGCCCGCAGACCGTAAGACGGCCCGCCCAACTCATGCGTCCAATAAATCCCGAGGTAGCCGGTGAACGTGACGACCGCCAGCCAGCGCAAGGCCGGACTCTCCAGTGACATCCCACGATGCACCGCCAGTGCGAAAAGCCCGCCGATCCCAAAGTAGTCGAAGGTCGCCCATGAAAGCACCTGCGGCCAGGCGAACCACGGCAGGAAATTATCATGAAACATCCGGGACAGCGGACCAAGCGCGGAAAAAACCACCATCGCCGGAATCAAGCATTTCCTTGGCAGGAACCAGATTACGAAAGGCCAAAACAGATAGAATTGCTGCTGGACCGAGAGCGACCAAAAATGATTTGTCCCTGTCGGCCAATACCCGAGGGACGCCATGTGGATGTTCGACAGATGAAACACATACCACCAGATTGCCGTGTGGGCATCCGGTACCCACAACACCCACGCCAAGGCGAGTGCCGCGTAATAAGGAGCGAGGATCCGCAACCCGCGCCTGAGCTGATAGGTTTTTAACGCTGCCGCTTTCCATGCCCCACCCCGCGCCTCAGCACGGTCCCGCTCGCGAAGAAGGGAGCCGGTGATCAAATACCCCGTGAGCACTAGGAAAAAGAACAAGAACAGCTCGAACGGAAACACCCTGGGCCAAGTGCGGGGGCACCAGTGATCCCAAGCAATCGCCATCATCGCGATCGCTCTCAGCCCGTCCAGTTGCACCGCACGTCGGTTCATCTTCTGTTTGAAACCATGATCTGCGGCGGAATGCACGCGTTATTCGGAAATCCTCACCTCCTCAATCCTTCGCGGATTTCGGATCGAGGGCGTCCCGCAAGCCGTCACCGAGGAAGTTGAGTGCGAAGAGGGTAGTTGCGAAAAACAGGGTCGGGAAAAAAAGCAGCCACGGATTGGAGAGCATGCGGTTCGCTCCCTCGTCGATCAGGATTCCCCACGAGCTGTAGGGCGGTTTCACGCCGAGGCCGAGGAAGGAGAGCGTGGCTTCTAGCAGCATGACTCCTGGGATGGTAAGCGTGGTGTAAACGATGATCGGGCCCAGGGTGTTAGGAAGGATGTGGCGGAAGAGGATGCGGAAATGGCCCAGCCCAAGTGAGCGGGCGGCCTCGACGAATTCCTGCTTCGCGACGCTCTGGACCTGTGCCCGAACGATCCGGGAAACGGTGAGCCAAGAGAGCGCGCCGATGGCGATGAAAAGCGGCACCAGCGTGGTGATGGGTTCGACCCATGCGGTGGTTTTATTAATGGCTGCGCTGGCACTGCCGGGAGGACTGAACCATGCGACGGCCAGCTTGGTTAGTTGGGCGGTGAGAGGTTCCAATGTTTTTCCTAACAGGATGACAACGATGAGAAACGGCAGGGCGTAGAGGACATCGACGACACGCATCATGAACGCGTCGGTCTTACCGCCAGCGTAACCGGAAAGCGCGCCCCAACAGACTCCGATACTGACAGAAACCAAGGTAGTGATGAGCCCGACGGCGATGGAAATGCGGCCTCCCGACAAGACGCGGGAAAGAATGTCGCGGCCAAGGTGGTCGGTGCCAAACCAATGGCCGGCGGAAGGCGCGATGTTTTTGTTAGGCAAATTCTGGAGGTCGGGGTCCTGAATGAATTCTGGAATGGCGGGCAGGATGATGCAGGCGGCGATGATGAGGAAAAGCGCCACAACACTGACCATGGCGGCGTGATTGCGCGAGAGTCGGTGGCCGGCGTCTTTCCAGAGTGAGCTGCTTTTTTCCATGAAGAGGTTGGTGGTTATTAGGAAACGAAGGTAGGCAATGGCGCTGTGATTTTCTGTCGATCAACTCTTCCTGAGCCGGGGATTAAGCCAGAGACCGAGGAGGTCGGTAAGGAAATTTGCGATGATGATCAAAGTGCCGTAAAGCATGACAATGCCGAGGATGACCGGCGAATCGCCGACCTCGATGGCCTTGATAAAATGCATCCCAAGACCCGGCATTGCGAACACGCTCTCGATCACCACCGAGCCGGAAATAATTCCCGCGAAGGCCGGGCCGATAAAGGCGACCGCCGGGATAAGGCCGCCCCGCAGGCAGTGGCGGACCAGCATCCGGAAGCTACCGACGCCTTTGGCCTTGGCCGTACGGATGTAGTCCTGGCTGAGGATTTCTAACATACCAGCGCGGGTGAGGCGGGAGAGGTAGGCGGCGGTTGCAAGACCGAGAGTCACGGCGGGAAGCACCCACGAGGTCGGATCGGTAGGGTCCCAACCCATTGCGGGGAGTAGATTCATCCGGCGGCCGAATTGGTCGGCTAACAGCGGCCCAATGACGAAGGCGGGGATGCAGATACCAATCATCGCCAGCGCCATCGCCGAGTAATCCAGCAGGGTGTTTTTCTTCCAAGCGGCGATGACACCTAACGGAATTCCGACACAGATGGCAATAGCCATGGCAGCGAGACCCAGCCGGAGTGAGACGGGAAATGCTTGGGAAATAATTTCCGTCACCTCACGGCCTTCGAGTCGCAGGCTGAGGCCCGGATCGCCATGGAGGAGGTTTTTGAGCTGCCGGAAATATTGGACCTGCACCGGTTGATCGAGTCCGTAGTAGGCTTCGATTTTCTCGCGGATGTGTTTGGGAATTGCCTTTTCCGCCGATTTGAAAGGCCCGCCGGGAAGGGCTTTGATCAGAAAAAAAGTGACCGTGAATAGCACAAACAGGACAAGGATTCCTTGGAAGAAGCGGCCGATGAGATTCGCGAGCATGAAAATGTTAGGGCGGTTCAGGGTTCGAGGCGGATGGCTTCCCACGGATGATTGTCGAGCAGTAGCGGATGCCAGCCCTTGACCTCGGGACGCAGCAGGTAGTTGCGGCATTGATAGGAAATCGGCAGGATCGGCTGGGCGTCCATGAGCGTCGCTTCGGCCTCACGGAAGAGGGCAAAGCGCTCGGCGGGATCGGATTTCATGGCCGCATCGCGCAGCAGTTTCTCATACTGCGGATCGCTCCAACCGGTGTTGTTATTGCCATTTCCCTTGGTCCACATGTTGAGGAACGTGGTGGGGTCGAGGTAATCTCCGATCCAACCCGCCGATGCCATGTCGAAGTTCAGCGATTGCTGCGCACTAACATAAGAGCCCCAGTCCATGTTCTGGAGGTTCACCCGGATGTTGAGGTGCTTGTTCCACATCGCTTGGATTGCCTCGGCACTGGCACGCGCGGAAGGGCGAGCGATGAGCATTGAGAAAACGGGAAAACCCTGTCCATTCGAGAAGCCAGCCTCGGCAAGGAGCGCTCGGGCTTTTTCTGGATCGAAAGCCAGCTTGGGCTCGGGCTGATAGGAACCCATTTTCGGCGTCAACGAATGGGCGGGAAAAAATCCCTCCATGATGTGTTCGCAAATCTGATCGCGGTCGAGCGTGAGTGAGAGCGCCTGCCGGACGCGTGGATCGGAAAGCGCAGGCCGCGTGGTGTTGATACGAATGAAGGTGGTGCCCACATACGGCTCTTGGCGGAGGAGATCGGGTTCGTTTTTTTTCATGGTCCGGATCAGGTCGGACGGGAGCTGATAGGTCGTGTGAAGTTGGCCCGAGAGAAATGCCCTGGTTTCAGTGTAGGGATTTTCAATCGGATAGAAACGAATGCCGTTGAGGGCCACTTTCGAGGAGTTCCAGTAATTGTGATTGCGCTGCACCTCAATGAAATCGTGGAACCGCCATTTGATAAGCTTGAATGGCCCGTTCCCGACGAGGTTCGGCAGCACGCTCCATTTCGTGAACCGATCCGTCATTTTTCCGTACTGAAGGACGACGTGTCGCGGCACCGGAAACCATGTATAGTGGCGAGTCAACGACGGGAGATAGGGGACCGGCTCGCGCAACTTCAGTTGCAGGGTGAAGTCGTCCACCGCCTTGACGCCGACCTGTGAGAAATCGGCGATTTTCCCTTTGTTGAAGGCTTCGGCATTTTCGAGGAAATAGAGCATCTCTGCATACGGCCCTGCGAAATCCGGGTGCAGCAGGCGGTTGTAGGCGAAGACGAAATCCTGTGCAGTGACGGGCGCACCGTCCGACCATTTTCCCTCGGGCTGGAGATGGAAAATCCACTCGGTCATGGCGTCGTTGTGCTCCCACGATATCGCGGCGCCGGGTGGAGTGGCGTCATCCTGCGCCGAATCAGCCGCGACCAAGCCCTCGAACAGGGAGGTGATGATTTTGCTCTCCACCACGCCGGTCACTAATTGGTGGTCAAGCGCCTTGGGTTCCGCAGAATTTCCGACTAGCAGAATCCCCTCACGGTTGGCCCGCTCTACCTGAGTTTCCTTTTGACAGGAACCGAGCCAACAACAGGCGAGTGAAATCATCAACAAACAGCGGGGCATCACGCTGCGGAGCATGACGGCCATGCCCGGAAATGCAGGCGAATTTTCAGAAAATCCGCTCCCAGTTGCAAGAAATCAAGGAACCTCATGCTTGCATGATCCAAGCAGGGGGCTAGAAGACGGGTGACAATCTTTTGAAAAGCTATTTTCTCCGCCGCCTGCTGCTGATTCCACCGACCCTGCTCGGCATCACGCTGCTTGTTTTCACGATCACCCGCTTCGTCCCCGGTGGCTCAATGGACCGGATTCTACAGGAAGCGGCGCGCGGCGCGGATCAGGGTGGCAAGCGCTCGTCATCCACCAGCAAGGCCCAAGGCGGACTCAGCGAGGAACAACTCGAAGAACTGGAGGAACAATACGGACTCGATAAAGCCATCCTCGTTGCCTACTGCCAGTGGCTCGGTGTGATGCCGCGTGAATTGAGGATTTCCAAGGGGGAATATGGCGATCTTGGTGATGAGAAAATCGGCAGCGAGATCGATCCGGCGACTACCGCGGAGGTGGTGCTGCGGGGCGACGGCCGCGCCGTGTTGGTGAAACAGGAAAACGGCAAGGTCATTTCCGCCGTTTTCAAGGACAGCGGCAAATCAATCGAGGCTGAAGGTTGGAAAGTCCGCTACGAGACGGAAAAAGTCCGCCAGGAGCGCTACCAACGGCGGAATTCCGGCGGCGGAAAACCTCCCGAATACCGACCACGCGCCGTGATTTTCCAGTCCGGCTATTCCGGGCTGCTGCAAGGGGATTTGCGGCGCTCGACGATCTACAACGACCGGGTGGATGAGATGATCCTCTCGCGGATTCCGGTCGCCACCTATTTCGGGCTGCTCACGGCATTTCTTACCTACGCGATTTGTCTGCCGTTAGGGGTCTTAAAAGCATTGAAACACCGGACATTTATCGACACCTCCAGCTCGGTGCTGATTTTCCTCGGTTACTCGATTCCCGGTTTCGCGCTGGGGGCGATCCTGCTGGTGCATCTCGGCGCGCGCATGAACCTTTTCCCCCTGTTCGGCCTGACCAGCCCGGACTTCGAGCAACTCAGCGAGTGGGCGAAAGTCAAGGATCTGGCCCACCACACGGTGTTGCCGTTGATCTGTTATATCGTCGGCTCCTTCGCCATGCTCACGATGATGACGAAGAACAACCTGATGGACAATCTCGCCGCCGACTACGTGCGCACCGCGGTGGCCAAGGGGGCGAGTTTCCCGCGTGCGGTCTTCGGCCACGCGTTCAGGAATTCGATGATCCCGATCGCCACCAGCCTCGGCGGCTTGGTGGAAATTTTCATCGGCGGCTCAATGCTGATCGAGCGGGTTTTCGACATCCAGGGCTTCGGACTTCTGCAATACCAAGCCGTGGTGGACATCGACGTGCCGGTAATCATGGGAACGGTCACAATTTCCGCCTTCCTGATGCTGTTAGGGCATGTGATTTCCGACTTCATCGTCGCCATGGTGGACCCAAGAATTAAATTCGAGTGATGATGCGCTTGTTAGGACTCCTCAGCCTGTTTATCGGATCGCTCGCGGTGGCGGGCGAGAGGATGAATCTCGCCTTTCCTACGGCGCGGTGGTTCTTCGATGTGAGCCGGACTGTACCGGGCTTGAAATTCCACGATTTCCCGTGGTTTGGCTGGTTCAGCTCCGGGTTACTGATTCTCGGCGGGCTCGCGATGATCATCCGCTCGTTCACATCCGGTCCGCGCAATCCGATCACCGCGCGGCGCATCCGACGCTTTTGCGATATCAAACGCGGCTACTATTCGCTCATCATCCTGATCGTGCTGGGAGGACTCGCCTCGCTCGACCAGATCGTCGTCGGCAAACGCGCGCTGGCCGTGAAATATGAAGGAAAATGGAGCTTTCCTGCCTTCTTGCCCAGCGATTTGAAAAACAAGGATTTCGGAGTGACGGATCAAAATGCCGAAGCCCCCGCGGATTATCGGAAGCTGAAACGCACATGGCCGAAATCCAGCGGCAACCAGATCATCATGCCGCTCATTCCTTATGATCCCACCGGCGACACTCTCCCGCCGCGCTCACGGCAGTTGATACAGCGTGACAGCGTCTATCAGGAGTCCGGCAGCAGCAAACCCTACTACGGCCTCGTCGCGAAATACTACGATGTCGCCGAGGCGAAAACGCACCTTCGATATACCATGCGGAAAGGCCTCCTGAACGGTCCCGCCGACGGCTGGAATGCGGAGGGAATGCCGGTTTACACAGCCACTTTCAAAGACGGTGTCCTCGTATCGGATCGCTACAATGGGGCGGGAACGAAGGAAAATTTCCTCGCATCGCAGAGCAGCGATTTCCGTGCGGTAAAATATCACCCCGCGCCGCCGATCCCCGAGGAAGGGAATTGGCTGGGAACCACCTCGCAAGGCTATGATGTGTTGGCATATCTCTACGGTGGCCTCCAGGTGAATTTCAAGGCGGCTGTTATCTATCTGCCGATTGTTTACCTCATCGGTATCACCGTCGGGATGATGATGGGATACTTCGGTGGTTGGTTCGATCTGGTCGCGCAGCGCGTCATCGAAGTGCTTTCAAATATGCCATTCCTGTTCATTGTCATCATCCTATCAAGCATGGTCCCGGACCAGTTCAAAGGCCTGCCTATCATCCTCACCATCCTGATTGCCTTCGGGTGGATGGAAATGACGTTTCTCATGCGCACCGCCGCCTACCGCGACAAGGAACGCGATTACATCGCCGCTGCCAAGGTTCTCGGCTCCGGCACACCGAGAATTCTGTTCCGCCATCTTCTGCCTAATACCGTTGCGATCATCGTCACCGTGGTGCCGTTCACCATGTCCGGTTTGGTTTTCGCCCTCACCTCTCTCGACTACTTGGGCTTCGGTCTGCCACCGGAATACGCGACCTGGGGACGCCTTCTCAATGACGGGCTCTCAAATCTATCAGCCCCATGGCTGGTCACCTCGACCTTTGCGATTCTCGTCGGCATGCTGATTCTCATCACCTTCATCGGCGAAGCGGTTCGCGAAGCCGTCGATCCGAAAAAATTTACCTTCTACCGCTGATGCGCCGCCTGCTTTCGACCCTAATATTCCTCTCGCTGGCCGTGATCGCGCTGGTTGGCGGCGGCTGCCGTCACGAGGACCGGGAAGTCTCCCGCAAGCTGGATTTCGACGCCTTCGTTCCCGTTTACAACCGCTACATCAATCAATGGCTGATCACCCAGCAGATCGCCTCGGAAAAGGAAGTCACTCGCGTCACCGCCGATCTAACAAACGCCGAAGGGACTGCTAGAGCCGCGCTCGAACTTCATGCGGCCACCCTCCAGTTGGAACGGGAGAAATGGAAATTTCGCCTCGGTCTCGGAGACTTTCTGAAGATCGGGAAAATAGAAGAAATCCCACAAGACCTAGTCTGGGAAAATGGCATGGACCAGCCGGAGATCGGTGATCCCGCCGCACAAAAAGGCGGCGTTTTCCGCAAATTCATCGAGTCATTCCCCCCGACCATCCGCCCCTTCGGAGAAAATTCTAACAACTCGTTCCGTGGCGATCTCTATGACAACATCGACCTGCCGTTAGTAAGCCTCCACCCGCAGACGATGGAAATGATTCCCGGCCTTGCGAAGGAATGGGCTACCTCGCAAGACGGGCGCACGATCTATTTCCATATCGACCCTGAGGCGACTTATTCCGATGGAGTTCCGGTGAGGGCGCGTGACTTTCTGGTAAGTGTCTATCTGCGGGTCTCCGACAACATCGTCAACCCCTACGCCAAGCAGTATTACCGCGAAAACATCGCACAACTCGCGATGTATGATGACCACACCCTATCCGTCTCCCTGCCGGAAGCTAAAATTTACGCTCCCGCCATCGCCGGGGGCCTCACACCCGATCCGCCGCAATTCTATTCGGAATACGGTCCGGATTTTGCAGAACGCTATCAATGGAGATTTCCGCCCACCACCGGTGCTTACGAAGTCAGGCCGCAGGACATCAACAAAGGTGTTTCCATCACCCAGACCCGTGTGAAAAACTGGTGGGCGAGGGACCGGAAATACTATAAATACCGTTACAATCCCGACAAGGTTGTTAGCACCGTGGTCAGAGACGAGTCCAAGGCCTTCGAGCTTTTCCGTGCCGGCGAGCTGG
The DNA here is from genome assembly GCA_025362955.1 of Akkermansiaceae bacterium. Classification (GTDB taxonomy): domain Bacteria; phylum Verrucomicrobiota; class Verrucomicrobiia; order Verrucomicrobiales; family Akkermansiaceae; genus Luteolibacter. Next base: position 17,629 of record JANYFB010000324.1, read on the forward strand.
ATACCTATCTCCTAACACGACCCGAACTGTGGTATGAAAAATCCGAGATGGAGCCGGTCTATAAGGGCTACATCGAGCGCGTCACTTTTTATAACCAATATCCCAAAGTTCCTCGCGGACTCTATATCAACGTCAACAAAGCGCCGCTCAATGACCGCAACGTGCGCATCGGCATCCAACATGCGATGAACTGGCAGAAGGTCATCGACGTGATGTTCCGCGGCGACTATCAGCGGCTGAACGCTTTCAATGAGGGCTACGTCAATTTCAGCGATCCCTCGATCATCGCTCGCCCGTTTTCCATCGATGCCGCACGCGCCGCCTTCCGCGAGGCCGGTTACACTCAGGAAGGGCGCGATGGTATTCTAACGAAAGATGACGGCACACGGCTCTCCGTTTCTCTAACGTATCCTGGGATGCCGATCTACGACCGGATTTTCGCCATCCTGCGGGAGGAGGCGAAATCCTGTGGATTTGAACTCCGGCTGGACGGACTGGAAGCCACCGTCGCCTATAAAAAGGAAATGCAGAAGCAGCACGAGATGGCCTTCGGGAGTTGGCTGATCACGCCTCCTGTTCCAGATTTCCATCAGTTCCTGCATTCCACCAATGCCTTCGATGAAAAGGGCAACCCAAAACCCCAGACGAATAACACCTTCGTCTGGGGCCGTGCGGACACCGATCTTTTGAGCGAAAAAGTCCGCACCGCCAGCACTACGGAAGAACTCAAAGATGCGGCATGGAAATTACAGCGGATCATGCACGACGAAGCAATTTTCGTCCCCGCCTACTCGGTGGATTTTGTCCGCATAGGCTCGTGGCGCTGGGTCAGGTGGCCGGATTGCGAAACCACCCGTTTCTGCCCGCCGGTCGTGTATGACCCTCATGACGTCTTCGTCTTTTGGATCGACGAAAAAATCAAGGCTGAGACCCAGTCCGCACGGCGTACCGGAAAATCCTTCGAGGAGTCCACCCGCGTCATTGATAACTACCGGGTGAATCCGATAGAAAACAAGCAACCCGAAGCCACCGCCCCGCCATGAGCCAGTCTCCAGAAAACATTTTGGAAGTGGAACAGCTCATCACGTCTTTCGAGACCGATCACGGCCTGCTCCGTGCCGTCGATCATGTGTCGTTCTCGGTGCCTGCCGGCAAGACCGTGGGCATCGTCGGCGAGTCCGGCTGCGGGAAAAGCGTCACCGCCATGTCGATTGTCCGCCTGCTCCCGCAGCCCGCAGGAAAAATTCTCGGCGGCCACGTTTATTTCAAAGGCCAAGACCTCACCCATGCCAGCGACTTGGAAATCCGCAAAATCCGTGGCGGTGACATTGGCGTGATTTTCCAAGAACCCATGGCCGCCCTGAACCCCGTCCACCGCATCGGCCGCCAAGTGGCCGAGGTTTTCAGGATTCACAAAAAGCTCTCGAAAAAAGACGCCTGGGCCGCCGCTACCGAGATGTTAGAACTCGTCCGCATCCCCGCCCCGGAAAAGCGGATGATGGACTACCCGCACCATCTATCAGGCGGAATGCGCCAGCGCGTCGTCATCGCCATGGCGCTCGCCTGCCGCCCGTCGCTGCTCATTGCCGACGAGCCAACGACCGCGCTGGACGTGACCGTGCAAGCCCAAATCCTCGATCTAATGGGCCGCCTCCAGTCTGAGATTGGCATGGCCACCATCCTCATCACCCACGACCTCGGAGTGATCGCGGAAACCTGCGATGAAGTCGTCGTGATGTATGCGGGCCGCGTCGTCGAGCAGGCGAGCGCGGAAGAGCTTTTTTCCAATCCCCTCCACGCTTATACCAAAGGCCTTCTTCACTCGATCCCGACTCTCGAAACTCCCTCGAAATCCGTCCTCAACACCATCCCCGGCATGGTCGCGGCACTCGCGGATTTATCACACGGCTGCCGCTTCTGCCAGCGCATGGGCCGCACCGCGCCCGTCACCCGCGAACGGCCGAAATTCGCCGAGGTTTCACCCGGCCATTCGGTGGAAATCTGTCCCGAGTGTTACCAACCGACATAAGTCTTATAGGATCTATATGACCCATCCTCTTCTCTCTGTAAAAGATCTCCGCGTCCACTTCCCGGTGCGGGCCGGCGTTCTGCTGCGCCAAACCGGAGCCGTCCGCGCGGTGGACGGGGTTTCGTTAGACATCGCTCCGGGTGAGACGCTCGGCCTCGTCGGGGAATCCGGTTGTGGGAAATCCACTTTGGGAAAAGCCTTGGTGCGGTTACTCAAACCCACTACCGGGACCATCCTATTTGACGGTTCAGACATCACTCACGCCAGCCAAAGCTCGCTTCGTCCGCTGCGGCGCAATATCCAGATGATCTTCCAAGATCCCGCCGAATCGCTGGATCCGCGGATGAGCGTGCGGGCGATTATCGAGGAGCCGTCTGCGATCCACGGCATCGGCACCCGCGCAGAGCGCATTCAGTGGGTGAACAGCCTGCTAGATCGGGTCGGGCTGCCTGTATCTTCCGCCGAGCGATATTCCTTCGAGTTCTCCGGCGGCCAGCGCCAGCGCATCGGTATCGCCCGCGCCCTCGCCCTGAAGCCCAAACTCATCGTCTGCGACGAACCGGTTTCCGCGCTTGATGTCTCTGTGCAATCTCAGATTCTCAATCTCCTCGTCGAACTGCAGCGCGACTTCGGACTCTCCTATCTCTTCATCGCCCACGACCTCTCGGTGGTGAAGCACGTCAGCGACCGCGTAGCAGTGATGTATCTGGGAAAGATCGTCGAACTCGCCACCGCCGAGGAGATCTATCAAAACCCGCGCCATGCCTACACCAAGGCGTTGCTCTCCGCCATTCCCTCGCCAGACCCGATGGTGAAACGGGAAAAAATCCTGCTCGAAGGCGACGTCCCCTCCCCCATCGACCCGCCGCCCGGCAGCGCCTTCGGCCATCGCATGAATTATTCGCGCTACGAGGAAACCATCGGTATGGACCTTTCGCTCCGCGAAATTTCTCCCGGTCACTGGGTTGCTGCCGATCCATGCTGCGTTTCCGCAGAAGATTGGAAAAAACTCAGCTAACAAAAAATTCTGCCCAAGCCCGGCGGCTTCAGATTCGCCGCGTTGTATAACAACGGACGGAGCGTTTCTATCAATTTCCTGGCTGCCAGACTATCACGGCACAGCGCCCGGATTACATAAACACCGCCAGTTAGAGGCCCGTGGCCGAGATAGACATCGCCACTGCTGAGCGCGTCCAGAGCTTTATCAGGCCAGTTTTCCGCCATCACTCCCGCCGCATAAACCGATAGATAATGAGCCGCCGGGAATTTCGCACGCAGCGCCTCAAGGCTGTCATCGGCGGGGCGGAGATCGTGGCGTTCGCGGGCGACAAGGGTTTCTCCGAGAAAAAGATCGAGTTCCCAGCGCAGATGTTGATAGGCGAAAATCTCCCCCATCGCCACCCGGCCCGGTGCGATCCAATCGAAAAAAAGCAGGCCTGCCGCAGGATGCAGCACGATTTTCGTCCGCTGCACATACCTCGCCCCGGCATGGGGGATGAATGGCTCGGGAATCCATTCGAGTGAGGCTTTTTCTTCGATGTGAAAATTCTGATAGTTTACCGCAGGCCCGCCGGAACGCGTCCGATAGACCCGCGATGCGGACGGCGTGCTGAGAACCAGATTCGCACGAGGAGCGACGTGGATGTTAGCCTCCAGATGATCGCCGTCGAAAAATCCAGCCGTGGGATTGACAATGCTCAATACGAGTCGGCCCTGATCAATGTGGGACTTGCTGAGGTGGATGGGTGCACGGAAACTTTGATGTGAAATGACGGGTCCACCGTCAGCCCGACATTCGCAACGGAGGTCGAGGTGGCCGTTGAGAGAGGAGCCCGAAACCGGGAGCGCGGCATTGACTCCGCAGGACTCGGTTTCGGGCGAAATCAATTCCGCGCTCCGGTTAAAGGAAGAGATATTCATGCTTCAACCAGGCCAGGAGATCGTCCTTCCCTTTTTCGGATTTAAGATCGGCGAAAAGAAACGGCCGGGTGCCCCGCTGCATTTTCGCATCGCGGGCCATAACATTGAGGTCGGCTCCTACGTAGGGCGCGAGGTCGGTTTTATTGATTAGCAAGAGATCGCTGGTGCGGATAGCGGGACCACCCTTGCGCGGAATTTTATCTCCTTCGGCGACGTCGATCACATAAATATAAGCATCCACCAACTCAGGAGAAAAAGTTGCTGATAGATTGTCTCCGCCGCTTTCGATGAGTATGAGTTTCAAATCCGGATGGCGGTTTTCCAAATCAATGACAGCGGCCATGTTCATGCTAGTATCGTCGCGGATCGCGGTGTGAGGGCAGCCGCCGGTCTCAACGCCGATCACCCGGTCCGCTGCTAACACTCCTTCCCGAAGCAGGAACTCGGCGTCCTCGCGAGTTTAGATATCGTTGGTGATCACTGCGAGGGAGATCTCGTCCTTGAGCCACTGGCTGAGGCGCAGGACACACATCGTTTTCCCGGAGCCGACAGGGCCGCCGACAC
>JANYFB010000329.1 GCA_025362955.1 Akkermansiaceae bacterium
AGTCGCGGCGTTGTTAGAAAGACCGCAGGCGAGGGTTCCAAGTGTGAATCCGGCATAACAAAATAGCAGGAGTTTACGCCGATCAAAACGATCCGCGAAGGGAGCCATGGCTAGTCCGACGATGCCTGCGGTCACGGCAAATGAGGAGATCAACCCGCCGAACTGCTGGGTGGAAATGCCGAGTTGGCGCATCAATTGCGGCCCAAGCGGCATCATGATCATGAAGTCCATGATTTGCGTGAACTGCACCGCCGCGAGGAGCAGCAGGAGATTTCGCTCGGAGATTTGAGGCTTTGACAAGAGTTAGGATATTCCTGCGAAGATTAACAAGGATCGATCACAACCTGAATCGGCTGGTTTAGCATGGCATGATTTCACACGAGTTTGGAGCATGGCTTTCTGATTATTGGGCCCTCCTCAGCTCTGACAGAAGAGGCGGCTTGCCGGGCGACTGTCGCCCATTTCCGGTCCTTGGGCCAGCCATTCATTTCCGGCACGGGTTCAACAAATGATCCCGGAAAGTCTCATTGCCTCCCGAATACCAATCACTTTGGTTTATTTCCACTCTGGCATCCTGGCAAACTGCTCCATACAGAACCTTTCGACGCCGACTCCCACTCCACGAAAAGAGGTATGCCCGGCAGTCATGTTCCCCATGGGAAAGCGTCATTTGAGTTTCATAAATTTGTCGATTCCCTGCTGATAGTCGTCCGGGTGATTTTTCTTCAGCTCGCCCAATTGCCAACCAACATCTCCTACGGGCACGCATTCGTCGCCGGATCTAACTGCTTTATGCAAGCTGAAGACAGCCAACATGAATTGTCCTGCAAGGATCTCCTGTTGCGCTCCAAGATAGTATTGAAGGCCTGTCGGGCCAGCATCTGATGGATTGTCCGGTGCGCCGCGTTTGTCGCTCCACATGATATGCGAGTCGTTATCCCTGACAAGCAGTGCCTGAGCCTGCCGGATTCTCTCACACAGGGAGTAGTCTTTCCTTTCTTTTGCCTCATCAATCAGTCGAGCGAGTAAAGCCGTGACCGTTTCCTTCGGACTAGCCTTGGTAGCTATAGGCGCTTTCACGTATACCGGAATCACCAATAACAGAAGATTGGATTTCATTTGAATGATCCGGGGGATTCCGATGGATGATGTGTTTGTGTCCAAGGATGCAAGCTTGCTCAAATTTAGCGGCATACCCACTTGGAATTCGTGGTAGCTCGCCTCGATTTGAATCAGGGTTCCGAGCAAGTTTAATACTCGGTCATCACTGCCATAATTTGACTCCGCTTTCACATAACTTTGGAGGGTTTCGATGCTTGGGCCGATGTCATCGAGGGTATTGAGTCCAGCCAAAATCCGATCCAGTTTGCTGGGATGACTTTGTTCTATTGTGATGCGCTCTTGAATCACCGAAGGGGCGATGAAAGCCGGCTGCAGTAGTGCGAGGCTTTCAAGAAGATGAATGGCAGCACCGGGATTCCCTGCTAGACTCGCTTGAAGGTAATTCTGCCAGGTAGTGACGGATTGACGCGTCGAGCGCACTTGAGTGATAGCATGCTCTAGCTTATCCAGTAAAATATCGTTGATACTGGAATACCTGTGAACAACGAAATTGGCGGCTTTGTCGATGCGTGCCAAGACTGGATCAAGCTCGGCAGGTGACTTTGCTGCGATCATTATTTCGCGGATATCGGTGAGTAGTTTTTCGAATGTATCGATGTCGGCGTTGTGCCGGGCTTCGCGTTCATGACGGATGATAGCCTTAAAATCGGCAAGCGCATGCTGGCTCTTTTCAAAAGTGATATATGTGGAGAAGCCATACAATGAATCCTCTACCTGATCCGGGGATTCCCGTGACAATGCATACTCCAGTTGTGTGACAATGGATCGACCACTCCTCTTCATTTCCGCACCATTTGTTTTTTCCTTTTCTTTCGCCTCGGCCTTGACTGCAGCAACGAGCGTATTTGCTGCTTTTTTGTAGATATCTGAGTCGGAGGCAGGCGCAGAGAGAAGCAGGCCGAAGAATACTGCGGCCATCAGCGATGGGAGAAAACTCGAAGATTTCATAAACAGATGCAGAACCTACTCCAAAATTTAACCTGCCACTCGCTGGGGGAGTTAGTCACTTGATTTTACGAAGTTGAAGAGTGAGCTTAGTATGAATATATCAAAATTAATCATGATAGAGGTGCCTCGTCCCGCGCAAGGGAAATCTCATAAAAGAACGCATCACCGTCCACCTAGTCTGGAAGTTCGGATGAATTTGCAACTTGGCGGGTGGTGCCCGAGAACCCCTTTTTTCACTCACGATTTCAGCCACACGGATTTCAGATAAGACTCGTCGGTGAAATCCTTTGGCATGGCGGAGTGGCGGGCTGCCATCGGGCGGTGGATGACGCTGCGGAGTTGTTTTTGAAAATCATTGAGGCCTAGGTTCCGGCAGTTGGTGGAGCAAAGGATCCAACCGCCAGGCGCAAGAATGTCAGTGGCAAGCGCCGCGAGCTCGCCGAAGTTTTCCTCAACGCGGAAGACCTTGCCCTTTTCATCGCGGGAAAATGTGGGCGGATCGAGGACGATGCCGTCGAAGGTGCGGCCCTGTTTCGCGAAGCGGCGGAGCCAGTGGAAGGTATCGCCCTTGCAGAAATGGTGCGCGGCGGGATCGAGTTTATTATGGGAAAAATTCCGTCTCGCCCAGTCGAGATACGGTTGTGATAGATCGAGGGTGGTCGTCTCCGCGCCTGCCATGGCAGCGGCGACCGAGAAGGCTCCGGTGTAAGCGAAGGTATTGAGCAAACGCAGACCCGGAGCCATCAGACGGTGGACTTCCGCGCGGTTGTCGCGCTGATCGAGGAAAATCCCCTGCGAGTAACCGGATTGGAAGGAAATTTCCGAGGCAATGCCATTTTCTAACATGAAAAAGGGTTGGGTCACTGCCGGGCCTGATAGATGCGATGGCGATTCTTTCTGATGTTGATCCAGCCGTTTCCAATAACAGGAAACGCCTTGGTCATGAATCCATTCACGCACCTGCGGGGCAAGCTGGGAGCCCGTGGTGGAAACCAGCCATTTGCCCGCGTAGGTTTCCAAAATCAATCCTGGCAAACCGTCGCCGCGGCCATCGACCAGGCGGATGGCATTCGTTTCCGAATCCAGCATCGAGGCCCGCTTCGCGACGGCGTTTTGAAGAAGATGGTGCATGAAAGCGGGCGAACCCAAGCGCGGATCACGAAGCCGTTGGCTTCATTGGGACGTGAAATTGCCCCAAGTGGTCTCCGTTCCCGTAGTTTCCGTGGCCTCGCATTTGTAGCATCCCGAGTGCTTCGCCCGGAAATAAAGCGTGATGGTGGCGTGGGAATTCGAGTTGGCATAGTCGATGTCGAGCACCGCGGCCTGCACATTTTTGTTATTCAGCACCTCGGTTTTCACCTTGTAGATCCGCGTCGCGTTCCGGGTGCCGAGCGGGTCCTTGACGGTGATCGCGGGCCGGGTTCCCACGGTGAGGATCGATTTATCCTGCGAGTCGATGGGGAGGAGGTTCAACTGATCGGTCGCCTTCACGGTCAATTTCAGCACCTCACCCAGTTTGAGTGCCGCATCGGGTTTGAGATAGGGGCCGGGGGGAATGGTCCATTTTTCCTGATCGCTGAAGTTCCCGTTTTGAAGGCTGCGGGTTCCGGTCTGGGCCGCTAACACATTTCTCCATCCGGAGGACGTGTATTCCGCAACGGCGATGGTGAAATAATAATTTCCCGTGACGGCTGGCACATTGGAGGTCGTTCTCAGGGAAAAATCGCTGAACTGACTACCCCCATTGATTTCGCCAAGCGTATATTCCGCCACGATATAACCAGGGGAAGGAAACGGATTGGGAGTGGCCCACAGGACCAATTTAACTGTCCCGGAAGTTCCCGGCGTATTGTTTTGGATTGAGCCGTTCAGATTGAAGGTGCAGCGCGGCTCGGTGATTTCATAATTCAGATCGCCGCTGAGTTGAAACACCGAGGCCTCGATCCGAGTCCAGCCAATTACCATCGCGATCAAGCAGAAGATTGTTTTCATGCAGACTCTCTCGATTCAGGTCCGCGCCAAGTCAAGCGGAACCCTCTGTGGACCGATAGGGAATTCCATTCATCGGGGGGATTGCCATGACCGTGATTTCTCCTACGATCCTGTTTGAAATGAGCGCAATCCATGAAACCCTTGATGCAGCGGTCGCCAATGGCAGCCTGCTTGAATCCGCAAAAACCAACATCGCCGCCCTGCTCGCCGGGACGACCAGCGCCATCGCGCCGCTCGCGATTGAAGAACTGGTGAACTCTGGTGCTTGGGAAGAACTTAACGACCGCTTTTTCAAAACCCTCGCCTTCGGCACTGGTGGCTTGCGCGGACGGACCATCGGCCGCGTCGTGACCAAGGCCGAGCAAGGCGCGGGGGGGCCGAATGGACGCCCTGAGCATCCCTGCACCGGCACGGCGACCATGAATTTCTACAACCTCAGCCGCGCCGTCCGGGGCCTCATCGCCTATGCGAAACAATTCGCCGGGCCGGACCGCAAGGCCGTCCTCGTCTTCGCCCATGATACCCGCCATTTCTCCCGCGACTTCGCCGAATTCTGCGCCAAGGTCTGCGCCGATCTCGGGTGCGATGCCTACCTCTTCGAAGGCCCGCGCTCCACGCCGCAGCTCTCCTTCGCCGTGCGCGAACTCCGCGCTGATGCGGGCGTCGTTCTAACTGCCAGCCACAACCCGCCGCACGACAACGGCTTTAAGGCCTATTTCAATGACGGCGCACAGATCGTCGATGCCCACGCCGAGGGCATCGTCAAGGAGGTGAACGCCATCACGAGCGAATTTTATGAAATCCTGCCGGAATCCCAGCGCGGTACCGTCACCATCCTCGGTGCGGAAATGGACGCGCTCTATGTCGCCCGTCTCAAGACCCTACTGCTGAAGCCATCGTTGTTGGAAGGCGCGTCCACCAAGATCGTCTTCACCAACCTCCACGGCACCGGGGGCCACATCAATGTCCCGATGCTCCGCGGCTTCGGCTTCGACGTCCTAACAGTTCCCGAACAGGACATCCAGGACGGCCGCTTCCCCACTGTGGAATCGCCGAATCCGGAGAACGGCCCGGCCTTGCAAATGGCCATCGATCTCGCCGTGGAATCTGGCGCGGAAATCGTGATCGGCACCGATCCCGACGCCGACCGTATGGGCGTGGCCGTCCGCGATGCTGCGGGGAAAATGGTTCTGCTAACAGGAAATCAGATAGGCTCGCTGATGGCTTGGTACCGCTTGAAAACCTGCTTCGAACTCGGTTGGCTCACCAACGCGAACCGCAACCGCGCCGTCTTGGTGAAGACCTTCGTCACTACCGAACTCCAGCATGCCATCGCAGATGGATTCGGCGTCGGCATCGTGGATACACTCACCGGCTTCAAATACATCGCCGCGAAATTGCGGAAATACGAGGAAGCCATCCCCGCTGAAAAAAAGGGCGACTACCGTTCGCTAACTGAATCTCAGACCCGCTCGCTGCGCTTGGAATATTCCCGCTTCTTCGTCTTCGGCGGTGAGGAAAGCTACGGCTACCTCGGCTCCGACGCCGTCCGCGACAAGGATGCGAACGGCGCGACTCTCATGTTTGCCGAGGTCGCCGCCTATGCGAAATCCGTCGGCAAGACCCTGACCCAACTGATGGACGACGTTTACACCGAATACGGGTATTATCTGGAAATCGGCAAATCCCTCGTCATGGAGGGCGCGGACGGAGCGGCGAAAATCCAAGCCCTCGCCGCCTCTTACGCGGAAAATCCGCCGACTGCAGTCGATGGCTCCGCAGTCACCCGCGTCCGCGACTTTGCCAAGCAGGATCTCTACGACCAGGAGGGCGATCTGCTGCCCAAGGAAAAAATGCTTTTTGTCGACCTTGAGGATGGTCGATCATTCGCCGTCCGCCCGTCCGGCACCGAGCCGAAGATCAAGTATTACCTCTTCGGCAAACACGCCCCCGGCGGTGATCTAACGACAGCGAAGGATTCCGTAAAATTCGCGCTGGCGAGTCTGTGGAGCTGGATCGAGGCGGACGCGGCGAAGCGCTAGTGTCTCGTAAAGTAGTAATCGCTGGATGCCGCGAAGGTTCAAAATCTTGGGGAGCACACGCGCCCTCGCGTGTGGTTTTCGACGCCCTCGTCGAAAACAGCTTGGAATGGCCTGCAACGCCAGTCTTCGGCGAGGGCGCCAAAGACAACCCGCGAGGCGCGTGTGCTCCCCAACGATGCTTCGCCACCTCCCCATGAGCGTGGTTGCTGCGTCTCGCAGCAATCGTAAAACCTGCTAGGGCTGGGCCGCCGCGTCCGGCCCATCTGTAGCCAGCGCTGCGCTGAAGCATGAGAATCGATCAAATCAACAGTGGCGCTTGGTTTTCCGTTGGACCGAAGGCAGGGTTCTGAAGTAGGAAACGCCTCGGCGTAAGGCAGAGGTTAGTGAGGCAACTATAACGCCGTCGCCTCTTGCGCTTTCGCGGCAAGCGCTTGCAAGGCGGCGAGCTTGGCGGCTTGGAGTTTGAGCGGGCCTTTCTTGGATTCCCAATTCATCACCGTTTGCGCGCTCACGCCGATCTGAGCGGCGAAGGCTTGGCGGCTGAGTGCAAGGCCCTCACGCAGTTTACGAATCGCTAAAGGTGTGGCACGGAAGCGGAGTGCGGATTTGGCGGCCTTTTTTGCAGTGGGGTTTACGGTTTTTGTTGCGGCTTTCTTCGCTGCTATTTCAGCCTTCGGTTCTAACGGATTCGGTGCTTCACCGGCATCGAACTCCACTCCAAAGACATTGTCCAAACTCGCGCCGGATAGACGGCGGCGGCGTGATGTGCCGGTGCCCTCGGCGGCGATGGCTGTGGTGACGGCGGCATCCGTATCGATCATTTCCTCGTGATCCACTCCACGCAGCACGAATAACAACTCTGGGCGCGAGTCGAGCCGGGCACCAATGCCATAGACGACAGCGGCGATGTGCTTGCACATGCCAGCGTGGTCCGGGCAGGTGCATTGGTATTTGATTTCACGGGGACTGGGAAAAAGCCCGTCGTTTTGATCCGTGACGATGCCCATAATGGCGTCGGAGAGCTTGCCTTGCAGCAATTCTAACAATGACCCGATGCCGCCTTTGCAGCGATGTATAACAGTTTTCCATTTCGACATGGGCAGCGTCTGGATGCTCATGGTGACGGTGTAGAGCGAAGTGCCGGAAACGACGGCCTCGACCGTGCCTTTGCCGATGTCGAGGTGGCAGACGGAGCCGTTGCGCACGTAGGTGCGCCCACGGGGCAGGCGGTTCGAGTAGTCGCCGAAGGAATCGAGATGAGTACACCATGCTTTGCCCCAGAAGCTTTGGGCGATGGTTTTGCCTTCGATCACCACTGGCTGGATGCTCGCGCCCTTTTTGCGCAACTGATCCATCTTCTTGGCGGCTTTGGCACGGCGTTCTGCCACTGGCACGTAAGGTGCCCATCCGTAATTGTCGTATCGGCTCATTGTTTTGTGAGGTTGTTATTCCATTGCCCGTTCGAGGTCGAGCGCAACCATCGAGAGGATTTGCTCGTCGCTCATTTCGGTAAGCGCGGCACCGCCATCGCCCTCCAGGATCTCGTTAGACATCAACTGTTTCTCTGCGATCAACGCATCGATTTTTTCCTCGATGGTGCCGCGAGTGACAAACTTGTGAACCAGCACGCCGCGCTGCTGACCGATGCGGAATGCGCGGTCGGTGGCTTGATTTTCCACCGCGGGATTCCACCAGCGATCGAAATGGATTACATGAGATGCGGCGGTGAGGTTGAGTCCGGTGCCGCCCGCCTTGATCGAGAGAATGAAAAACGGCGGACCATTTTCACGCTGGAAATCCGCCACGAGCTCCTTGCGCCGTGCGACGGCGGTGCCGCCGTGGAGCACGAGACCGGCACGTCCGAACACACTTGTTAGATGCGCGTGCAGCGGATCACACATCTCGCGGAATTGGGTGAAAACGAGCACCTTTTCGCCGCGCGAGGCGATCTCTCCGCACAGCGAGCTGAGGCGTTCTAGCTTGCCGCTGGCATCCGCCGCGTAGCCGCCATCGCCGGTGAACAAACTCGGATGATTGCAGATTTGCTTGAAACGCATCAGCGCGCCCAGCACCAACCCGCGCCGTTGGATGCCGCTGGATTCCTGGTTATCGAGCGCTTTTTTCAAAACTTCAACCGTTTGCTGATAGAGCACGGCTTGGGGTTTCGCGAGGCCGCAGAATACGCGCATTTCGGTCTTGGCCGGTAGCTCGGGCGCGATGCCGGGATCGGTCTTCATGCGCCTCAGGATGTAGGGTGTCACGAGGCGGCGCAGGGGTGCGTAGCGCGAGTGGTCACGGGCTTCGAGTTTTTTGGAAAAATCACGAAAGCGGGTGGCGCTGCCGAGTAGGCCGGGATTGATGAAATCGAAGATCGACCAGAGATCGCCGAGTCGATTCTCGACGGGTGTGCCGGTGAGTGCCACACGGCTGTTTGCCCGCAGTGTTTTGACGGCTTTGGTTTGGCGTGAGCCTGGGTTTTTGATCGCCTGAGCTTCGTCGAGTATGACCCAGCTCCACTTGTTTTTTGCAAGCCATTCGAGCCGTGTGACCATGCTGTAGCTGGTGATGACCAGATCGATGCCGCGCAGTCGTGTGGCAGGGGATTTCGCAAGCTTGTCGAGGTCCGCCTTGGGAGTTTCCGATGGATGGGCGATGAGTAATTTCATGTCCGGGGCGAAACGTGCCGACTCTGCCTGCCAGTTTCCGATCAGCGATGCGGGGACCACTAACAACGATGGTGGCGCGTCCGCTGCGGCCTCGCGGCGATGCCGCAGCAGCATGGCGAGCACTTGGATGGTTTTGCCGAGGCCCATGTCATCGGCAAGGCAAGCACCCACGCCGAGGCGCGAGCAGAGCCAGAGCCAATTCACCCCGGCGAGTTGGTATCCGCGCAGCGTCGCCCTCAAGTCCGGCGGCTGCGGACTGACCAGCCCCTCGGGCTGGCGCATCGCAGCGAGGGTTTCGCGCAGCGCCTCTCCGGGCACCACTCGGTGCCATGCACTTTCCTCGTCACCCTCCTCGGCAGGCTCACCGAGGCCGGCGGGGACACCAGCCAGCAAACGCATACCATCCGCGAAGGAAACTCCGCCCGCTCCCACCTCGCGCTCGACTTTTTTCCAATGCTCCAATGCCTCACGCAGTTTTTCACGATCCACCTCCACCCATTCGCCTTTGAGACGCACCAGATGCTCGCCGGAAGCTAACAGCTCCTCGATTTCGCTGGCATTCAGGCGTTGATCGCCCACGGCCACGTTGATGTCGAATTTCAACAGCGCCTCCATGCCCACCGAGGTGCCCTTGCTGGAATCCAAGCTCACTTGCACCTGCGGGCGGGAGCGCTTGCGCCACCAGTTCGGAAGTTGTGCCAGAAGACCGGATTCTTCGTAGAGTGGAATCTCGCTGAGAAAGGCATAGGCCTCGCCGGGCGTCCACACGAGCGGGTGAAAAATATCGCCGCTATCCACCACATCGCGGATCAGCGCGCTGCGTTTTGCCGCCGCGTGCAGCGGGGTGAGCAATTTCACCAACTCTTGCTTGCGGCGTGCTCCGGCGTATTCCTCCAACGCCTTACCGAGTGGCAGCCGCCGGATTTTTCCCGCAGATGTTAGACCTGTTGCGTAACTCGCCATGAAAGCGAAGGGAAACCCAGCATCTCCCTTGTTTTCCGCGAGGTGCAGGGTCACCCGACCCACCCTCGCCCAACGCGGCGCATAAACCTCGAAAAATGCTGCAAGACCGCCCGCTGCCGCAACCCGCGCCGCTGTCCAAGCTACCATGCGCTTCCACAATGCGGCGAGAACACCCGGTGTGAGATACTCGCCTCCCTGCATCGGCGGCGCATTGAGCGTCCACTCGGCCAAGCGAGCCGATGATGGTGGCTCGATCTCCGCAGACACAAATTCCACGCCCTCCGGTAGATGGCATAGTGCCCGCAAAAAATCCGCCGCCACCTCATGCCAGAAGCTCGCCGACGGTGTTGCCCCTTCCGGCAAACCCGCCGCCGCCAAGCCCACCA
>JANYFB010000334.1 GCA_025362955.1 Akkermansiaceae bacterium
AAATAAACAACACTGACGACCCTGATGACCAACGCCTCTTCCTTCCTTTGTGCCGCATTTTTCTGCTCCGGTCTTTCCACCGTATCTGCCACCTCCGTAATCGGACTTCCAAGCACTACCCTTACCGGCACCGGCGGCCTCATCAAGGTTTATGAAGCTCTTTCGGGCATCAACACCTATTACTATCTTGATATCCTGAATGAGGCCTCCGCTGCTCAGGTCAGCGCTTTCGCGGTATCGATCAATGTCAGCAATGCGGCGTATGGCGGGATTGGCGGGAGCCTAGGTCCCGACAACGGCTCCGGCGTTTTCAATAAATCCCTCTGGTCCAATTATTCGACGATTCCTTTCGCGACCCTCTTCGGGCCGACCGACAATTTTTTCATCTACATCAAGGGGACGAATCCGATCACGGTTTCCAACGACATTGATGGAATCAGCGGATTGACGATTTCAAACTACCATGGCTTCCGGAGCGGACAAGAAAATAGCCAATATGTAGCATTCAATTCCTCCGGTGCGCCTATCGACGCCAGCCTGACAACCGTGCCCGAGCCATCCAGCGCCCTGCTTGGCGGGCTTTCAGCGCTCGCCTTGCTGCGTCGCCGTCGGCGGTAAATGATTGGCGTTCTGAAATTTGCTCGCTTCGCCCCGGCGAGGCTTCACGCCTCCCAAGTGGCATTTTCATGCCTCTACCATTTCACGAGATCGTCGGCGTGTGCTTAGAGCCAAGTGGGAAAATACCGTGGCCGCCTCCATTTCAAACTTGATGGACCACTTAAATTCTTCTGGCCACCCATCCGGTCTTGCCAAAAATCCAAATCCGCTTAGGTTCCCTGGCGAGAGGGTATTTCCTGCCTCCCACACCCGCATCCGGCCGAGTGCCTACAGATTCACCCCATTTCCCCGGGTCGTGAAATCGGCCTGCGACTGGGAAAGTCGGAACACCTGCCTCACGGGCGGCGGCGCAAGCCGGCGTGTTTCTGACATGGGTGAAGTCTCCTTCCGCAAGCTGCGGAGCTTCACCCCGGCACCAAAAAGCCGGGTAGTCGGGGTCATGCCGGTAAGCACGAGGTCCTTCCAGCATTGCCGGATTCTCCTGAATTCGCCGCGCCGGGCCGCCTGAAACCATGACCCCACTGACAACATGTCAACCAACGCAACACAAGATTCCCGCAACTCGGGAGACAGCCGTCGCCGCCGCTCACGCGGAGGCTCCAACCGCAACAGTAATAACAACGATAACCGCCGGAGCAATGGCGAAGGAGAGCGAAACGACCGCGGAGATCGCGGCTCGCGCGATTCCCGCAACGACCGGAGTAACACCCAAAGCCGTCGCAATGATAGCAATCGCGCCGAGGAATTCCGCCCTCAAGCTCCACGTCCGCCGCGCACGTACGCCCCGGTCAAGTTGAGCCTCTGGCAAAAAATCCTCAAGGCCATCGGGCTTTACAAGGAGCCAGTGCCACCGTCACGGACCGAGCGGAAACCCGAATCCACGCCGTTTCCCACCGGTGAGCGTGCTCCCAAGTCGAACACGCGCAACGCCCGCACCAACGATGGCGAGGCTCGTGAGCCAAGGGAACCGCGTCCGCCGCGCGAACCCCGCGAACCTCGTGCCGAAGGCGAACGCCCGGCACGCAAGGAACGCGCCCCACGCGACAACGACCGTCCTCGTGGCGGCGACCCGAAAAGCGTTGAGTCCACTCGCGTGTATGTCGGAAACCTGTCCTACGACGTGTCCGAGCAAGACCTCCAAGAACTCTTCAAAGGCATCGGCGGAGTTCGGAACATCGAGATCGTTTACAACCGCAGCACTCACCGCTCCAAGGGGTACGGCTTCGTGGAAATGCTCCGTATGGACGAGGCGATGCGTGCCGTAGAGGTGCTCCACGACCAGCCGTTCATGGGCCGCAAAATGACTGTCTCCGGTGCGAAATCCAAAGGCCAAGACGAGCGCGAAGATGCGGAAGAAACACCCCGCGAGCCGCGTCCGGTTGTTCTCGCGTCCACCTCACCTGCGGTCGTCGCCCAAGTCGAGGCTGCTGCTGAGCCTGGTCTTCAAAACATCGCTGAAAGTGCGATCCACGCCCCCGGCGTGGAAATACCCGCCGTGGCTGAAACCGATCTCGAAGCCAAATACGGATTCGACGAACCGAAGGAAAAGACCGGAGAAGCCTGACCCGCGACTTCACGAATCCCATCATGCAACCTCCGTCCGGCCCGCCGCGACGGAGGTTTTTTTTGTAAGTAGTCTGGGGCTTCAGTCCGTTCTTTGGAATGAAGGAGCGGACTGAAGTCCCCGACGACTTTGAGAAGAATCTTGCCCATTTCCACCAACCCCATGAAACGTCTCCTCCCGATTTTAACCTCGCTCGCACTGACCCTCGCCGCCACGGCTGCTCCGCTACGGGTGTTCATCCGGGGTGGCGTGAAAACCCACGGGCCGAACGCCCACGAGCACGAGCGTTTTCTGAACGATTGGAAACCCTTGCTTACCCAGCGCGGCATCACCACCGACGGAGCGAAAGATTGGCCGACTGCGGATCAACTCCGCAATACCGATGTGCTCGTTATGTATGCCCAGGACGGCGGCAATGCGACTCCGGAGCAAAAAGCAAATTTAGCAGAATTCACGAAGCGCGGCGGCGGCATCGTGGTGATCCACACGGCGGCGGTTTCAAATGATCCGGCGTGGTGGAAATCGGTCATCGGCGGAGCCTGGGTGCAGGGTAAAACGAAATGGAAGGAAGGCCCGATGGATCTCTATTATGTCGAAAACCAACGCCTCGGCGAACAGCATCCGATCACCAAGGGCGCGTCGAATTTCCACATCGACGACGAGATTTACTACGACATGGACCTTTCCCCGGACATCCGGGTGCTTGCGACCACCTACACGCCGAAGGTTCCTAACGGGAAAAAAACTTCAGACGGCGGGCAGGCCACGATTTACGACATCCAGCCGCAGATGTGGGCTTACGAAAAGGACAACTACCGCGCCTTCGTGACCATTCCCGGCCACCTCTACTCGACCTTCGAGCAGCCGTTTTACCGCGCCATCCTCATGCGCGGCATCGCATGGACGGGCAAGCGGGCGGACGTGGATGAGTTTTGCACACCGGAGGAAATCAGCGCACTGACGTATCCCGAGGGCGGCCCGCAACGCCCGGAGGACACGCTCAAGTCCTTGGAAGTGCATCCAGATTTCACGCTGAAACTGGTGGCCAGCGAGCCACTCATCACTAAGCCGATGAACTTCGATTGGGATCCGTCCGGCCGCATGTGGCTCGCAGAAACGCCGGAATATCCGAACGGGCGTCGCGGAATGCGGCCTGATTATCGCGGCAAGGAATGGAAGGACCACGGCGGAGTCGATCCCGAACCCGGCAAACAACAGCGCAAGGCTCTCGATAAAATCAGCATTCTAACTGATACTAACGGCGACGGTGTGATGGACAAAAAGGAGATTTTTTATGAAGGCCTCGAACTCGTCACCGGCCTCGTTTTTTACAAGGACGGCGTGATCGTCACCCAAGCTCCCGACATCCTCTGGCTCCGCGATACCGACCACGACGGCAAGTGCGACAAGGTCGAAAAACTCTACACCGGCCTCGGCACCGGCGACACCCACGCCGTCATCAACAATCCTCGCTGGGGTTGGGATGGTTGGATTTACTGCACCCATGGCTACAGCGCGGGCGATGTGACGAGCGCGGATGGTTTGAAAAAATTCGGCCACATCGGCTCGGGCGTGGTTCGCTTCAAACCAGATGGCTCGGCCTTTGAGCAATACTCGTCGAAAGGCGGCAACACTTGGGGCCTCGAAATCACCGGCGACAACCGCGTGATGTGGACCCAGCCCACCAGCGGCGACCTGCTCATGCAGACGGTGCTGCCGGAATACGCCCTCGCGCGGGGAAAATTCGGCAACACTGCCAGCTACAATGTCGTCGAGAAATCCGGCAAAACCTTTCCCGCGATGACTTGGGACCAGCAGGCCTACCGCCAGATCGACTGGGTCGGCTCGTTCACCGCCGCCGCCGGTTGCGTGATCTACGATGGCGGCACCTGGCCTGCGGAATACAACGGCGACTACTTTTGCACCGAACCCACCATCAACATCGTCCACCACGCGCGGCTCACTCCGTTAGGTTCGAGCTTCACGTTTCATAAATTGCCAGGTCGTGAGGAAACCGAGTTCATCCGCAGCAAGGACATGTGGTTCCGCCCGATTGAGGTCCGCGTCGGCCCGGATGGCGCGATGTATGTCGCGGATTTTTACAATCAGGCAGTCATCCACAACGACACCCGCGGCCCGGACCACAACGGCGTCGGTGCGGCGGTCCGTCCGGATCGTGATCACTACTTCGGCCGCATCTGGCGGGTGGATCACAAGGACGCGAAGAAGATCGCGGTGCCGGATTTATCAAAGGCGGATGTCGCCGGGTTGGTGAAGGCGTTAGAGCATCCGAATCGTGTCGTGCGGATGACGGCGAGTCGGTTGCTGATTGAAAATGGTTCACAAAAAAATGCGGAACAGGATGCGGCCATCACCCGGATTGTCGGTCATCTGGTGGAGAACTGGAACTCCGAGGCCCCGGAAACGAAGATCGCCCAGCTTTGGACATTGCGGCAGATGGGCCTTCTAACCGGGCCCATCCTGATGGCGGCCGTGAAGGATAGAAATCCCGATGTCGCACGGAACGCCCTTCTACTGATAGAAGACGATCCGCGGGTGGGCACGGAACTTTTCCCGGTGACGGATTTGCCAGGACGTATCCCGGAATCCGATCTCGCGTTCCCCATCGAGGAACGCGTCCGTGACGCCAATCCACAAGTGGCGCTCGCCGCAGTGCGTGCTTTATCCAACGTGCGTATGTGCGGGGGGCGGGGTATCGCATCGGCCATCGCCCTCTTCGCGGACTCCACGGATCCCTTCACCCGCTCCGCCATTGCCGGACTGATCACGCAAGGCCCCATGGACTTCTTCGATGCGATCACGCAAAAGAGCGATAGCCCGGAGCTGGTGCCGCTCGTGGTGCAGGCGGCCCGGATACTTGCTGATAGAAATAATCCTTCTGAAATCGCGGAGGTGATCGGCCTGGCCGCTTCCGCGCCAGACAGTGCGGATTTGTTCAAACGGTCCCTGCTCGAAGTGTTCGCGAAATCGCTGCGGCAAGCGCCGCCCATGACGGCCGATCTTCACGCCGCGCTCAGCAAGCTCCTCGGGAGTGGTGCCGCAGACAGCGCCCTGCCACTCGCAGCCAAGTGGGACAAATCCGGCGCCCTCAAGTCTGCGATTAAACAGCAGACACAGGCGCTCTTCGTCAAACTGGAATCCGGCGGCGACGAGTCCCGTTTGGCCGCGGCAAGCAACCTGCTCAACCTTCGCAGCGTGGTCGATGACGCGCTGCCAGCCGTAATCAAGGCGGCATCCGGCGATGCTTCGCCTGCTTTCAAGCGCCAGCTCATCACCGCCCTCGGAGCCACCGGCGACCCTCGTGTCGGAACGATGCTCGCCGCCTCCTTTGGTAAATTTCCACCTGATTTTCAAGCCGCGGTATTTGAAATCCTCCTCCAACGCACCGATTGGTCCCTCGCCCTGCTCGCCGCCGCGAAGGCCAAAACCGCCGACATCACCACCCTCGGACCCGCGAATCTCGCCCGCCTCCGCACCCACCCGGATGCCGAAGTTTCCAAGACCGCCAACGCCTACCTCGACGAACTGATGGGCCCAGCGCTGAGAGAGAAAGCGGAAATCCTCGCCAAGCTCATTCCCGAAGTCGAGAAGCCAGGCGATGCCGAAAAGGGCAAGCAGCTTTTCACCGCCACCTGCGCCGTTTGCCACAAACTCAACGACGCCGGCGCGGACATCGGCCCCGGTCTAACCGGCATGGGAGCGCATGGTCCAGCAGAACTGCTCGCCGCAATCATCGATCCTAACAGAGAAGTCGATCCCTCGTTCGTTGCCTATAATATCGGGACGAACGACGGGAAATTCCACTCCGGCGTCATCGCCCGCGAGAATCCTAACAGCCTCATTTTGAAAAGCCTCGCCGGTCAGGAAGAAATCCGCATTGCCGACATTAAGACCCGCGTCAACACCGGTCGCTCGCTCATGCCGGAAGGCTTCGAGGGCCTTGGCGGTGAAAACCTGCGAGACATCCTCGCCTTCATTTGCGGGACCGACTCCCAAAAATTCCGCATGGTCGATCTCCGCCCGGCGTTCACTGCGGACACGCGGAAAGGTCTCTATCAATCGCAAGCGACATTGGGAGATACGCTGCCATTCAAAAAATTCGGCACCGTCAGTGTGGAGAAGATCCCCTTCAACATCATCGACCCCACGAAAAACCCGAGCGGTAACAACGTCGTAATCCTCAAAGGCGGCGGGCGCGGAACCTTCTCGTCCACCTTGCCGCAGCGCGTGGAAGCCAAGCTCGGCGGATTCACGGCTAACAAACTCCATTTCCTCGGCGGCGTCACTGGCTGGGGCTACCAGGGTCAAGGCGATCCATCGCCGGTGATGAAGGTCACTGTCATTTACAGCGATGGGAAGTTAGAGGAAATGATTTTCAAAAACGGCATCGAGTTCGCCGACTATTTCACGCGGGCCGAAGTCCCCGGCTCGAAGTTCGCCGATGTGGTGTCCGCCCACCAAGTCCGGTTTTTCACGAAGGTCCTACAACGCACCGCGCCGATAGAAAAAATCATCCTCGAAAGCTTCGCCAGCGATGCCGCGCCCACTACCGTCGCCATCACCGCCGAGCTGTCCGATTCAGGTGCCGCGATCCCGGTTGTCACGCCCGCTTTCAAAGCACAGTTCGACGATCCCGTCCCCCAGCCGCCTGCCCAAGCGAACGGCCCGCGCGTGTTGTTAGTCGGCGGCGGTTCCTCGCATGATTTCGTGAAATTCTTCGGCGCTACCGACAAGGCCACGCTCTCGCGGGGCGTCGGCTGGGTGGACTTCACGCAGAATCTCAACGGCATCGCGCCGGTTTTGAAAGACATCGATGTCCTCATTCTGAGCGCGAACCAGCCGATTTCCCCCGATACCCGGAAAGCCCTGATCGACTTCGCGAACGTCGGCAAAGGCATCATCGCCCTGCATTCCGGCACCTGGTACCGGTGGGAGGATTTCCCGCAATGGAACAAGGAAATCATCGGCGGCGGCACCCGGGGTCACGATGCGTTGGGACCCTTCGCCGTGAAAATCAGCAACTCAACTCATCCGGTGACAAAGGGGGTGACCGCCTCCTTTGAAATCACGGACGAACTGTACAATCACATTCCCGATCCATCAGGCTCGCCGATAGAAATTCTAGCAGAAGCCACCAGTCCCAAGACCGGCAAGATCTTTCCCCAAGTATGGATCGTGAAGCATCCCCACGCCCGGATCGTCTGCATCACCCTCGGTCACGATGCACGCGCCCACGACCTGGCAGACTATCAGACACTGCTGAAAAACGCGGTGGAATGGGTCGCCCGGAAATAAACGTGAATGAGGAAACGAAATAGCGCGATTCATCGGTTAGGCGATTCTAGCAAAGGAAGGGATTCCTTTCGGGGGCAGATTTGAAACGATTTTTTGCTCGCGATCCACCCGCTGTGAAAACAATCTGCCCGTCATGAACTCAGACGCTAGCGGTTTGATAGAAATCAACACCTTCCTCGCCACCCCGCCGCCCCGGCAGGTTCCGGCTTCAGTGATCCGAGCTGCTGCGCCGATCAAGGGGCTGATCGGCATCATCGTTTTCGGTGGGATTTTCCTCAGCATGGGCCTGATATTTTCCTGGGTATTTTTTCCACGTCACCTGTTAGAGCAATGGAAACTGGGCCATGCTCCCACGCTCACGACCCCGGGAAAAATTACTGCCGTCGAGGAAACCAAAGTCTCCGTCAATGATCAGAAAATCTTCAGATACGGATTTTCCTATCGCCCTGATTCCGGCGGCACCCAAGGAGGCACCGCCTATGCCAATGGCTCGCGCTGGAGTAAAGGCTCGCCCGTCACAGTGCGGTATCTCGTGGAGGAGCCGACACTCGCCGTGCCCGAAGGTGCGAGACTTAGCGTGGGGTCCGCGAGTTCCTGCACCCTTTTGATCTTCCCACTTCTCGGGGGAGCGATTTTGTTTTTTTCCATCAACAGTGTGCGCGTGAAGCGGCTCATTCTGCGGGATGGGCGAGTTACGACCGCCACGGTGAATTCAATCGAGAAAACGAATGTCGAAGTGAATGATCGACCGCAATTCAAAATTCACCTCACCCGCACCGATGACCGCTCCGCCATCATGAAACGCAGCAGTGATCCTACCGAACTCGCTCTGGCCGGCGAGAAAATGAAATCCGCACAGCCCATGAAAATTCTCTACGATCCGGCGAAACCGAAGCATTTCCTCTTCCCGGAAACGTGGAAGGGTTGAGGCAATGAAAAGTCCGTTGACGGCTGGGTGGCGGAAATTCGCTTCCCTAACAGATGAGTTGATGTCATGAAAATACCCATGAACGTAGCGGACATGGAACGCTTTCACCCCCAGTACCGCGAACTGCATGCGGAGCTGTTAGCGCGCTCGTTTCCTGTGGTTGCGGGGCAGGTGATGGTGGCGCACCGGGCCATTCTTTTCACACCGGGCGAGGCAGCCGCGCATCGCGTCGCGGTTGCTGCTCTAGCGGATTTTCCTGGCGTGGTGGCTACCCAGGAGGAGCAGGGTTTCCAACTTCTGCGCTTGGGTGCGGTGGATCTGCGGATCGAGCGCCACACGGAGTTCACCACCTTCACGGCCTTCGCCCCGCAAGAAGGCGCGCCGTTTGCCGCATCGGCCATCGACTTGCTTCCCGAAGGATGGCTGGACGCGATTCCTGGGAAAATTCTAGCAGCGGTGGAAATCGCCAGCGAACTTGTTCCCGCCGGAGAGGCCGGCACGGCCAAAACCATGGAACGCGTCCTGGATTGCTTCGGCCAAGAACGGCTCGTCGGCGGCTGGGTCGTTGAGCGTGTCGCCTCGGTCTGGAGCCATTTCCGCTTGGACGAGCGCGGTGCGACCCGTTTCCTGGTGCAGATTCATCGGCTCACCTCGGGGCGCTACGGGCGCTTGTTGCAGCGGTTGGTGGAAATTGAAAACTACCGGCTGGCGGCGATGTTGAGTCTGCCGCTGGCACGCGAGGTTCTGCCCCAAGTCGAGGCTTTAGAAGCGCGGCATGTTAGGCTCGTAGAGCGCATCGGCGTGATGGATGACGGAGATGAGCGCGTGTTGTTAGGCGATCTCACGGATCTCTCGCTGGCCACCGAGCGACTTCAAGCACGCTGCGGCTCGCGCTTTAGCCTGACCGATTCCTACGCCCGGATTCTATCGGCCCGGGTGCGGGAATTGCACGAAGAACAGGTTCCGGGCTATCAGACTTTGAGCGAGTTCTTCGACCGACGGCTGGTTCAAGCGTGGCACGCTTGCGAGCGGGCGGAGGCCGGGCTGAACGCCTTATCCGAGCGCCTGCAATCCACGACTGGGCTGCTCCGCACTCGCGTGGAGGTGAATTTGCAAAGTCAGAACCATTTGCTGTTAGCAAGCGTGGACCGCCGGGCCGCCGCGCAATTGAAATTACAGCACAACGTCGAGGGACTTTCCGTGGTGGTGCTGACCTATTACCTTGCGAATTTGTTGAAGATCGCCCTGGAAGGACTCAAGAGCACGGGGCTGCATTTCGATTCCTCCCTTCTGGTCACACTGGCGATCCCTCTGTTAGGCTACGGCGTGTGGCGGGCGGTGCGCCATGCGAGGCGGGAGAATCATTGAAGCTGTCGCGATAAGTCATTCACCCTGAGAGAAATAGCTAAAATCATGATGAGACTTGCGCGCTAGCCACTGGCACGCCAAGATTTCCCTTCAAATTATGAGCGAACGACGCGTCGTCATCACCGGCATTGGCTGTATCACCCCGCTTGGCAACGACTTGACCACTACTTGGGACGGTCTCAAGGCGGGCCGCAGTGGTATCGGAACCATTACACAGATCGATCCATCACCCTTCGATTGCAGGATTGCGGGCGAGGTAAAAAACTTCGAGCCGGACGGTTATTTCAGGCTGCCCAAGGACGCTCGGCGCTCGGACCGCTATGTCCAGCTCGCCGTCGCGGCCTCGAAAATGGCCTTTGAAGACTCAGGAGTGGAGATCGCAAAAATGGATCCACGCCGTTTTGGAGTCATGGTGGGCAGTGGCATTGGCGGCCTGGCCACTCTCGAGCGCGAGCACTCGACCTATCTGAATAAGGGCACCAAGCGGGTTTCGCCGTTCACGATTCCGATGATGATTTCCAACATCGCCAGCGGAATTATCTCCATGGAATTCGGTCTGCTAGGGCCTAACATGGTCATCGTCACGGCTTGTGCGACCTCGAATCACAACATCGGCGAAGCGTGGCGCATCATTAAATTTGGTGATGCCGATGCCTTTCTCTGCGGTGGGGCTGAAGCTGCGGTCCTGCCGATGGGACTCTCCGGTTTTTCTAACATGAAGGCGCTCAGCACTCGCAACGACGAGCCCGAGCGCGCCTCGCGGCCGTTTGATCAAGGCCGCGACGGCTTCGTCATGGGCGAAGGTGCCGGAGTGGTCGTCATCGAGGAACTTGAGCACGCCAAAAAGCGCGGTGCAAAAATTTACGCGGAACTCATCGGTTATGGCGTGAGTGCCGACGCCTATCACCTGAGCGCCCCATCGCCGGACGGTAGTGGTCCTGCCTACGCGATCCAAATGGCGCTGAAACATGGCAAAAAAAATCCCGAGGACGTGGACTATCTTAACGCCCACGCCACCTCCACGGGCCTCGGAGATGTCGCGGAAACGAAGGCGATCAAGCTCGCATTCGGCGATTACGCGACGAACGGCCTGATGGTGAGTTCCACAAAATCCATGACCGGGCACATGCTCGGTGCGGCGGGTGGGGTGGAACTCATCGCAAGTATCATGGCCATCACGGACGGCGTCATCCCACCGACCATCAACGTGGACAACCAAGACCCCGAGTGCGATTTGGACGTGGTTCCGAACGTCGCCCGCGAAGTGCCTGTCAAGGTTGCCCTCAGCAACAGTTTCGGCTTCGGCGGACACAACGCGTCGGTATTGGTCAGTAAGTTCGAGTGAGTTTTTCCATGGAAAATCCATTCCATCGCCAGGCGGGAGAAGTTGCGTTTGGCGATACGGATGCTAGCGGATGGATGCATTTTCCTAACATCTTCAAATACGTCGAGGTGGCGGAACATGCGTTTTTGCGTTCTCGCGGCATCCTTGTTTTCGACCGCAGGGAAGGCGGTTGGCCGCGGGTGAAAGTTTCGTGCGACTACAAACGGCCATTTCTAGCAGGCGATCAGTTTGAGATTTTGTTAGGAATTTCGCGGGTGGGTGCATCGTCCGTGACGTGGAATTTTGAAGGCCTTAATTCCGCAGGAGAAATCGCCGCCATCGGTGAAATGACCAACGTGAGAGTGGATCACGAAGGGAAGCCCAAACTGATCAGCACGCAGGAGCGCGAGCAACTGGAGCGCGGAATTCATTCCGAGCGAAGTCCAAATCAGACGGAATAATTTCTGCGCTCCAATTTCATGGAAACTATCCCGGAAATCCCAGGCCGCGTCATCCTCGTCCCTACCCCTATCGGAAATCTATCGGACATCACGCTGCGTGCCCTTGAAATCCTGCGCGCTGCTGATCGAATCGCCTGCGAGGATACCCGGCATTCCGGCCAGTTGTTAGCCCACCA
>JANYFB010000013.1 GCA_025362955.1 Akkermansiaceae bacterium
AGTGGACCACAAAGGATTTCATCGCCCGGCTTCATCAAGGAGGCGTGATTAATTTGAGAGCCGTGGAGTTGAATTCCTTTTGCGAGGAAAGCAGAAACTCCGCCGATGTGATCGGGGTGAGCATGGGTGATGAAAATTTGATCGGGTAGTGATTCTCCGGTAGTTTCTAACTGCTCAATGCACGACTTGGGGTCATATCCCGTATCAAACAAAACCGCCGCATCACCCGCTCTAACAATCCATGCGTTTACCCGTTCTCCGCTAAAGGGTAGGTCCAGACGGCGGATATTAGCCAGTGCAAGTGGCTTGGGAAGGTAGCCCTCATGATTCGCGAGAGCCTCGGGCTTCAAGCCGAGCGCCCGCGCGAGCTTGCGAGCAGTTTCAGGCGAAAATTTCCCTTTTGAAAAAGTGAGAACTTCGTTTTCCGGAAGGTCCGCGAGCCATGCCGCCTCGGCGGGTGCGAGAGCCAGACCTTTGAATGCCTTGCGGATGACGTAGGTGAAATCGTCTTCTAACATGGCAAAGGATTTTGGAGGGAAGAAAAGGCGGGACTGCCCGTATCGCACCCTTATCTCATCCGGTAGTAGCCATCGGAATTGTAGAGGAAATAAACGTCCATCGGGTTTAGGCGGGGCAGCCAGACGAAGGGATGACCTGACGCGTCGATATCTTCCGATAGTGCGATGGGTCGGGAGGTTTTCGGTGCCTCGATGGTATCGGGATCTTTGGTGAACGAGGTTTCATCAATGCCATTCACGATGTGATTGACCCATTTCAGATCCTTTGCTTGCTCCCCAAATTCACTCCAGTTTCCATTGGAGGAATGGGCATACATTTTCTTGATAAACTCGTCGGGAGTGATGCCCATTTTGCTTGCGACGGGCTTCCCAAGGCGTGCCCACCAACGCTCGCTTTCCTCGTGAAATTCTCGTTGTTCGGTGAGGTTGAGCTGAGCCATCACCATGGCACTGATCTGGTGGTGGAGGATGACAGCATTCGGGTAGGCATAAGAATCCTTGGCGAGCGTGGTGATGGCGGCGGCCATCGACGCGGCGAAGGATTTCACGACGACATAGACGGGAGCATCGCTGGATTCCATGGCCTTGAGGATGCGGTAACCTGCCATGACCGAGCCGCCGGGGCTGGAGTCAATGACAAGGAAAATGGGCATTTCGCGATCCTTGTTGTCCCAGTATTGGATGCGACTGGTGACGTAATCGGCGGTGGCTTCAGTGATCACTCCGTTGAGCGGAATTCGGCGATCCGAGATGACGAGCGCACCATTTTCCTTCAGCGGATTTTTCAGGAAGACGGGCTTGGAATCAGCAAACTTCGAGCGTTTGTCGGAAATTTCGATACGGGCAATGTCATTTTGCAGACGAGTGATTTCGATGGCGGATTCGTTCTGGACCGACTTCAAGTCGTTAGTAAGTTTCTCAGCCCGGACTTTAGAAAGTTCGCCCTCTTCGGCGAGTTTGTCTTTCTCCGCTTCCATTTTGGCGAGTTCGTCTTGGAGCGAAGCCTGGCGTTTGGCAGCTTCAAGAGCGAGTTTTTCGGTGAACATTTCCCGCTCCAGTTTCAGCTTGGTGACTTCCGCACGCATGGCGTTGGTGGCTTGCGTCAGACGTTCCGCTTCAAGTTTGTTTTCGGCAGCGAGGGTTTCTAACTCTTTGCTTTTTGGGTCGGGCGCGGTGTCTTTGGCCTCTGCGATGGCTGGCTTCGCGATTTCGGCGGGGAGCCAAGTCGTTAGAGCGAAGCCGAGAAGGGCGGTGCGGGTTAGCAGGTATTTCATGGATTTGTATTAAAACGTTGCGGAAGGTCAGCTTTGTTCCGAAATCTAGGGATTGCGGGCTTTCACGCGTGCTCCGATGAAGACGATGATTCCGGCAAACGTGAGAAATGTTGCAGCCGCGATGCCAAGCGTGGTGAAAAGGCGGGTGCTTCCCGCATCGACCTGCTCGTTGGTAATCAGGTCAGCGGGATTTTCCCCAGGCTTACGCGTCAGCACGATTTTCCCACCAGTCACCTCGATGTGGGTGAGCTTGGCCATCGCGGGTCCGATGAGCGTGTCAGTTAGATAGCGCTCGGTGATGCGGTAGGGCGACATTTGATCGATGAATTCGCGAGGCACCGTGGCACCCGGAATTTCGATATTGTCGAGGCTGAGGACGACCTCGCGTTTGAGTAAATGGGGTCGCGCAACGAGCGTGCCGTTCAAATAGCGCGAGTCCGAGGCGATCCAGCTTTTCTCTTCCTCGCGGGCGAAGCGGGGCTTGCCGTTGAGGGGAAATGAAATAGCGATTCGCATGATTTCGCCTTCGATGCCGATGACGCGGAAAGTTCCCCGGAGGTCTTTGAACCGCTCATAAGCGGCGATGGCTAGATTCAGGTCATCGACTGATAGAGCGAGTGAGGTCTCGGCATCGCCGGAGAGATTTTGTTGGAATCGTTCCAATCGTCCAGACAGCTCCATTTGTTGGGCGTCCACCCTTTCTAACGAAGTTACCTCGATGGGAATCGGTTTCTCGCCTGTAAATTTCGCGATCTCATTATACTGGCGGAACAAGGTAACCACGGAAAATCCTATCAGGAAAATCATCACCGCCAGCGCCGCGATGAGGATGGCGCATCCCGCGAAGGGCGACCGCGCGCTGGTTTGTCTAACGGCCTCTGGCTGGTTCATCAATCGTGACTGGAATGAATGGGGAAAAAACCGTCTTAAGGCTCCTAATCGTGCGGCCGAATGTCATCGTCGCCCTGCTCTTCTGCTGTTGGATGTTCGACGTGCCATCCGTCATCGCCACCTTCATCCATGTGCGGATGGGCGTGGGGTTCCCCTTCAGAAGATTCATCCGCAACGACTGCGGCCCTCATTCTTTCTTCGCGGAGGAGCTGCCGTTCCATGCTTTCACGGGCCTCCTGCTCTTCATTGAGCCGGGATTTCTTACGGTCGAAATAGGCAAGCCAAATACAGATTTCATAAAGAATGATCATCGGCGCGGCCATGATGCACATCGTGGGAATGTCCGGCGTGGGGGTGAGAATGGCGGCTGCCACGAAAATGGCGACAATCGCGTAGGAGCGCGTTCTCGACATCGTTTCATAACCCAGCAGTCCTAATTTAACGAAGACCATCACCACCACCGGAAGCTCGAAGGATGCGCCGAACAGCAAGGTGAACTGCGTGGCAAATGAAATATACTCGCCGATCCGCCAGTCGTTAGAAATGCCCATATCGCCACTCCATTGATAGAAAAACAGTAGCGTCCGAGGCAGCACCATGTAGTAAGCGAAGGCCGAGCCCGCGAGAAAAAGCCCGAAGCCCACCGCCATCGCTGGCCAAAGCACCCGCCGCTCATGGGCATGAAGGCCCGGCAGGATGAATTGCAGAATAAATAGCAGTAAAAGCGGAAATGAAACCACAATACCCGCCACAAACGACAGCTTCATCGATAACATGAAGCCCTCAGTCGGCTTCAGCGCGGACATCATTTTCAAGTTGCCTTGAGCATCGCTGTCCGTGTTTGGCCTGGTTCGCAGGAGAGCTTTCACCTGGAGCTTGAAGTCGCCGCTTTCCGCAAGCGAGTTGACGAATGATTCACGTTTCCCTTCCGGTAAAACGGTCGCCGCCCTCAGCAGACTGATCGACTTCGCGTGGAAAATGAGAGTCTCATCCGCAAGTGACCGATAGAAAAGATCCCGCTGATCTTGAGGCAGGTTCATCGCCGCGTGTTCCACCTTGCGTGCCGCCCCCCAGGTTTCCACTGTGATCGGCTTGGGGGCGTCGGTCGGAAGAGTGTTCTTGAGTTGGGTAATCAGCACTTGATCCACCGGCTCGCGGAAAAAATTCATCAGCCTGTTATTAAATGCGAAGCAGGCGATCATTGAGATGACCAGCGTGATCACCACCCGCGTGATCATCGTGCGGAGGTCTTCGAGATGTTCAAGAAACGGTTTTTCGTGGTCCGGGTGCGAGTGCTCGCGGAGCTGAATGGCTTTTTTAAGCAGGTACATGCGGAGGCGGGGATTCAACTCTCGCATCCCCCGCACCGCAAGGGCAGATGTTTCTCCCGAAAAATCGAGCGTTGCGGCCCGCGCTGCCATGTTCCACTTTCCGGGGCGAACCCGCCGTCCGGGAAATTTCCTCCATGTTTCACCCAGACTCGTTGATTCCTGATTTCCCGATCCTCGATCAGTCGATCCAAGGTCGCCCCCTCATCTATCTGGACAATGCCGCCACTACCCAGAAGCCGATGGCCGTCCTGCTGGCCTCCCGCTATTATTACGAGGCCATCAATTCCAACATCCATCGCGGCACCCACCACCTCGCCCGCCTTGCCACGGAAGCGTTTGAAAACGCTCGGAAAACCGTCGCAACCCACCTGAACGCCGCCACTCCAGACGAGGTTGTTTTCACCTCCGGCACCACGGACGGCATTAACCTCGTCGCCAACATCCTTTCTCTATCAGGCTCTATCAAGCCCGGCGATGAAATCCTCATCTCCACCCTTGAACACCATTCTAACATCGTTCCCTGGCAGATGCTCTGCGAGCGCACCGGTGCCCTCCTCAAGATCATTCCCTGCCAGGATGATGGCACGCTGGACCCCGCCGCTTTTCTCGAACTTCTCACCGACCGCACAAAACTCCTTTCCCTCACTTGGATTTCCAATTCCTTCGGTACCGTCAATCCTGTCGCGGAAATGGCCGCGGCCGCGAAAAAGGTCGGAGCGCTCGTCCTCATCGATGCTGCCCAGGCCGTTGCTCACCTTCGCATCGACGTCCAAGCCCTAGGAATCGACTTTCTCGCCTTTTCCGGTCACAAGGTTTACGCCCCCACTGGCATCGGCGTCCTGTGGGGTCGGGCGGAAATCCTCGATGCCCTGCCCCCGTGGCGCGGCGGTGGCGAGATGATCAAGGAAGTGACTTTCAGGAAAACCACCTATAACGACCTCCCTTTCAAGTTCGAGGCTGGCACGCCTAACATCGAAGGCGCCATCGCTCTCGCCGCCGCGCTGGATTTTTTGAATGGCATCGGCCTCAGCGCTATCCAGCCTCACGAGAAATCTCTCATCCGGTCCGCTGCCGAGGCACTTTCCTCCATCCCCGGCATCCGCTTCTTCGGCCCCACCGACCGGGCCGGGGCGCTCTCCTTCAATGTCGAGGGCATCCATCACTACGATTTGGGTACCCTCATGGATCAGATGGCCGTCGCTGTGAGAACCGGCCACCACTGTTGCCAACCCCTCATGGCCCGCTTCGGCATCACCGGCACCGTCCGCGCCTCTTTTGCAATTTATAACAGCCAGTCCGATGTCCAAGCTCTCGCCGAAGCCACAGAAAAAGCCGTGTCCATGCTCCGCTGAGCCTCCTGCCAGTTCCGTCTTCCTGAACACTGAAAACTAGCAAACTTCCCATGAACATCGTCCTCGGAATTTCCGGCTCCATCGCCGCTTACAAAGCCGCCGATCTCGCCTCACAGCTCCTCAAGCTCGGCCACCAAGTCCACGTCGTCATGACCCGCGCCGCGACCGAGTTCATCACTCCGCTCACCCTCCAGACGCTCACCCGCCAGCCGGTGCTCGTCTCGCTGGAGGATGAAAAGCAATCTTGGAAACCCGGCCACATCGAGCTCGCGGACCGTGCCGACCTCCTTCTCATCGCCCCGGCCAGCGCCAACCTCGTCGGCCAGCTCGCCAACGGCCTTTCGCCCGATCCGCTCACCTCCATCTATCTCGCCCTGCCCCGCAGCACCCCGGTCGTCATCGCCCCGGCCATGAACGGGAAAATGTGGCTCCACCCCGCCACCCAGCGCAACGTCATCCAGCTCACCGCCGACGGCTGCCAATTCATCGGCCCCGCCGAGGGCGACCTCGCCTGCGGCTACGAAGGCATCGGCAGGCTTGCGCCCGTGGAGGAAATCTTGGCGAAAGTCGCTAGTCTCTAACGCTATTCTCCATACTGCCGCGCATGAAGGTGCGTGGGTCTGGCAAGCGGGCGATGTTTGATGATTCCCGTCTTGCCTTTGAACTGCGGCAGCCTGCTGCGAGAATCATCCCAATCCACAATTCCTAACGCGTGGCAGCTTGATTAACTAAATCAAATATCGTAAAAACTGAAGTTGCATCCGACCCAACATAAATTCCACGACCCGTTAGATTAGCTTCCTAACACTCAACCCTTAACTTCTTTTGCAAGTCAGGGTCGGCCTTTGCCGTTGTGGAGCGGCTCGCCGATGTCGCCGGGTTTGAAGGGAGTGGTCATCGGGTCCATCGGCTTGATGGAGCCATCGGCGTTGAACTCCATGCGGACGAGGCAGGTCTCGCGTTTGTAGCCGCTGCCGTCGGGGATGGCATGGCGATGATAGACTGCATACCAGCGGTCGGTTCCGGGAATATTTAGGACGCTGTGATGGGCCGTGGCGACGGCGGATCCATTTTTTTGGAGGACGATAAAGTTTTTTCCCAATGAAGTCACCGGACCCGTGGGCGAGTTAGAAATCCCCCAGCCAACGCGGTAGTTCGGACTGCGGGCGTCGTCGATGGACCACATGAAGTAGTATTTCCGGTTACGCTTGAAAACGACGATGCCCTCGCGGAACTCCTTCAGCGGGATGTCCACGGGATCGCCGTCGAGGGTGACCATGTCGGGCTTGAGCTTGAAGGCTTGGGCGTTGCCGCCATTGCCGAAATAGAGCCAAGCTTGGCCGTCATCATCGATGAATGGGTAGGGGTCGATGGTATTGGTGTGGATCTTGCCTTCTTTCTTGAGGAGCGGCTGGTCAAGCGCGTCCTTGAACGGTCCCGTGGGCTTGTCGGAGGTGGCCACGCCGATTTTTCCGTCACCACAAAAGTAAAAATAATACTTCCCATTGCGCGCGACGCAATCCGGTGCCCAGGCCCGGATATTCGCCCACTTCAGATCGTGGGTGACATCGAGAATCAATCCTTCCTTTTTCCAAGTCACTAAATTTTTCGAGGACCACACGGAGAAGTCTGTGGTCAACCAGTTGGGTTTATCCGATGTCGGATAGACGTAGTAGGTATCGCCGAAAACGCGGATCGCCGGGTCGGCAGTGAAGCCGTCAAGAATGGGCACGGGCGGGATGGCATCGGCCGCGAAGCCGGGCGCGGCTACGCAGCTAAACAGGAGTGCGATCAGTATGGATGGGTGTTTCATAAAAACAGTGGCGTAGAAATCATGATCAAAGGCTAGCAAAAATACCGTGGATTCTCTTTTTGAACAAACGGGCTGAAATATTTCTTCTAAGGAAGGGTCGTTTCGCGTGTCATAGTCACTGAAATGAAAACTTGGGCTTGGATCTTCCTCATTGCCACCGCCGCGAACTTCAATCTCATGGCACAAGACATCGAGAATCTCCGCAGAGACCGCGATAAACTCACCGAGCGCGGGATGTGGCGGGATGGGGTGAATTTCTATCAGGAAAAGCTGATGCCACTCACGGACGCCGGCTCGGGGTCCGATCTTGCGAAGGCCACCGAGGCCTTGGGCCGGCTGAATGCGTGGAAGGAATTCGACGGACTCGTCGAGCGTGCGGTCGCGGCCCACGCGGATAACGCGTCGCTCCTCACCTCGGCGGCGGAGGTTTACCGGCGTGCGCCGCATTCCGGCAGCATCATCGCGGGCGAGTTCGAGCGGGATGGAGCAGGGCGCTACGGCGGGGGCAGATCTAACGACGAATCGGAGGCATCCGCCGGGCAAGCGGTGAGTACCGAGTACCGCGACCACATCCGCTCGTTGCAGCTCTTGCGGGCGGCGGTGAACCAGCAGTCGTTCGCGGCGGAAGGCATCCTCGCGTGGCGGGAAATGGCGGCGGTTTTCATGCAGAACGAGTCGTGGAAATTACAAACGCTCACGCCGTTAGATAAGCTCCCCGAGTGGGGCGAGCCGGGGCCGGAAGGCGGCACGGAAGGCGCGCCGTGGAAAGGCGAGGGACCGGTGCTTTTCGCGGAGCCAGCGTTGTGGGATGCAGCGTCTAACGATGGCGAGCGTTGGCGATTCGCGCTGGCGGAGCAGGCCCGCTTGAGCACCGAGGCGGACATGAAGGCGGTGATGATCTCGGAGCGGGCGAAATTTTCCCGCTCTCAATTCGGCACCGAGACGCTCGCGTCCTATGGCTGGTGGCAGCAGCAAGATCCAGAAAGCGCCAAGGGCATCCTGGAAATGGATACGCTCACCGACGATGAATGCCTTGCGAAAACGTCCGATGGCGTTCGCCGTTTCAAGTTGCCTGCGGAGTATCATTTCATCGCACTGTATCGCTCGATCCTGGAAAATAAGCTGGTAGGCGGCGCTTCCGGGGATGCGCTTACCGAGATTTTTCTCAACCGCCACCAGTTTGACAAGGCCCGCGAGGTGCTCGAACAAACCATCGCCATTCACGGCCCCGGAACGAACGACTCACGGAAAAAACTGCTCAACCAGATCACCGGAAATTGGGGTCGCTTCGAGCCTGCGGAAACGGTGCCCGCCGGCGTGAAACCCAAGCTGCCGCTCGTTTTCCGCAATGCCACCCGCCTCAAGCTCACCGCCTCCCCGGTGGACATGGACGCCGTGATTCACGACACCATCGACTATCTGAACAGCAACCCGCGCGAGCTGGATTGGCAGCGGCTCAATCCCTCCCAGATCGCCCAGCGCCTCATCACCAAGGACACCAAATACATTGGTAAACCCGCCGCTACTTGGGACACCCCGCTCACTCCAGGTGAGAAGCACCGGGACACCCGCGCCGACATCGAGGTGCCGTTAGACAAGGCCGGAGCATGGTGGATCAGTGGTGAAATGGAAGGCGGGAATTCATTCAACACGCTCGTCTGGATCGTGGATTCCGTCCTCGTTCAGAACGACGTGGCGGGCCACAAGCAATGGTGGGTCGCCGATGCCACAACCGGTGCCCCCGTCGCGGATTCGGAGATCGAATTCTTCGGCTACCGCGTGATCAATCTGGAACGGAAAAATCCTCTCGAACGCCGCAATGATGTCCGCACCAAGGATTTTAACCGCAGCACGGATGCCGATGGAAAAACACTGCTCATGCCTGGGGATTGGGACGAGAATTACCAATGGCTCGCCGTCGCCCGCAAGAAGGATCGCTCGCCCGCATTTTTCGGATTCCAGCCGTATGATGTGCAATCTCCCCAATTTGAAAACGGCAACCGCGACATCACCTACGGCATTTCGGATCGCCCTCTTTACAAACCCGGCGATACCGCACACCTAAAATTCTATCTCCGCAATGTCGGCTACTTCGAGCCTAACGAAACCAAGTGGGCTAACAAATCCGGCCAACTCACCCTGACTAACGGACGTGGTGAGGAAGTGATGAAAATCGAGAAAGTCAAAACCGACGCGCTCGGTGCCGTGGAAAGCGAAGTGATCATTCCCAAGGACGCGGTTCTCGGAGTGTGGAGCGCGACATTTCTCATCCGGGATGAGGTCTCCGCGACGGTCAGCCTGCGTGTCGAGGAATTCCGCAAGCCGGAATACGAGGTGAAGGTCGAGGCTCCCGACGCGCCGGTGAAGCTCGGAGATAAATTTACGGCGACGGTGAAAGCGACCTATTTCCACGGCGCTCCAGTTAGAAATGCCAATGTTGAGATCATCGTCAAGCGCGGCTCCATCGGCGAGCGGTGGTTTCCGGTCTGGCGCTGGGACTGGCTCTATGGCCCCGGTGCATGGTGGAGCGGCAGCGAGGCGTTCTGGCATCCCGGTTGGAAAAACTGGGGCTGCCTCCCGCCGAATCCGCCTTGGTGGCAGGGGAATCGCTGGACGCCCGATGAACTCGTGATGAAGCGCAATGTCCCCATCGGTCCCGACG
This sequence comes from Akkermansiaceae bacterium, assembly GCA_025362955.1. Lineage (GTDB taxonomy): Bacteria > Verrucomicrobiota > Verrucomicrobiia > Verrucomicrobiales > Akkermansiaceae > Luteolibacter. Next base: position 9,842 of record JANYFB010000013.1, read on the forward strand.
GCACCGCGAAGATCGAGATCGACACTGCATCCGCGAAGGCAGTCCAAGGCGACATGGATGCGAAATACACTATCGAGGCCCGTGTCGTGGATGCGTCCCGCCGCGAGGAGCGCGGGACCGGCTCGGTGATCGCCGCCCGCAAGCCGTTTGAAATCGTGGTCTGGACGGACCATGGATACAGTCGCGCCGGAGAACAGGTGGAGGCCACTGTTTCCGCCGCCACTCTAGCAGGAAAACCGGTGGTCGCGGCTAAAGGCAAGCTCGTGATTTACAAACTAACCGGTGGGGAAAACGGCCGCATCGAGGAAAAGGAAATCCAGTCGTTCCCGGTCGAGACGGATGCCCAGGGCGAGATCCATCAGAAATTTGCCGCGCCTGCCACCGGCCAATATCGCCTCGCCGCAAGCCTGTCGTTCAACGGGGGTGAAGCAGCGGAAGGCGCGACCATTCTAAACGTCCAAGGCCCCGGTCGCGCCGAGCCTGCGGACTGGCATTTCGGCCCGCTCGAACTCGTGGCCGACAAGCCCGCCCACGCACCCGGAGAAACTCTGAAACTCCGCGTCAACAGCGACCACGCGAACGCGAACGTTTGGCTCTTCCTCCACATCGCGGGCTCCGCAGGCCGCGAGGCCCGCCGCATCCAGCTCGACGGGAAAAGCCTGGAAGTCCAGATCCCGCTCGATCTGAGAGATATGCCTAACATGTTTATCGAAGGCATCACCGTCCATGGTGCGAAGGTTCACACCGCGATCCGCCAGATTCTGCTGCCACCTCTTAGTAAACTCATCGAAGTCACGCTCGAGCCCGCGAAATCCCGCGTGAAGCCCCGCGA
>JANYFB010000303.1 GCA_025362955.1 Akkermansiaceae bacterium
ACTTTTGCCACGGTCGATCACATCGTTCCGACGATCAATCAGGATGCTCCGCAAGATCCCTTAGCGGCGGAAATGATGCAGGCACTTCGCCAGAATGCTGATGACTTCGGCGTCACCTATTTCGATCTCGCCTCCGGCAAACAAGGCATCGTCCACGTCGTCGGCCCCGAGCAAGGCATCACCCAGCCGGGCACCACGATCGCCTGTGGTGATTCTCACACGGCCACTCACGGCGCGTTCGGGGCCATCGCATTTGGCATCGGCACCACCCAAGTCCGTGATGTGTTAGCCACCCAGACGCTGGCCTTGGAGGAGCTGAAAGTCCGCCGCATCGAAGTGACCGGCGCACTCGCACCCGGCGTCTATGCCAAGGATGTCATCCTTCACATCATCCGTCTGTTAGGAGCCAAGGGCGGCATCGGTTACGCTTATGAGTATGCGGGAAATGTCTTCGACAATATGTCGATGGAGGAGCGCATGACCGTCTGCAACATGTCCATCGAAGGCGGAGCCCGCTGCGGCTATGTCAATCCGGATGCCAAGACTATTGCTTACCTGAATGGCCGTCCTTATGTGGACATGAGCGATTTCAGTGCCACCGCCGCCCGCTGGCTGTCCTTCGCTTCTGATGCTGACGCGCACTACGACGACATTGTCCGCATCAACGCCGCTGCAATCGAGCCGACCGTCACTTGGGGTATTTCCCCAGACCACGGCATCTCTATTTCCGAGAACATTCCGGACCCAGCCACCGCTTCCACTCCCCTTGAAAAGGCTTCCATTGAGGAAGCGCTGGCCTACATGAAGCTTGATGCTGGGACTCCAATCAAAGGGGTGAAAATCGACGTCGCTTTCATTGGCTCCTGCACGAATGGCCGCATCTCGGATTTCCGCGAGGTCGCGAAATACATCCAGGGCCACCGCGTCGCACCCGGCGTGCAGGCGCTGGTTGTGCCCGGCTCCCAGATCGTCGCAATCCAGTGCGAACAGGAAGGTCTGCCGGAAATTTTCCGCACTGCCGGCTTTGAGTGGCGCGGCGCGGGTTGTTCGATGTGTCTCGCGATGAATCCGGATAAACTGATAGGCGATCAACTTTGCGCGTCATCTTCTAACCGGAACTTCAAAGGCCGCCAAGGCTCCTCCACTGGCCGCACCATCCTGATGTCACCCGTGATGGTCGCCGCTGCCGCCATCCAAGGATCGATTGCCGATGCTCGCGAAGTTTTCCATCTGGAGCCCGCCGCTGCGGTCGCGTAACTTCATCCAGCCATGGGCAGCTCCGCGAAAAAATTACCTGTCACCGCCGCCGAGTATCTCGAAGGAGAGCGCTTGTCAGAGGTCCGGCATGAATTCGTGGACGGACGGATTTACGCGATGTCCGGCGCGAGCCTGAGGCATAACGAGATCTGCGGCGATGTTTATGCTTTGGTCAAAAATCACCTGAAGGGTGGCCCGTGCCGGGTCTTCATCGAGGCGGTAAAAGTGGAACTCGCGGACGACCTAACGGAGTCCTATTACTACCCCGATGTTTTCGTTACCTGTGAGCCCGCCGATGACGACTCGCATGTGGTCCGCCAGCCGAAGCTCATCATCGAGGTGTTGTCTCCCTCGACTTCGCGCAATGACCGCGGCGACAAGCTTGCCAATTACAAGCGCATCCCCAGCGTGGAGGAAATTGTCTATATCGAGCAGGACTGGCCGGAAATCTTTATGGTCCGCCGCTCGGACCGCTGGAAACGGCACCACTACACCATGCTCGACTCGCTCGTGCATCTCGAATCCATCGATCTCACTATCCCCGTCTCCGCGTTCTATCAAACCGCCACATTTCCCGACGATGTGGAGCGTCCATGGTATCTCAGGTATCGCGAGGACGGCTGAATGCTTACTCTCAACCCTCAACTTCAGACTCTCAACTCTCCATCATGGCTCTCGAACCCGTCCCCACCGTCATTGGCCGCGCTGTTTTCATCCCCGGCACGGATATTGATACCGACCGCATCATCCCGGCGCGATTTATGAAATGCGTCACCTTCGACGGACTCGGCGAGTTCGCGTTTTATGACGTGCGCTTCGACGAGCATGGAAACAAAACTCAGCACCCGCTCAATGATCCACGCTTCGCAAACGCCTCTATCCTCGTCGCCGGAGTAAACTTCGGCTGTGGTTCGTCGCGCGAGCACGCGCCGCAATCGTTGCGGAAATATGGATTCAACGGCGTCATCGCCGAGTCCTTTGCGGAAATTTTTTACGGGAATTCCACCACCCTTGCCATGCCCTGCGTGATGGCCAGCGCCGCCGACATCGTCGCCATCCGCGATGCCGTGGAAGCCGATCCGACCACGGAAGTCACCATCGACGTAAAAGCGCTCAAGGTCCGCACATCCGGCGGGCTTGACATCACTGTGACCATGCCGGACTCCGCCCGCGAAGCTTTGCTGTCAGGCCGCTGGGACCCGATTCAGGAGCTGCTAGACAACGAAACCGCCATCGAGAAAAAAGCGCGAGAACTGCACTACGTCTAACCCTCAGGCAGCGTGGGCGTCCCGCCTACATTTCTTGATTTCACGCGGACGAAAAGTGAGGACTCATTTAGAGCGTTAGTCCAATCCCCCTGTCCTTCAAAGCCAACGGCTATGGCTACGCAGGGGCCAAGAAGCTGAATTCGAACTTGGGCTTGAAATCGTGATTCGTTCCATGACGGCGTTGTCGTTTCGTGCTTCGCGGATATTTTCCCGAATACCAATTACGAGCTCCTTGAGATGAGGATTCAGCCATTGAGGATCGTTACCTTCATTGAGCATGATCTCCCACTCATAGAAACCACGACCCTTCCCACCGATCTTGACCATCTCCACTGCGGCTGCCCTGTAGTAGAAGTTGATTACACGGCGCAAAAACCGACTCCATTTTTCGGCAACTCGTGCGTCATTGCCTTCCGGTATGGACAATTGAGGTAAACTCGCGGGTGCCTTGGCCATGCCCGGATGCTTGTGTGTGGTGAAGTTGAGTTCGTTGATGCCCTTGATCGAGTTGCAATCAGCGCAGAGGGTTTGAAGATTCGAGAGAGAATTGTTTCCACCGAGGTAGCTTGGAGCTATGTGATCGATTTGAAGTCGACGGGTCGCCCCGCAGCATAAGCAGCATTTATCACGCCGGAGGACCTGGGCCTTCAGCTCTTGGCTTGGTTCGCGATCCGGCAAACTCTCGGTTGCCTTTCGAATAGCCGGGATGGGTGTTAGGGTGGGATCGTGAGACAACTCTTGGAGTCGGTTCACGCAGGCGTCATATTGAGATTTGAAATGAGGAAAACTCATATAGAGGGTTGGCCAGAAGCGGTCACGCCGTTGATATTCGGCAACTAGGGCATCGTATTCAGCCTTGCGGCTCAGATCTGCTTGAAGGAACTGGTAAGCCACCGCATCAAGGTCGTGGTGGGCACGTTCTTCA
>JANYFB010000306.1 GCA_025362955.1 Akkermansiaceae bacterium
CCCCCCAGCAAGCGCAGGCCTTCACCTACGATGCCGAGGGAAACCTCACCTCCGACGGCACCCGCAGCTACGAATGGGACAGTCTCTCCCGCCTCACCAAAATCACCTGGGCCATCGGCAAGACCACCCAATTCAAATACAACGCCCTCGGCCAGCGCAGCGACCGCATCGACACCGACGGCTCCAGCGTCACCAATCACTACTACCTCTTCGACGGCGCGGAAATGCTCGACCACCGAACCGGCACCACTGCCAACACCGCCCCCATCGACCGCCGCTATTTCAGCCAAGGCGAACAACGCAAGAACGGCAGCACTTGGGAAAACTACATCTATTGCCGTGACCACTTGGGCAGCATCCGCGAGGTGGTGAAATCCGCTGGCAGCACCAACACGCTCGTTGCCCGCTATGACTATGATCCTTACGGGAAACGACTCACTCAGTACGAAGCCGCAGCTTACGCTGGCGGCTGCGACTTCGGATTCACCGGCCACATCACCCTGCCCAGCCTATCAAGCGGTCAGACGGAAATGGTGCTCACCTTATTCCGCGCCTACGATCCGCAACTCGGACGGTGGCTATCCGCCGATCCGATCGGGGAGGCGGGTGGCTTGAACCTGTATGCCTACGTCGGAGGAAATCCAATCAATGCGTGGGATGATTTAGGTCTGTGGCAGATAACGATTTTTGGTGGAACCGGATTGGGAGGATATTTTACGATAGGTAAAAATAGTGGTCAGTGGAATTTTGGTTTGAGAGGGGGAATTGGGGGGTCTATTTCCGCTAGTTGGGATCCCTCTGATTCTGGGTGTCGCCCATCCGGTTTAGGTGCTGTTATCGGCGGGGATGCTACAGTTGGCTCGGGTAAGGCAATAGGTGGAGCATTTGGTGGAAGTATAGACAGTAAGCAGGGAGATACGTTTTACTTTGGTGGGCGGATTTACAAATTTGGCTCAGTAAAAAGCTACAATAATCCTGCGATTTATCCATTGTATAATCCTCATTTTACGGAGTCTACAAGCAATAGTATTACGAACTATGGGGCATCAGGCTTCTTAGGTTTTGGTATTAGCTATGCGGGATCGGGGGGCTGTAAAAATCAGCTCCCATAAATTATATGGACCGAAATAATTTTCCTGCTCGACTATGAAATGGACGAATAAGCCTGATGATTTGAAAGGTCGCGATGTAATAATTTGCTCAGTAGTTTCTATTGCGGTGATGATTTTAGGACCGGATCAATTTTTTAGAAGTATTCAAATCGATTGGCTGCAAGCATTAGTGGTTTTTATTTCGTTTTTGGTAGCGGGGGGAGTTTCGGTGCATATTCATAATAAAAAATATCCGACGATGATCGATCCATTTTATACTCGTGGGTGGCTTGGCCTAATTGGAGGGATCGTGGCTTTACCTTTTTCTTTCTTCTTCAGAGATGTTGCATTGCCTGTTAATTCTATGCTTGTTTTGATTTCCTCTGCTGAAGTTATGGGTAATTTAATCTATAGAAAATTTTGGAAATTTGTTAAATAAAATCGGGTCGAAATCGGATCAGCGAAATCGCCTCAATCTCGCATTTTGACAAAACTCCCTCCCCGAAGATCGTGGCTCCGCCCCACCAAACACCCCGCTGCGTGCTGATCACGTGTGCTGCTCGCCTTCGAGTGTTTAGGGTCAGTGTTTAGGGTCAGAGTGGAGCGGGGTCAGTCCTTGGATTTAAATATCAAGGTTGACTTGGAGGCGAATTTCGTGAGGATTGAAACATGGCGAGGCCACCGAGATTTCAATACGCTGGAGCGGTTTATCATGTCATGGCCCGTGGCGACGGAGGGAAGCGGATTTTCATCGGGAAAGAGGACCATGAGTCGCTTTTGCATTGGCTGGAACGGGTCTGCCAGAGCCATGGCTGGCGAGTCCACGCGTGGGTGTTGATGGGCAATCATTTCCACCTGTTACTCGAAACGCCTGAACCCAACTTGTCTGCCGGAATGCGCGTTTTACTCGGAACTTACAGCCAGGCATGGAACAGCCGTTATCACCACGCGGTTGCCGGTTTCCTGTTCGATGCCTTTCGCGGCGTCGAGGTCCAGCAGGAGTCCGGTGGGAGGCCATTCTTCGCCGGCATTGCAGGACTGGATGAAGAGCAGCCAGGCGAGGAAACGCAGGATCATCATTTTCTGCCATACGCTCGCGTACGGGGAGGATTATACATCTGCGGAATGAGGGGTTGCCCCGGCTGGCCCAGCGGCTATCACGGGGCATGACCCACGGGCTTCCAGTCGCACTCACCATCGCGGGCTCGGATTGCTCGGCGGGGGCCGGGATTCAGGCGGATTTGAAAACATTCCAACATTTCCGCGTCCACGGGCTGACGGCGGTGACCTGCGTGGTTTCGGAAACGGCGGCCATCGTGCGCGGGGTGCATCCGGTGCCGGTGGAAATGGTGGGCGACCAGATTTCGCTACTGTTGGAAAGTTTTCCCGTGGCAGCGGTGAAGACTGGAATGCTGTTTTCCGCAGCCCATGTTAGGGCAGTGGCGGGAATTTTAAGAGACTATCCGACGGTAAGATTGGTCGTCGATCCGGTGATGATTGCATCGACCGGTGTGCCATTGTTAGAGCCTGATGCGATCGCAGCTTACGCCGATTTCCTGCTGCCTCTTGCCTCGCTCGTAACCCCGAACCTGCCTGAAGCCGAGGTTTTATTGGGTGAGCGTATCATTGGTGAAAACGGTGTGGAATCCGCAGCCAGAAGGTTATCGGAAAAATTCGGCACTGCGATTCTCTTGAAAGGCGGGCACCGTGCCGGGCCGGAATGTGTGGACGTGTTAGTGAATGGTGGCGAAGTCCAATGTTTCGCTGCTGCTAGAGTTCCGGTGACGGGATCGCACGGGACTGGCTGCACTCTCTCCGCCGCCATCACCGCAGTCCTCGCGCGGGGAGAAGCGCTTCCGAGAGCCGTGGCAATGGCAAAGCAGTATCTCGGCGAAACCCTGCGCCGCTCGTATGAATTCCAAGGGGCCGCGGGCAGGATCATTCACGCCCTCAACCAAGGCACGACCTTCGCGAAAAACGAGGCGTGACATGAAACATGAAATTCGTAATTTCCCCCAAGCTTCTTCGCGCCCACTCATGGAAAATCCCCTTCAATCGCTCGGATACAAACTTTTAACCTCCTCTCTTGAAGCGGGTTCTGCAGACCAAGATAACGCAACCAAGCTCTCCCGTCGTGGATTCTTGCTGCTTGCCGCCACGCTTTCCAGTTGTGCGGCTGCCAATCCCCTGAGACCGCAGGCCTCGCTCGGTCCTGTGCAGCCAAATGCCGCTCCGGTGAAGACGCCATCCAATACCGCCTACCGCACGCCGCAAATCCAAGGACCGGTGCCGCGCAATCCAGACATGGCACTGCGCTCGGATTTCTCGAAAAGCTCGGGCATTTCCTTTTCCCGCGTCATGGTTTCCGGTAACTACATTGCGATGACTTTCGACGATGGGCCGCAGCCGCAAAACACGCCTCGTTTGTTAGATATGCTCCGCGCCCGCAACATCAAGGCGACTTTCTACGTCATCGGGAAAAGTGTGGATCTCTATCCACAAGTCCTCCGCCGCACCGTCGCGGAAGGCCATGAAATCGGCAACCACTCGAATACTCACCGCTTGTTGAGCAAACTCAGTGATGACGAAATCCGCGCGGATCTCCGGCTTTGTGAGTCCGCCATCGAGCGCGCCGCCGGGATCAAGCCGCCCACCATGCGCCCTCCTTATGGCGGCCTGCTCCAGCGCCAACGGGAAATGGTCCACGCCGAGTTCGGCTATCCCATCATTCTTTGGTCGGTCGATCCGCTCGATTGGAAACGCCCCGGAGCCTCGGTCGTGAGTTCGCGAATCCTCGCCGGTGCTTCCGCTGGCGGCATCGTCCTGTCCCACGACCTTCACTCGCAAACGGTCGATGCCATGCCTGCCACGCTCGATACCTTGCTCAGTCGCGGTTATAAATTCGTCACGGTTTCCCAACTGTTGGCGATGAAGATCGATGCGCCAGCCGCTCCCGCGACCGTGCCCCTTCCTGCCAACTCCTGAGCATTTCCCCGCCCCGTGAGCTACTCCATGTTCGGCGAGCGCTACTTCGCGACGCGTGAACGGCTTTCGGACGTGATGCGCGGCATCGCCGAGCTTGCCGCTATCACGGAGACGGATCTCGGCGACAGATTACCACTCGTGGAGGTGGAAAAAGGGTTGGGTGCCCCCTTCCTCTTCGTGGTCTGCGGGGAGGTCAACGCGGGGAAATCCACCCTCATCAACGGGCTTTTCGGCCGCGACCTGTGCCGGACGAACATCTTGCCGGAGACCGACCGGGTCCTTTGGTACCAACACGGTCCCCAGTCGCGCGATGTCGAAATCACGCCGATGTTAGAGGAGCGCTATCGGCCCATCGAATTCCTCCGGGATTTCAATCTCATCGATACTCCCGGTACCAATTCCATCGTCCAAGGCCACCAGGAAATCACCTCCCGTTTCCTCCCTTCGGCAGATCTAATCCTTTTCGTCTTCCCCGTGACCAATCCGTGGGGGGCCGCGACGTGGAATTTTCTTAGCGAAATGTCCCAAGAATGCCTGAAGCGAGTGGTGTTCGTGATCCAGCAGGCGGACCAGCGCGAGGCCATCGACATCAGCGTGATTCTCGGCCATATGACGGACCTCGCGGTAAAGCGCATCGGACATGTTCCGCCGGTTTTCCCTGTTTCAGGAAAGCTTGCATACGAGGCGAAACGCTCCGTGCCATTCTCCGGGGATCGACTGAAGCGGAGCGGCTATCCAGCATTGGAAAGTTTCATTTCGCAAAAAGTCTGCGAGTCCCCCGAGCGCAAACGCGTGCTGGAGACGTGGCGAAGCCAAGCCGCTTCCGCCCTCCGCGCGGTGGAAGACCAGATCGAATCCCAAACTCGGGAACTCAACGACCAAGGACGGTTTCTCGACACCATTGAGCGGGAAATCGACGAAATCCGCGAGCGCTTCGTTGTCCGGCTGCCGCGCCATCTCGCAGGCGTCGCCGAGGTTTTCGAAACCGAAGCCGTGTGGGTTTCCAAGCTCCTCAGCCGCCGCCTTGGTGTCATCCTTTCATTTTCCCGCTTATTCACAGGCGATCGCACGGGTCCGCAAATGGAAGCCATTTTTATCGAACGCCTGCAAACCGCCGTCGAGGCCGTGGCTGAAGAGGATGGAGTCGAAGTCGTCGAATTCTGCCGCAGGCATTGGAATGAGCTTGGCCAGCGGGTGAGTGAAGCGATGGGCGTGGACTTGGGCGCCTCCGAGCCGCTGGATGAGACGCTCTCTACTGCGAAAAAACGCTTCATTCTGAGACTTGGCCGCGCTGCCCGCCAAGGAATTGGAAATCTGAAAGTCCGCAACCAACTCGACAAGGAACTGCGCCGCCGGAATGTGGCCCTCAAGTCCTTCCTCGTCATGACGCTCGTCATGACGACGGCCGGCGCCACCTTCGGTGCTTTGAAAATCCACTGGCTTCCCCCGATCTTTTGCGGAGTGGCCGCGCTTTTTCTAGCAGGAGGCATCCTGACTGCCATCGTCACCGGCAAGACAATCACCGCCGAGTTTCAGAAAAGGCTGCTGGACACCTGCGGCGGATTCGCCAGCACCCTGCGCTCGGATTATGAGGAAGCACTGCGCATTGTCTTTCAGGATTACGTGACCTCGCTAACCGCCGTTAGAACCCATCTGTCTCGCGAAAAGCTCGCGGTCGAGCCGCGTCTCAAGCGCTGGCAAGAACTTTTTCTAACTCTCAAGGCGATCGAGCAGGAGCTTTAACTCCACAAAAAAACCGCAGGCCGGGGAAACCCACCTGCGGTCGTTGAATGATCGGATCAAAGTTTGACCCGAACCTGCTTATTGGGCAGGAGGGGCTTCCGGAGTACCGGCTGGTGGGGGTCCACCTTTTCCTCCTCTAGCGCCGCGCGGTCCGCCAGGGCCGCCACCCATTCCGCGTCCCATTGGGACAATCTCGCCAGCATCACGAGCGGCCTTGATTTCCTCGGGTTCGAGCTTGCCGTTTTTATTGGCATCGTATTTTTCGAGCAGTGCCTTGTGCTGGGCTTCCAAGTCTGCCTGCATGGTTGCTTTTTCTTCGTCGGAAAGCTTGCCGTCGCCGTCCTTGTCATACTTTTTGAGCATTTCGGCTTCCCGCGTGGCTTTCATTTCATCGCGCATGGTTTTCCGCTCTTCATCGGAGAGCTTGCCGTCGCCGTCCTTATCATACTTCTTGAGCATTTCCGGTGGGATTGGACGGTCGGGACGGTTTGGCTGGCCTTGTGCTGCTGCGAAGCTGCAAGTGCCGATCATGGCTGCGAGGGTGATCAGTTTAGTGGTTTTCATTGTTGGTTTTCGGTTGGAGTTTGGAGGCCGATTCGTGGTCTCGTTGCGCCATCCAACCATGGTTCTGAAAAAAGGTTGCGCGGCATCCGCTGGAATGAGTTGCCACACCCGTCGGCGCCGTCTTGGATTCCGCCGAAAATGGCTGACAACCCGACGCCTCCCTCCCAATCAAAAGCGCTTGTCTTCGTCCGGCGCAGTGCCAGCACGCTCTTCCTCTGGGCGCTCGTCACGGCGATCTTCTTCAGCAAATGCTCGTGGGCATTCCTCGGCCTCATCGGCACCCTTGCCATGATCGCCACGGTCGAGTATTTCCAAATGCTGAGAGCGGCAGAAGTGAAATGTTTCCCACGCTTCGGCATCCTGTTAGCAGCGGTTTACAGCGGCGGCCTATACTGGCATTTCCTATGCGGCGGCACTTCAATTCCAACGGACATTGACGCGCTTGCCGTCTTCATCGCCATCGCGGGATCCTTCACACTCCAGCTCCGCTATCCCATCCGCAGTATTGAGGGGCTGCTGGCGGTGGCGTCCAATCTGCTAGGCTTCGGGTATATCGCGTTCCTCTTTAACTTCACCGCCCGGATCACTTTCATGGTGCCAGGGGCTAACAGCCTGCCCGGCCATGTCGGCGCGTCGGGGGCGTTCCTGTTGCTGTGGCTGTTAGCGGTTACGAAATTCACGGACATGGGCGCATACATGGTGGGCTCAATGATCGGCCGCCACAAGATGATCCCACACGTCAGCCCCGGGAAAACCTGGGAAGGCTTCATCGGAGCGCTGCTCTTCTCCCAACTCGCAGCCTGCGGCCTGTATGCCTTGTTTCCCTGCCAACTTTCGTTTTTCAACCGATGGGGGCACGTCATTTTTCTGGGAGCCATGCTTGCCGTGCTTGCGGTTATCGGCGATCTAGCGGAAAGCGTGCTCAAGCGTGCCATCAACGCCAAGGATTCCGGGAAAATGCTCCCCGGCATCGGCGGCTCGCTGGATCTCATCGACAGCCTTTGCTTCACCGCGCCCGCCCTCTATTTTTATCTGAAATGGGTGCTTCTAACCGTATGACAGCCCCGCCACGCAAACGCCGGGTCGTCCTGCTAGGCTCCACCGGTTCCATCGGCTGTTCCACCCTCAAGGTCGCCCGCGAGCTACCGGACGAGATTGAAATCATCGCCCTCGCCGCCTGCGGAAATGTCGTAAAACTCGCCGCCCAGGCCCGCGAGACCGGGGTCCGCCACGTCGCGCTTTACGACGTTTCCAAGGAATCCGAACTCCGCGCCCTGCTCCCCGCAGAGGTAAAAATCCACCTTGGTCCTGAAGGCCTGCTAGAAATCGCCACCCTCGCAGATGCGGACATCGTGCTGATCGCCATCGTCGGCACCGCCGGGCTGCATCCCGCGCTGGCCGCCATCGAGGCAGGAAAAGATCTTGCCATCGCTTCCAAGGAAATCCTCGTGATGGCCGGGGAAATAATCACCGCTGCCGCCGAAAAACGCGGAGTCAAACTCCTCCCGGTCGATAGCGAGCACAATGCGATTTTCCAATGTCTCGACGGTCATCGCGGCGGGCAGGCGGAAGTCTCCCGTCTCGTTCTAACCGCATCCGGCGGGCCGTTCCGCACGCTGCCTTCCGATCAAATCCGCCACGTCACCCTCGCCCAAGCACTCAAGCATCCCACTTGGGAAATGGGGCCCAAGATCACTATCGACTCTGCCACGCTTTTCAACAAAGGCCTCGAAATGATCGAAGCGCGGTGGCTGTTCGGCATCGGCATGGAGCGCATCGATGTCGTCGTCCATCCGCAGAGTATCATCCACTCCATGGTCGAGTTCAGCGATGGCTCGGTGCTCGCCCAGCTCAGCCGGACCGACATGTGCTTCCCGATCCAATACGCCCTAACATGGCCGCGGCGGGTGAAAGGCGGGTTGCGCCCGCTGGATTTTCCCGCCTTGGCGAGATTGGAATTCGAGGCCCCGCGCACGGCGGATTTCCCCGCGCTCGATCTCGCCCGCCGCGCAGGTCACGTCGGCGGCACCCTCCCGGCTGTTTTCAATGCTGCGAATGAGGCCGCAGTCGATGCCTTCCGCGCGGGAAAAATCCCCTTCCCCGGCATCTGGGAATGCGTCGCCGCAGTCATGGATGCCCACCGTGTTCAGCATTCCTGCACCCTTGAGTCCGTAGTTGCGGCGGATGCTTTGGCACGCGAGACTGCGGCCACCTACATCGCCGCGCTTGCCTGACCGGCTAAACGTCTTTCAAATTTCCCCACGCCATGTCCCGCCTTATCGCCCTGTTTTTCCTGTTGGGTCTATCTCATGCGGGAGCCGTTTTAGCAGACGCCCAGCGCGTCGAGAAATCCTATCAACTTGCGATGGATAAATGGGCTTTGGAAATGCGCATCGCCGCCAGTCCCGAGGACCGCACCAAAGCCTGGGCCAGCCGTCCGGATGCCCGGCCCTTTGCCAAGGACATGTGGGCCGCCATCGGCCAATCGCTCGACGAAGAATGGGCACTCGAACCCGCCGCTTGGTTCCTCCGCACCACGCCGGGTCTCCTCGCCACCAATGCCACTGGCGGCACCAGCCCCATTTTCTCCAAGGAAAACGAAGCCATCCGCAAGGCCGTCGAATCCCACCATCTAAATAGCCCCAAGCTCATTCCCGTTTGCTACGCCCTCGCCTCCAGCCCGGACCCGCATTCCCTGGCAGTGCTTGAAAAAATTCTAGCCACCCATCCCGACCCGAAGACTCAGGGCGTCGCTGCGCTCGGGGCCGCCATGCAGCTTAAAACCCTCGGCGATGAGGCGGACATCATGCGCAAACGCCTCAACTATCTCCGCAAGGCCATCATCCAGAGTTCCGATGTGGAGCTCGACGGCACCACCGTCGCCAAGCTTGCCGAGGACGAGCTTTACATCATCCGTTTCCTCACCAAGGGCCGCGTTGCCCCCGATTTAGTCGGTGTGGATTCCGCCAACCGTCCGCTTTCTCTGGAAGCGAACAAGGGCAAGGTCATCGTCCTCCTCTTTTGGCACAGCAACGTCCCGGACGCAAAGCGGGTCGTCGAAATCACCACCGCCTTGGAAACAAAATTCAAGGGCCGCCCGCTTGCGATCATGGGAGTGAACAATGATGCTCTCGAAAAACTCCGCGCCCTCCAAGCCGACGGCACTGTCCCCTGGACTAACTTTTCCGATCCCGAAAACAAGCTTGCCAAGGAATACCGCATCGGCACCTGGCCGCTCGTTTACGTTCTCGATGGCGAGCGAAAAATCCACTACGCAGGTGCTCCCGGCTCGTTCGCAGAACTCACGGCGGAAGCGCTTCTGGGAGAAACGAAACCGGCGGCTAACGAGTCATCCGATCCAGAGAAGAAGTGATTTGCGCCTAACACGTCTTTTGATATAAATTCCTCTCGCTCTTTCTGGCGCGTGTGCACGGTTCCTGCTTTAATCCGCGAAGATGAATCGGGAAAACGAGCGGCTCGCCGAGGAAAAGTCGGGCGATAAAAGATGGCGGCGCTGGGGGCCATTTCTCAGCGAGCGGCAATGGGGTACCGTGCGCGAGGACTACTCGGACCATGGAAACAGTTGGGCCAGCTTCCCGCACGACCATTCCCGCCGCCGCGCCTATCGTTGGGGCGAAGATGGATTGCAGGGCTGGACGGACCGCCAGTGCCGGATGTGCTTCGCCCCGGCGTTGTGGAATGGCAATGACACAATTCTCAAAGAGCGCCTCTTCGGCCTCGGTGGAAACGAGGGGAACCATGGCGAGGACGTGAAGGAGTGCTACTACTACCTCGATTCCACACCGACTCATTCCTACACCAAGGCACTTTATAAATACCCGCACGCCATGTATCCCTACACGGCGATCCGGGAAAAAAACCAAGCTCTTGGCCGCACCGGACCCGAAATGGAACTCGCGGACATGGGCCTGTTCGAGGACGGAAAATATTTCGACGTGGTGCAGGAAGTCGCGAAACGGACCCCGGAAGACATCTTTTGGCGCATCACCGTGACCAACCACGGTCCCAAGCCTGCACCGATCCACGTCCTCCCTACACTCTGGTTCCGCAACGTCTGGAGCTGGGGGGAAAACCGGGAATCCCCTACGAAAAAGCCTTCCATCATGGCGGACGGCAGCGGGGTCGTGGCCAGCCATGAGGCGCTAGGAGAGTATCGGATGCTCGTGGATTCTCCGAATTTTTCGAGGAAGGCACCGTGGTTGTTCACGGAAAACGAGACGAATTTCCAAACCGTTTTCGGCACTGCCAATCCCAATCCCTATGTAAAGGACGCCTTCCACCGCTATTTGATCCAAGGCGAGAAGACTGCCGTCTCGCCCACCCCGTCCGGGACCAAGGCGGCGGCGCATTTGAGATTCATGATTCCCGCGGGGAAATCCATCACGGTGCGCTGCCGCCTGCATTCGCTGAAAGAGTCTAACGGATCTGCCGCATTTGAGGAATTCGACGAGATCTTCGCGAAACGCATCGCCGAGAGCGACGAGTTCTACGAGGAAGTCATCCCCAAAGGCATTTCTCATGACGAGCGCTTGATCTGCAGACAGGGTTACGCCGGGCTGCTGTGGACGAAGCAGTTTTTCTATTATGTTATCGAAGATTGGCTGAAGGGCGACAACGGCGCGGCTCCATCCCAAGCGCGATTGAGAGGGAGGAATAACGATTGGCAGAATTTTCACGCCCGCGATATTCTCTCGATGCCGGACAAGTGGGAATACCCGTGGTTCGCCGCCTGGGACACGGCATTTCACATGATCCCATTCGCCGGCGTAGACCCTGGCTTTGCGAAAAACCAGCTCCTGCTCCTGCTGCGCGAGTGGTACATGCACCCTAACGGCCAACTCCCCGCGTATGAGTGGAATTTCTCCGACGTGAATCCTCCAGTCCACGCTTGGGCCGTATGGCGGGTGTATAAAATTTCCGATCCCAAGGGCGACCGCGATCTGTTATTTCTTGAACGCGCCTTCCAGAAACTGCTGCTGAATTTCACCTGGTGGGTCAACCGCAAGGATGTGGAAGGCCGCCATGTCTTCGGTGGCGGTTTCCTCGGGCTGGACAACATCGGGGTGTTCGACCGTTCGCACGCCCTCCCCGGCGGCGGGCATCTCAATCAGGCGGACGGCACGGCGTGGATGGCTTCATTTTGTCTAACCATGCTGTCGATGGCGCTCGAACTCGCGCTCGTGAAACCCGCCTACGAGGATATCGCTTCGAAATTTTTTGAGCACTTCGTCAACATTTGCGATGCCATCAACTCGCTCGGCGGTGCCGGTCTGTGGGACCATACCGACGGGTTCTACTACGATCAGCTCATCATCAATCACAAGGAGCCGATCCCGCTGCGAATCCGTTCGCTCGTGGGCTTGCTGCCGATGTGCGCTGTGACCGTGCTCAAACAAAAGACCATCGACGCGCTACCAAGTTTCCGAAAACGCATGGACTGGTTCCTAGTCAACCGCCCGGACATCCTGAAATACATTACCACCCGCCGCGTCAAAGGGGATAAGAACCCGGGTCGCTGTCTGTTAGCTATTCCTTCGGAGATACGTCTCCGCAAAAGTCTCGCGTATATGTTAGACCCAAAGGAGTTTCTATCAGTATTCGGCATCCGCTCACTCAGCAAGGCGCATGAGAAAAAGCCTTTCGTCTTCGTCCATGAGGGCCAGCGTCATGAAGTCCCCTACACGCCGGGCGAGGCAACGACCGATATGTTCGGCGGTAATTCCAACTGGCGCGGTCCCATCTGGTTTCCCGTCAATTTCCTGATTATTGAGGCGTTGGAAAGATACGATTATTTCTACGGCGACACCTTCAAGATCGAGTATCCCACCGGCTCGGGAAATCTGGCCACGCTCAGGGAAATCGCCATCGACCTGTGTGATCGGCTGATTTCCCTCTTCCTCCCTGACGAAAAAGGCTATCGGCCTTGCTTCGGCGATGCGCCCCGGTATTCCGACGTCACGCACTGGCAGGACCTACTGTTATTCCACGAATATTTTCACGCGGAAACCGGCGAGGGATTGGGCGCATCCCACCAGACTGGCTGGACTTCGCTGGTCGTGCGTCTAGTGCGCGAACGCCGGGAAAAGCTCATGCATTCGATGAGCACCAGCCAAGCCGTGGACAAGCATTTGAACGATCTAACGGATGCCGTGCCGTAATGAACAGGAGCGCGGATTCATTCCGCGCTCCCATGGATCAACGCCCAAAAAGCAAGCAGATTGGCGAGGGCGAGGAAACAATGCCCGCCGCTTCGCCTAACAATCCGGTGGTTGGATTGATGGGAAGAACTCCGATGGCATTGGAATCCTGATAGGCGCAGATCAGCCAGTTCCCGCTGGGGTCGATTTTGAAATGCCGCGGAACCTTCCCGCCGCATGGCGCCAGTTGCACAGAGACGAGCGTGCCGGACTTTTCATCGCGGCGATAAACGGAAATGGAATTGTGACCGCGGTTTGAAGCATAGACGAATTTCCCGGTTGGATGAACCTCGACCTCTGCCGCAGTGCTCGTTCCCGCGAAATCCTGCGGTAAGGTCTGCACCGTGCCGAGTGATTTGAATTTTCCGCTATCGTATGAGGTTGCCAACACGGAATTTTCAAGCTCGTTCACGACGTACGCGTTTTTTTCATCAGGAGAAAATGCCATGTGCCGGGGGCCGGAACCGGGGGAGCCAGTTAGGGAAATCAGTGGCGTGCCGAGTTTCGAAGTCCCCTCGTCGAAAGGATAAACGAACACCTGATCCAGCCCGAGGTCTGGAACAAACAGATAGGTATTCGACTTGTCGAAATAGGCACCGTGGGCGTGGGGGCCATTTTGTCGGGGTTTGTTAGGACCTGAGCCGGTGTGGACGACCAAGGACGCAGTGGCACCGGGCATCCCCTCTTCATCGAGCTTGATCGTCGAGACGCTGCCGTCGCCATAGTTCGCGACTGCTACGGCGTGGCCGGTGGCATCTACCGCAAGATGGCAGGCTCCCTTGCCGCCGACTGATGCGTCGCCGAGGAATTTCAACCCCTTTTGATTCACCAGGGCGAAGGCCGCGACCGAGCTCGAACCATCCGCATACGGCTTGGCAGGTTGGCCACAGGCGTAAAGAATTGGCTTGGTCGGGTGGAGCGCGAGAAAGCCGGGATTCTGATATTCCGCCGCAAGCACCGGGGTCGTGAGCTTACCCGAGTCGGAATCAAAATCCGCGACGTAGATGCCCTTGCTGGTCGAGTTTTTTCCGGTATTCGTACCGATAAAAACGGGAATCGCGTGAAGGGTGGCGGTGAGGAGAAATAACGGGGTGATGGCTTTACGAATCATGGGGTAGTTGGGCTGGGTTTTTCATTATACGTCAAATCCGAAATGTCGCTTGGCATTTCCAAAGCAAACAGCGCTAACGAGACCGGACAGTGCCTCGAAATCATCGGGAAGTTCTCCTCGGTCCGCCTCGCCGCCGATCAGGTTGCAGAGAATCCGGCGGAAATACTCGTGTCGGGGGAACGAAAGGAAGGAACGCGAATCCGTGAGCATCCCGACGAAGCGCGAGAGCAGACCCGTTGCGGAAAGTGCGTCGAGCTGAAGTTCCATCCCGTTTTTCTGATCAAGAAACCACCAACCCGAGCCGAACTGGATCTTGCCCGCGACCAAACCATCCTGGAAGACACCGGTTAGACAGGCGAAGAGGTAGTTGTCTCGCGGGTTGAGATTATAGAGCACAATTTTCGGAAGCGCTCCCGCAGTGGCGAGGGCGTCGAGATACGTGATGAGGGCGGCCCCTTGCGATGTGTCGCCGATGGTATCGTAGCCGGTGTCCGGGCCGAGTCGGTCAGCCATCGCGGAGTTGACGTTGCGGAAAGCGCCGAGGTGAAGTTGCTTGGTCCAGCCCTTGGCAGCGTCTAACTGCCCGAAAAAGATCATCAGATAGAACGAGAACTTTTCCTTTTCCTCGGGAGTGACGGCCTTTCCAAAGCGTGCACGGTCGAAAATCATCGCCGCTTCCTCGTCCGTACATTTCAACGCCGGAAGCCGATCCAAACCATGATCAGACAAGCGGGCCCCCGCCGCATGAAAATCGTCGTGACGCTTTTGCAAGGCTGCCAGGAGATCGCTCAAATGGACAATGGCCATGTCCGTGACCGCTTCAAGCCGATCCAACCATGGCCCTAGCAGATCGGGGCGGTCCACTAAAAATGCCTTATCCGGGCGAAACGTAGGCACCACCAATGTTGTTAAGTCCGAAGCAGCGATGGCGTGGTGATCGTCCAAGGGGTCGGCGGGATCATCGGTCGTGCCAACTACGCGGACGTCAAATTTTTTCAAAAGGCCGTGAGTGGAAAAATCCGGCTCCGCGAGCTTCGCGTTCGTCCGCTCCCAAATCTCGTCGGCAGTGTCTGGAGTAAGCAAGAGGTCGATCCCGAAGTAGCGTTGAAGCTCGATGTGGGTCCAGTGGTGGATGGGGTTACGGAGCGTGTAAGGCACCGTTTCCGCCCATGCCTGAAACTTCTCACGCGGGGTCGAATCCCCGGTGATCAGGTCTTCGTCGATGCCGTTCGCCCGCATCAGCCGCCATTTGTAATGATCGCCTCCGAGCCAGATTTCGGAAATATCCGGCCAGCGATGGTTGGTGGCGATTTGTTTGGGCGAAAGGTGGCAATGGTAATCAATGATCGGCTGGTCCTTCGCCACTTCATGGAAAAGCCTGAGCGCCGTCGGGGAATAGAGCAGAAAGTTCTCGTCGAGGTAAGCCATTGCAAAAGCATTCCACCGTGTAACCCGCCGGGGGCCAAGCGGGAAAATGAAGGAATCTGAAAATCGCCGGTGACAGATTCGTTCCTTGCCCGACGACGCTTTACCTATCCGCGATGCCCAGCTAGGCTGTTCCTCAATGCGATTGTTCTTGGGACTTGCGATTTACCGGTTGCTTCTGCCGTTTCTGTTTATCGTGGCATTTCCCGGTTGGGTTTTGAAAATGTTGAGGCGCGGCGGCTTCCACACTCAGCTTGGTGAGAGAGCGGCGATATACACCACACCGTTAGAATACGAACCCTGCGGCGCGGTGCATTTCCATGCGGTGAGCGTCGGCGAGTCGCTGCTTGCGCTGAAACTCATCCGCGAGTGGAGGGTGAGAGAGCCGGAGCAGCGCTTCGTCCTCGCGACCGGTACGGCCACGGGTCATGCGGTGGCCACGGCTGCGGACATTTTGGGGCTGCGTGTCACCTATTCCCCTTTGGATTTCCGCTGCTTGGTGCGGCGGTATCTGGATCGCTTCGAGCCTGCGCAAGTTGTCCTGATCGAAGGGGAGGTATGGCCGCATCTTTTGTTAGCATGTGTTAGCCGAAAAATCCCGGTCCGGCTTGTCAACGCCCGTATGTCTCCACGGTCAGCACGGCGCTTCGGACGCTTCTCCGCGTGGCTTCGCCCGCTCTATTCCATGCTCGATGCGGTGGCCATCCAGGAACCTGAAGACGCTGGAATCTGGGAACTTCTCGGAATCGAAGAACAAAAAATCCACATTACCGGCAGCCTGAAATTCGATCCCGGCAGCGGTGCGCGGCCACAACGGCGGATAGAATTTCAAAAGATGTTAGACGTCTTTGGGGGAAATCGCCGCATGGTTCTAGCAGCCAGCACCCATGCCGGGGAAGACTCGTTGATTGCCACGGCGATTCACTTGGCCGATCCCGATGCACTGGCGGTGATGGTCCCCCGTCATGCGGAACGGCGGTTAGAGGTGAAGGCGGAATTGGAACGTGCCGGATTTTCTGTCGTGCTGCGATCCGCGAATTCTGAACTCGTGAAGCCCCAAAATCACCGAGCGGTTTTCGTCATCGACTCCACCGGTGAACTGCGCGACTGGACCGCCCATGCCGATGGGGTCATCATCGGAAAAAGTTTCCTATCAACCGGTGGCCAGAATCCCTGCGAGGCCATCCTCGCAGAGAAACCCGTGATTTTCGGCCCGCACATGGAGAATTTTCAACCCCTCGCCCGCCGTCTCATCGCGACCGGTGGAGGCATCTGCGCCAGTGATTTGAATGAACTATCACGCGCAATTCTAACTGCTCTTGAACCGCGAAAGGCAAGGGAAATGACCTGCATCGCCTCCGATTTGCTGGATCGCCACCATGGTGCTACACAGCGGATTCTTGCGCTCTTGATGGCTTGAGTCGGCATGCGAATTTGATGCAAGCGGAGTTTGTCATTTTCCAAATCACTCTTTAGACTCAGAGGCGTGAGCGATACTGATACCAACCCATTGAACAGTCTTTTATCCAGCTTTGCGCTTGGACCCGCATGGGCACGTGCTGCCGGCGACAAGGATGAGCGCAAGCCCAAGACCTTTTCCGGTGGGGATGATCGCCCACCACGGCGCGATGATCGTGACCGCGGACCAAGGACCGGCAACGGTGGTTCGCGTGATCGGGATAGCGGGGAACGTCGCCCGCCCCAAGGCCGTGGCGGGAACTACGAGGATCGTCGTAGCGGGCCGCCACCGCAGGAAGAAGCGCCACCCGCCGAAGGAGTGCGTGCCACCGTCGCGCCGGATCCCCATGCCGTCCATCTGATTGGCAAGGAAGTTCACCAGGTGGCACGGGTCTATCCGCTGTTCGATGTCGCTAAAATCCTCCTCGCAGAAAAATCCCGCTGCCGGGCCATTTTTGAAGCGCCCGAGCCACATGCCCCGCTCATTCGCGGCAAGCTCGGGGAGGCGGTTTTCCTCACCCGTGAAGAGGCCATCCGGCATCTTTGGAATTCTGAGCTGAAGAATGATTTGATCGAGGAGGAGGTTGTGGAAGTCGAACCGCCTACTGGAAATTTCCAAGCAATCGCCCGTTGTGGGATCTCGGGCGAGTGGTTAGGTCCGGTCAATTTCCATTCCTATCAGACGAACCTGCGCCGTCTGCATCGCGAGCGCTTTGCGAGGATGCCCTTTGAGGTGTATTCCTCGAAGGTTCGGACCGAACGAGGCGAGGAGGCTGTCAATGCTTGGTTAGAAACCACGAAGCACAAGACCCGCTGGCGCATCAAAGGCGACGGCGACGACGCGTGGATCGACGACCGCGCCGAGGCCGAGCGGGCTCTCGGAGCACGCTGTTTCGACACCGCGTTTGAGGAAGTCCGCACCGCCGAGGTTTCAGGAGCAATCCCAGCGAAAAATCTATCACCCTCGCTGCTCACCTCGCTGAAAATCGCCGGTACTCATGCCCGCAACCACCCGGCTATTTTGATTCCCGCAGTGTGCCGCGCCGTGGAGGCCGAGCATCTACCCGTTTTCAAACGCTTGGGAAAACTCCACACCGGTCCGGCCCGCCCACACCCGCTGCCACTCCATGCGGTGCTAGCCGAACGACCCGCCCAGATGGTGGATTGGATTCGCGCGAACAAGCCTGCGAAGCTTGAAGGTCTGTGGAAATCCGTCCTTCCCGAGGGCAGCACGGCTCCTCCCGCCGAGTATGCGGCGGATCTTTTCTGGTTGCTGCATCAAGGACACATCCTGCTTTACACCGACGATACCTTGGTCGTCCAAGAAGCTCGGGAAGCCCACGCCGTCGAACCCGGTTCCGAGCCGAAGAAGGCAAAAAAGAAACGGAAAGCCAAGAAACCGAAAGCACCGGTGGAGGTCCAGGAAGTGGATGCAGAAGCTGCGGTTCCGGCCTCTCCTACCGCAGAACCGAGCGACATCGTCACTCCAGAAATGCCCGAAATTTCCGCAGCTTTGGATGAGTCCGTTGCCATCGAAGAAAAAACTACCCCCGCAATCGAAGAAAGCGCCCCTTCTGAGGCTGATGCCAAGTCAGAGGGGCCATTCTCGGATTGAATTTCAATTTCCTGACAGTTTCCGCTCCCAAGGGTTGACGTGCCCCGCCTGCTGTGGTTCAAACCTCCCGACCTGCATCACGGAACGGTGGCTGAGTGGTCGAAAGCACTCCCTTGCTAAGGGAACGTACGGGTAACCGTACCGAGGGTTCAAATCCCTCCCGTTCCGCCAGTTTCGCTGCGCCTGCATCTGGCTTTTAAGGCCGATGATTTTTCCACGCTTCTGAGATAAACTTCCTAACAGCAGGAAACTCTGATTCATTCTTACCTCTGAGAAACGCCACCTATGATCCTGAAAATCCTCATTGTTCTCACTGTCCTGATTGCGATTCTCTTGATCGTCATCGCGTTGCGGCCTTCGGATTTCCGCTACTCGCGCAGCGCCACCATCGCGGCCACTCCCGCCACGCTTTTCGAGCACATTAGCGATCTCCACAAATTCCAAGCGTGGAACCCTTGGGCGGAGATCGATCCGAATTCAAAAGTCACTTTCATCGGGCCGGCCTCAGGAGTTGGCGCGGCTTTCAGTTGGGCGGGAAATAACGATGTCGGCGAGGGCACGATGACCCTGATTGAGAGCAAGCCAGGCGAACTCGCGCGATTCAAAATGGAATTCCGCAAGCCCATGGAAGGCACCAGCACCGCCGAATTCACCTTCAAGCCAGAGGGCGAGAAGACCATCGTCACTTGGAGCATGTTCGGTCCTAACAATTTCATGGCCAAGGCTGCCGGCTTATTTATCAATTGCGATAAGTTGGTCGGTGATCAATTTGAGAAAGGCTTGGGAAATTTGAAAAAATTGGCCGAAGCGCCGGGGAAACGGTGACACGAATTTACAATGACTGAAACGGACATCCAATCATCAATTAACCGCTATGAAATACTTACCTAACATCGCAGGAGGCCTTCTCGGCTTTGCCTTCATCGCCTTCTCTATCATGTATTTTTTCAAACTCGGGTCTATGCCACCACCGCCCGCTGGCTCAACAGCCGCGATGTTCATGGGAGCCCTCATCCCCACGGGCTATATGGATTTCGTCAAGGCTTGCGAACTCATCGGCGGCATCCTTGTGGCGATTCCTCGCACTCGCAATTTTGGCCTCCTCTTCCTCGGCCCCGTCATTTTGAACATCCTCGCGTTCAATCTCTTCATCAAAAAAGGCGAGGGGCTCACCGACCCGCCTCTCATCATCATCTGCCTGATCGCCGCCTATCTCCTATGGAGCGGGCGCAAAGCCTTCGCGGGCCTGAAGAATTAGGATTGAAGGTTGCACCGTCTGGAACCCAATTGGGTTCTTCTGACATTTATGGGATTTCGTCGTTGTAAAAACTTGCGACCGCCCTACAAAGTCCCCGGGTTACACTGGTATTTCCCTAAAATCCGCCTAATGAACCCCGACCCCAGACCCGCCCGCGTGAGCTTGCGCGACATCGCTCGGAAAATAGGTGTCAGTCATGTCACCGTTTCTTTGGCCCTCCGAGATCATCCGCGCATTTCCGAGGCCATGCGCCTGAAAATCCGTCAAGAGGCCGATGAGATGGGCTATCGTCCTGATCCCATGCTGACCGCCCTCGCGCATTATCGGAAAGGAAAATCCGGCAAGCCGATCTCCGCGTCTATCGGATGGATCAATGCTTGGCAGAATCCAACCGATCTCAGGAAGCACAAGGAGTTCGACTTATATTGGAAAGGAGCTGCTGCCACTGCGGAAAAATTCGGTTACCGCTTGGAGGAATTCCAACTTGGTGGGGATTTCAAACCGCAGCGCCTGCATCAGATCCTCTCCACCCGCGGCATCCGCGGCCTGCTGTTGCCTCCCCAAGGCAGGCAACCGGATTGGGAGGATTTTCCCTGGGGGGATTATTCCGTCGTCCGCTTTGGGCGATCCTTGCAAAGCCCCCGCACCCATCTGGTAACCGCTGACCAAGTGGCGAACACCATGCTCGCCTTCGAGGAAATGCGGAAGCGAGGATACCGCAGGATCGGCTTTGTCACGGACGAAACGGACTTGCGGCAGAATGGTCACTTGTTTGAGGGTGGCTATCTAACAGCACAACGACTGGTCGATGAATCCGAACGGCTGCCGGTTTTCGTGATGAACTATTTCCCTGCTGCCCAGCGGAAGAACGCCCTGACCGCTTGGCTGAAAGAACACAAAGCCGACGCCATTTTCACCAATTTGGCCGAGCTCCAGCCAATGTTAAGGTCGATGGGGGTGAAAATCCCCGCCGATGTAGGTCTCGCGGTCACCACCCTGCTCGACACCACGGTGGACGCGGGCATTGACCAACATCCGGAGGAAATCGGGCGCGTCGGATTCCTCATGCTCAACTCTCTCATTAACGACGGCTCCCGCGGCATTCCCAACATTTTCCGCCAAATCCTGGTGGAAGGAAGCTGGGTGGATGGGAACAGTCTGTCCGACCGCAACGCGGTCTAACATTCACCGGAAGGGCACGAGCGGACCGGCTCTTTCGTCGTGAAGCAATGCGGTATCCAAGCCATCGAGGACGAGCACTCCTTGCAATGAGGAAATGCGGGTGGAATCGCTCCAACGCCAGACAATCTTCCCAGCGGGATCGAATTCTAACAATTGCACGCCGGCAGCGCCGAACCCTTCACCGTGGCCTTGCCAATTTGCGAGGACGACGTGATTGTTAGCAAGCAGTTGGAACATCGCATAAAATAGCGGATTCACCTCGGTGGGAACCTGCTCTTTACCGCCGAACTTGCGGATCACGCCACCGTTAGCATCCAGCTCGACCATAAATGCGCCGTAGCCTGCGGAAACAAGAAGATTTCCGTTCTCCAGTCGCAAGGATTTCCACGCGTGATAGAAACCCTCGACTGGAAACTCGCGCAGATAGTTCCCTTCCCTGTCGCCCTCCCGGATGCGGTCGTTGCAGGACATCAGAAAAGTCCCCTGATCCGTCTGGCGAATGAGGCGCACATAGTCTCCCGCGTAGATTGCCCGGTGAATCTCCGCGTTCGTTTCATCCAGTTCCAGGATCACGACACCCGTCGCTCCCGCAATGTCCACGCCGGCCACCAAGGTGTGCCCGTCTGGCTGGCGGCGGACAGCGGTAACTCCTGCGTACTCGGTGAATTCTGCTAGGACTTTTCCCGTTGCGATTTCAAATTCCGACCACCCATGATGGTGACCGATGAGCACC
>JANYFB010000307.1 GCA_025362955.1 Akkermansiaceae bacterium
GAGCCGGAGTGATTTCTAATCCTACCACACTAGCAACTGTATGAACCCGAAGATTGATCTATATCTAAGTAAGGCCAAACAGTGGCGGCAAGAAACGGAGAAGTTGAGAATGATCATTCTCGACTGCGGACTCACCGAGGATCTGAAGTGGGGGAAACCTTGTTATACATTCCAGGAAAGCAATCTACTGATCATCCAAGGATTTAAAGAATATTGTGCCCTGATGTTTTGCAAAGGGGCTTTGTTAAAGGATACCAGGAGAGTTCTCATCCAACAGACGAAGAGTGTGCAGGCCGCCCGCCAAATCCGGTTTACCGAAGTCCAGGAAATTGTAGCAATGGAATCTCTATTGAAGGCCTATATTGCGGAAGCCATGGAAGCGGAGAAAGCGGGTTTGAAAGTGGAATTCATAAAGAATCCGGAACCCGTTCCAGAGGAGCTTCAAACCCGATTGGATGGAATGCCTGCTTTGAAAAGCGCTTTTGCGGCGTTGACACCTGGCCGACAAAGAGGATACATCCTTTATTTCTCCGCAGCCAAACAATCTAAAACCCGGGAGGCGAGGGTTGAAAAATGCATCAAGCAAATTCTCAATGGAAAGGGACTCGATGATTCATAGCACGACGCAACGTAAAATATTCCGCTGGATTCATATCATCTTCGGCCTAACGCTCATTGGTTATATCTATGGTCCGCAGGAGGAAGTGCAACAGTATTCCCCGTTTTTCCAGTACTTCTTCTTTCCGGTTATTTTCCTCTCAGGATTCTGGATGTGGAAAGGCCATCTCGTGGGGCAACTCCTTTCAAGAATCACCAAAAAATGAGTGCCCCAAGATCGAATTCCGTGGAGGATTATTTGACCGCCCTGGACCCGGTGAAAGGGAAAACCCTCCGGTCTGTGATTGATTGGATTCTTGCGGAGTTCCCGGAACTGGAGTCCAAGATTTCCTGGAACGTGCCCCAAATCCACCGCAATGGGAAATATGTATTTGGCGTTTGTGCCTTGAAGCATCATCTGACATTGGCCCCCTGGAGTCCGCGGGTCATTGCAGACTTTAAAGCAAGGTTAGGAGCGTATGTGGTCAAAATGAACTGCTTTCAGATCCCGGTGGATTGGGAAATAGACCGGGAATTATTGAAGGATCTGGTCCGGGCCAGACTCGCCGAGTTGAGTTAAATCGCGTCCGATGGCCGAGCCTCAGGGGGAATCCGGGATTGTCGCTTGAGTTTTCCCATTCCGGCAGACAGCCTCTCGGCGCTCCATGAAATTTCACGCTCCGATTGTCGCCATTTCCCTTATTGCAAGTTTGTCCGCTGCGGAGGTGCCTAAGATTTTCGCGGGACTTTTCGAGCAGGACATCCCTGTTAAAGGGCAGATTGGCGTGGTGTTGCCGCCCAAGGAGATTGATAAATACATCGCCAAGGTGGAGGCTGCGGCGCGGAAGGATGCGAAGTGGTTCCGTGAATTTTCCGGTTCAGCCAAACCCGGCGCACCGCTGCCGTACGACGAGCGGCTCGGACTGACGAAGGCAGAGTATGAGGATTATCTCGCGCTCTGGAACAAGCGGGAATTCAAGGTGGTGGAGGAGGTCATGTTGATGCTGCGTGACAGCCCCGGCGAAACATGGTCGCTCACTGGCACAGGCAGTGCCAGCACGCTTTCCACGCTGCGGTATTCCAGTAAAACCGATATGTTCCGTTCTCCTAACGGGGAGATGAAGCGCATCGACGACATCAAGGCGGACGCCTCCACTATCTTGGGCGAGTGGGCCGGGATGGAATGGAAGTTCGAAGAGGAAACCGGCTTGGGGAAAACGAAGGAAAATTTCGCCATCGGAAGGTTGGCCGATAAGAAATTCGGCCTCATCGTCTATCGGGCACAGGAGTTATCCACGGAAGGAACCCGCCTGCTGGATAAGAGCCTCGTCGTCCGCTTCGCCTTGGGGAAAGCGGGTCAAGCCAAGGAGCCAGTGGCACCTGTCAAACCGGTCGCCCCTGTAAAGCCTCCGACCAGGAAGTAAATCATGGATTCCGAGGCCCGGGTTGGCGGAAAACGCCGGGGCTTCCGCCGATGGAAGTGGGTGATCGTGCTGCTGGTCACCTCGCCCATTTGGGTATTTTTGCTGAGTAATGTTTTTCTAGCAAGTCCATGGACATGTCGTTGGATCGCCGCAAAAATCCAACACGCGACGGGCATGGAAACGACGGTGGGCGGTGCATCATGGTCGCCCTGGAACGGGGTGGCGGTGGATCGGATCGAACTGCTTCAAGTCCTGCCGCTGCGTGCTGCGTTAAAGGAACCGCTGTTGAAAATTTCCACCGTGCGTCTCACTCCGGTCTGGCGGGCTTGGCTGCATGGGCAGCTTGAAGTTCAATCCATTGAGCTCGACACTCCTCGCGTGGTCCTGCCACTGGAACTGGTTTCCTACCTCGCCCGTTCGGCGCCGCCGCCCACCCCCCCACCCGCAGTGGCCGCAGGGACGCCACTCCCACCCGCCGTGGTCCCGACTATTCCGCCTGCGGTGCCTCCCGTGGTCGGTAAGCCTGCTCCGCCTGCTGGTCCACAGCCGCCCACAGGCTGGCTGCGGTTGAAAAACGCCTCTTTTGCCGTGGTTCTCGCCGGCTCGCAACAGACCCTGTTGGAAATTTCACACACCACTGGCTCCATCCCGCTCTCCGGGGGTGCGGCACGAGCGCCGTTGAAAATCGGCTTGGTTTCCGCAGGCGGGCACCAAGCGGCTGCCAATCTAACTGCATCGCTGGATTGGACGCCGCCGCTGCTTGCCATGGAGCCGATGGAAATAACAATGGGCGCGTGTCACCTTTCCCTCTCCGGGAAGATCGCCCGCTTCAGCGGCATCCCGCTCCAGATCGAAGCCCATCTTCCAAGCCAAGTGCTAACGGAATTTGCAATTCCGTTAGGAGGGAGGGCTGGTGCGGAATCCATCGCCGCGAACGCCGTTTTCCGGGGACTGCTGCTTGCCCCTGGAACCTGGCAGGGTGACTTGGTCGCGGAAGCCGCCGCGCCGTCTATCCAAACGGCGTCTCAGGAAATGAAATTTGATCGCGGGAGCTCGGTCACCGTCCTGCGCCACGGCGTGGTGTCCTGTGTGGATGCCCGTCTAACAGGCGACGCGCTTTCCTTGTTAGGAAATGCCACTCTGCTCACGGACGGTCGGGCGGCGGGTGCGATCCGCTTGGTCTCCGCGCCGGAAACTGTAACCGCCATCGCTAGCAAGATTTTTCCTACCATCGCCAGCGCGCCCTCACTCACGCCGCTCAGCACGCCGCAACGCGCGGCCTTTGATGTGGATGTCTTCGGAAAGATCGGGCAATTCTATCTGCGTCTGGGAAAGGAAGGTCCGATTGTGAATCTCAAACCGTAAGCTATTGAAATGAGAATCATCGCTGGAAAAGCAGGCCGCATCGCAATCAAAGTCCCCACGGCGGTGACGCGCCCCACGACGGATTTCGTCCGCCAGGCGCTATTTTCCATCCTCGGCGAGAAGGTAACCCACGCCCGTGTGCTGGATTTGTTCGCGGGTTCTGGCGCGCTGGGACTGGAGGCTCTGAGCAGAGGGGCGGATCGCTGCACCTTCGTCGATGAACACCGACAGGCTGTTAGCATCATCGCTGGAAATTTGGCGAAGGCCGCACTCACGGGAGGACAAGCCGTGAAATCCGAAGTCGTAGCCTTCCTGAAACGCGACTGCGGGAGCTATGATCTCATTTTCGCTGATCCTCCGTATTGGAAATACCACGGGGACAAGGATCACGTCGCGGACCTTTTCAAAAGTGGCCTGCTTCCAGCCCGGTTGGCTGAGGGAGGCTGGCTGATCGTGGAAATTTCCTCTCACCAGGCGTCGCCCGTGACGGAGGATTTTTCGCTCGTCGCCCGCCGCGAGTATGGAAGCAGCGCGATCTTGATTTACGAAAAACCGGTAGTGCCGACAACGCCAATTTCAAAAGCTAGATGAAAGAATTTCTGAAGGTGCCGGGAGTCTCCATACTACCCCCCGGGCGCGTCCAACACCCGTCTAACCTTAAGGTTCCCCATGAGCCGAACGCACCGTTACCGATCCGAACGCACGGAAACTCGGTGGCCTCAAAAAACTGTTAGAATGAGAATCCGCAGCCTTGGTGGGTGCGCGCATCGAGGCCGTACTGCGGAAGGTTCCGGGGGTAAAGTTAAGCTTTGAGTGAGGGCCGAGGCCCTTAGGATTTTTCGTTAGGGGGGATCATCAGCAATTGAGGCTCTTCCGATTTTTCACTGGAGCTTCATCAAGGTTTCACCCATGCCAGTCAAGGCTGGCCCTTCTATGAACACTTCCACATTCCGCACCGTATTTCCCCGCCAACTCCGTTTCTGGACATTCCACTGCCTGCTGAATGCTTTGCCCAGCATTGGCATCGCTCTTTTCTTTCTCCAGCTCTGGAGGAATTCCGTCGCGGTGGCGGCGATATTTTTCGCGATTGGCACCTTCATCCTCCTATACACCACCGTCACCTCGTTGAATGGACCGCTTGCGGACGAAAAACACCTACTTTCCCGCTCGCTCAAGCTCGGAGTCACGATCCGGGCTTGGATTTCCGGGATTTCCGTCCTTTTACTTCTGACCTTGAAAGGCATTTTATTTGTTCCAGATCTATGGTGCGGCATTATCATCATCAACATCCTCAATCGAGTCGCCAGCCTTTCAGGAGCAGCCAATCAGGATCTATTCCGACCGGGTCCGGATCATGGCATCGCTGGATTTATCCGCATCTATGCCACCACAATGACGGAAGGTTTCTTCATTACTTTCCTCCTCATCATGATCTCCTTCTTCGCCGCGATCTTCCTCCAAGCACTGGACCGCAAGCGGGTCTTTGCGGTTGCAGACCAACGTTGACAAGACGATGGGTAGCTCATGCCTCGGTCAGCATGTCTGAACTTTTCTCCCGAATCGCGCCTTGCCATCCCGGTGAAAACCGGGCATAGCCCGCCCCCCTTCTCACGGAGGCCGTCCATTATCCAACCGTTCCCATGTCTCTGAAAATTCGCAATCTCGCCATTATCGCCCACGTTGACCATGGGAAAACCACCCTTGTTGACCAGCTTCTCCAAGCGGGCGGCACCTATCGTGAAAACCAAGCCACCACCGAACGCGCCATGGATTCCATGGACCTTGAGCGGGAAAAAGGCATCACCATCAAGGCGAAAAACACCGCCATTCTCTGGGAAGGCTACACCATCAACATCGTCGATACGCCAGGCCACGCAGACTTCGGCGCCGAAGTGGAACGCGTGATGAAAATGGTCGATGGCGTGCTCCTCGTCGTCGATGCCTCCGGCGGCCCGCAGGCGCAAACGCGCTTTGTTTTGCGCAAGGCGATGCAAGAAGGCCTCAAGCCGATCGTCGTCATCAACAAGATTGATCGACCGCTTTCAGACGCCATGAAGGTCCACGATCAAGTGCTGGAACTTTTCCTCGACCTCGATGCCGACGAAGACCAGTTCAACGCGCCCTTCGTTTATGGTTCCGCCCGCGACGGCTATTTCATGGACCATCCGGATGACGAGCGGAAAGACTGCATCCCGCTTCTTAAGAAAATCATCGAGTTCATCCCCGAGCCGATCGCCGATCCTGAAGCCCCGTTTCTCATGCTCGTTTCCAACATCGAGTGGGACGAATACGTCGGCCGCGTCGCCGTCGGCAAGGTCCTCGGTGGCAGCGTGAAAAAAGGCGACACCATCTATCTCATGCGCCAAGACGGTACTAAGGTGCAGTCGAAGGTGATGAAGACTTTCACCTACTCCGGCCTCGCCACCGCCGACTCAGACGGTTGCGGCGCGGGCGGCATCGTCGGCATCGCCGCTGGCATTGAAAACATCGACATCGGCGAAACCATCGCTGGCAGCTCCGAGCAAGAGCCGCTTCCGTTCGTGGCTATTGACCCACCGACGGTCTCGATGCAGTTCTCCATCAACGACGGCCCGCTGGCCGGAAAAGAAGGCAAGCACGTCACCAGCCGCGCCATTCGCGACCGGCTGATGCGCGAGTTGAAAACCAATATTTCCATCACTGTCGAGGACACCGACATGTCCGGCGTCTTCGATGTTTCCGCCCGCGGAGCCATGCAGATCGCCGTGCTCGTCGAACAAATGCGCCGCGAGGGATTTGAAGTTCTCGTTTCCCGCCCGGTCGTGATTTTCCGCCGCGACGACAACGGCAAGCTGCTCGAACCATTCGAAACGCTCTACGTCGAAGCACCCGGCGACTACACCCAGGGCATCCTGAAAATCCTCATGAACCGCAAGGGCCTCATGGAACACATGGACACCGAAGCCTCCGGTCGCGTCTTCATCCAAGCCACCATTCCGACCCGCGGCCTGATCGGTTTCGAAACCGAGTTGGTCAATCTAACGTCCGGCCATGGCATCATGAGCCACCTCTTTAAGGAATACGCCCTGCACGCCGGTGAAATCCAAAACCGCACCACCGGCACCTTGGTTTCCATGGACGCCGGCACCGCCACTCCGTTCTCCCTGCAAACCCTCGAAGACCGCGGCGTCCTTTTCGTCGCCCCCGGCGATGCGGTTTACGGCGGCATGTTAGTGGGTGAAAATCCCCGCGTCGGCGACCTTCCGGTTAACCCAGTTAAAGAGAAGCACCTCGACAACATGCGTTCGTCCGGCAAGGACAAAACCTCCAAGCTCACCCCGGCCCTGCGGTTTTCGTTAGAGCGCGCCATCGAATATATCGATGCCGACGAACTCGTGGAAGCTACCCCGCTCAACATCCGTCTCCGCAAGCGCATCCTCGACGCCAACGTTCGCAAGCGTTCGCAAAAAACCGCTTCCGGAGCCGAAG
>JANYFB010000067.1 GCA_025362955.1 Akkermansiaceae bacterium
CAATTCGCCGGCCCCGCCCTGCTCATCGTCGATGACGGCGAAAAACTCCACCTCGCCACCCACTGCGGCCCGGACGCCCTCGCGAAAGGCCTCAAAGCCGGCGACCTCCTCCGCGACCTCGCCGCCATCGCCGGGGGCAAAGGCGGCGGCAAGCCCGATCAGGCCAGAGGTGCCGCTCAGGATCGCACCAAGCTGGAGGAGATTAAAACGGCAGCCGCTGGCATGCTGCTTATTTGAAGGTTTGAGAGGTTATCCGGCTGACAGCGCCCGCATTTTGATTCACAACTTTTGAAGTCTTGAATGGACAAGCGTGGCGCTTTACCTCTAGATTGCAACGAACTGTGCAAATGAACACCAACGGGGGCTGGCTTTTTGAATTTGACCGCTGCATTTCAGTCTCGGTCAGGGAAGGCATCGTCTCAGTGGATGGTTACGACCGAAAAGGGAGACTACCAGAAGAAGTGGCCATCATGGAGAAGGCTTTATTTTACAAGGCGCAGGCGGTTTTTTTCGAGGCTTCTCACGATGGCAAACCGCCGGTCGCTCAAGCCTTCATTTATCGTTCGGACGGTTCGGCCCAAGATTCGGATTTTGCTCACCTTCATCAACGGCTTTGGAGCTGGGGTGGGGTGCCTCTCGTTTACCGGGTCACCTCGGGTCTGGTGCAGCTATTCCGCTGTGTCCACCGCCCGGATTTCGAACAAGACGGTGAGATCATTTGCAAGCCCTTCAAATCCCTCAAATTCGCGGCAGATGTTGCCAATGATCCATGGTGGGATGCCGACCGCTTACGAAACGGCACGCTTTGGGATGATCCGCAGGTCTGTAAGAAATTGCTTTCCAGCAATCTGTCAGCCCAAAAAACCCTCATCAATGCGGTCAAGAAGCTGTATGACGACCTGAATAGGGAAGTCATCCTGCCGAAAGCGCTCCGCCGAAAGCTTCTCATTTTGAGCGTTCTTATTGCCTACCTGGAAGAAAGGGATGTTTTTGAAGAAGGCTATTTCGGCCGGTTTAAAAAAGACGCGGACAAGTTCTTTCAGGTTCTGGCTGACGGGCCCGCGCTGGTTGCATTGCTGGAACATTTGGAAGATCGCTTCAACGGCCATGTTTTCGTTCTGAGCGATGACGAACGCGAAACACTGTCCACAAGCAAACAACTCCCCAAGTTTGCACGGTTGGTCGAGGCGCGTCAGGAATCCAGCGGTCAGCTTACCCTCTGGAAGCGCTACTCGTTTGCCGACTTGCCGGTGGAGTTGATCAGCCACATCTATCAACTCTTTGTGCACGACTCGTCGGTCGCGGTTTATACGCCACAATTCCTTGTTCGCCTGATGCTCGGAGAGGTCTTGAGCTGGGAACGGCTGGATCGCTTGGAGCAAAACGATGAGGTCATTCTGGATGGAGCCTGCGGGTCTGGAATTTTTCTGGTAGAGGTTTACAAACGCATCGTCCTCCATTGGCGTTATCGCAACGACTGGAAGCGCCCAAACCAGACTATTCTCAAGAAGCTGCTCACTTCCCGTATCCGCGGTGTGGACCTGGAAGAAGGTGCCGTGGAACTGGCCTCTTTCAGCCTATGCCTTGCCGTGTGCGACGCGCTACAGCCGATGGAAATCAGGGCCAGCGTGAAGCTCTTCCCTGCACTAAAAGAGAAGTTCATTCATACGGGATGTTTCTTTGAAGCCCGGGAGAAGGGAAAAGTGAAAGACAAAGTCGGCGTTATCGTTGGCAATCCTCCTTTCGCCTCGAAGCTCAGCACGGATGGGGCCAAGCGAGCTTATGCCCGTTACCAAAAAGACCACGGGGACTTGCCGGACAAGCAAGTCGCCTACCTTTTCCTTCACGAGTCCATGGAGATGCTGGCTCCAGGTGGCATCTTGTCGATGCTCCAGCAATACAACTTTCTCTACAATCAGCAGTCTCTTGGCTTCAGGCGTAAGTTCATTGAACGCTGGGATGTGCGTGAAATCCTCGATTTCATTTCCGTCCGCGGCCTTTTCCAAAAGGGCTCTGCGGATACCAAGGTTATCGCCGTTGTCGCCGAAGCTCAGCCCGCACCTTCCAACCGACAAATTCTTCATGCCACATTCCGCCGAAGTGGACGCGCGGATGCGGAGCAAGGCTTCGACATCGACTATTACGACATGCACTGGTTGCCGCGTGAATTAGCCAAGACCAATGATGGTGTATGGAGAAGTGATCAACTAGGTGGGGGAAGGGTATTGAGCTTCGTGGATCGGTTAAAGCGTCTTGGCACTTTAGCTACGTATGCAGAGGCGAATGGTTGGGATTTTGGCGAAGGATGGATTGAAGCCAAAAAGGGAAAAAGAGTTCCTGCAACCCACATCACCGGCAAAGACTACATTCCATCAAAGTTCCTCACGGCATCCGGCATTGATGAAAGCAAGATTCAGATGGCAAAGCCGAAGCTCTTTAAGTCGTACTACACCGAAAAAAGATACACTCCGCCGATGGTCTTAGTCCGAGAGCAGATGGACTTTCCTCATGTTCTCTGGACGAAAAAGTATCTGACTTACTCACAACAAATTGTTGGGTTTTGCGCTCCTTCAGACCAAATCGACAAGCTGAAAGATTTATGTTACTGGCTATCCAATTCAAAGGAGGCTCTCCAAGCATACTTGGCCGCCACAAGTCCGAGGCTTTTCGGCCAGCGTGCTACTGCTCTAACCGCGCGAGACATCTTGGAATTGCCTTTTGGGCAGGGTGAAAAAATCAACTTTTCTCCACACGAGCAAATTCTCGTCTCTGAGATAGTGAACTACTACCGGGATCTTGTTCGGCTAGGTGAAGACTCAACCGCGATGAAAGAAGCGGGAGAACCCGGACTGCCTGCGTTCAATGAGATTTTCACCGCGCGTATCAACGGCGTTTACAAAAAGAACAAGTTGCAGGCATTGCCATCGCAGGTTTGGCCAGGCGTGATCTGCCAGCCATACATCTTCGGCAAAGGAACGGTTGACTGGAACGGTGCGGATGAGTTGAAAGGCAAAGTTGATGCGCTATTGCGAGAAAAACGCGGTGGGGGACTCAATATCACCCGAATCGCCCGACTTTACGATGGAGCATGCATCTATCTGCTGAAGCCTGACCGACTGCGATACTGGCTCCGCTCCGTGGCCTTGCGTGATGCCGACGAAACCCTCGCGGATTTGGCCCAACAGGGATTTTAACATTCCGCGATCATGCTGGCGGAAAACTCCCATCAGGTTCAAACAGGTCACCTCGACCGGGAGATTCATCTTCCTTCTGCCGCGAAGCATGAACTCGTAAACTTCATCTCCGAGCAACTGCCACTATGGCGCGATCACCCTGACCGACCGCAAAAGCAAGGCGAGACAGCGTTAACCGAGCACCTTTGTGACCATCTCAACAGTGCGGTTTATTATTCGGAAACTTGGAGCCATGTTCAATTCCGTACGGAAACGGGCGACGAGACACATGCCGGCCGGAAGATCGATCTCACCGTTAAACCGAGAGCCGCCTCACTCATTATTGAAGGCCGCCGACACAGCCAATTTGACGCACTTTTCCCCATCGAGTGCAAACGTCTTCCCACACCAAAAGGAACAGATCGCGATAAGCGCGAATACGTCATCACCGAGCCCGGTACGACGGGTGGCATGCAGCGATTTAAGTTTGGCCACCATGGAGCCACGCACGACTTCGTGGCAATGATCGCTTTCGGGCAGGAACATAGTCTTCAATATTGGCACGACAAGGTGAACGGGTGGATATGCGGCCTCGCCCAAGCGCCGAATTCTGCCTGGAAATCAGAAGAGGCACTTCGACTCGTCGATGAAAACAAAGAATTGAAGGTCTGCTCGTTGACCTCGAAACTTCATAGGTCGGGTAAATTGGGTGACTGCGAGATGAATCACCTCTGGGTTATGATGAACTAAGGGGAAAAGTGGCTGAGACTGAAGCATGAATAGGAACAGGAGAAATCCACTTCGTCCGTGAATTAATTCGAAAATGAATTTGGCGGATTCGAGTCCGACGCCTCGCTGCTTCAAGAGCTCCAGAACGGCCTCAAGAAAAAGCAATTCGCCGGCCCCGCCCTGCTCATCGTCGATGACGGCGAAAAACTCCACCTCGCCACTCACTGCGGCCCGGACGCCCTCGCGAAAGGCCTCAAAGCCGGCGACCTCCTCCGCGACCTAGCCGCCATCGCCAGCGGCAAAGGCGGCGGCAAGCCGGATCAGGCGAGGGGGGCCGCGCCGGACCGGTCCAAACTCGATGAACTGAAATCCGCCGCAGCCGCGAAGTTCTAACCAAGGAGGGACGGACTCCGATCCGTAGCCACCCGACCCACGAGACGGCTTGAGCAAAATACTTCCATTTTCACAAGCCGATCACCTGCACCATCCGCGTCTCTTCATTCCAACGGATAATCTTCTCATCCGCGGTGATCAGCGGGATTCCCAATGTGATTGCCGTGGCGACGATGATCCTGTCGGCGGGGTCGCCGTGGAAGTTGGGCAGGCGGCAGCTTGTTAGGGAAATTTCTGCGGTAAGCGGCGCGAGGGAAATGGGCGATTTGAGGTTGGCGGAAAACCAGGATTTCTCATCCGGCAACAGGCTCAGCCGACCTTTCATCGCAAGCATGGAAACTTCCCATTGCGAGATGGCGGAAATGATTGCGGTGCCGGAGAAATCCCGCAGTTTTTCGGCTCGTGGATCGCCTGCCGCCGACCAAACCCAGACGTGAGTGTCGAAAACCGCCGCGACAAGATTTTCAATCCTCAGCATCCCAATGTTCTTCCGCGCTTAGGAGATCGCCAACAATGACGGTGAATTCCTTGGACCGACCGAACAATTTTCCCGGCGCGCTGGCGGAAATCGGGATCAACTCGGCGGCGGGTTTGCCGTGGCGGGTGATAGTGATGCGGGATTTTTCCTTTTGCACCCTGTCAATGACTCCGAGGCATGTCGCCTTGAATTGGGTAACCGAGATGTCCATGCGCCAATAGTAGTCAGCGCATGGTCATTTTTCAATGACTATGTTTTTTGGGATTTCTCCATTGGGCGACGAGCCGTCGCAATACCGGCAATCAGTGAGAGCGGACTTGCTAGATCCCGTCCGGGATTGGCTCGGTTTCATGGACTCGTCCGTAGTCCACTTCCAAGCGGCCGTCGTCGCGGTCGGTATAGATTTCCACGAAGCGGCGGCCGAAATGGACATCGCTCCAGATGTAGCCGGTCTGGCTCTGGACGGGCGCTTGGATCACGGTGTCGATGCAGACGATGGAGGTCATGAACCGGGTGCTTGAAATTTCAAGCTGCTCCGGGGTGACCCCGTAAAGCGGGCTGTGCTCGTCGATGACATGGCGGATCACCAATGCGGCGGGGAAAATGATCAGACGGTCGAATTGCAGCTTCAGGTTGTAAAAACGGCGGGCGTCATCCTCTTCCGCGATGGATTCCTTGCGAATCATCATCAGGCGGAATTCCGCCTCGACCATCGGCTGGTGGTGCAGATTCGCGACGCGGAACTGGAGCGTCGGAATGCCGTCGTAGGGAGAAATCACCATGGTCTCGCTAAATAACAAACGGGCGACGGGACGGGAAAAGCGCACGAAGATCAGACCCGTGACCACGGCGGTGAAGAACATGCCGACGACGATTTCAAGAGTGGTGAGAATATTACCATACATCGTCGCCGGATAGAGATGGCCGAAGCCGACGGTGGAGAGTGTTTGGACGCTGAAAAAGAAGGCGCTGGAAAACGAGCCGGGTTTCATCTCCGCGATGCAGTTTCCTCCAACCAGATAGGCGGAGGCGAAGACGAGATTGACAACCAGATAGACTGTGAGAACGACAATGGCGAAGTGGGGCCAACTGAGCGAGAGGATCGTCCGATAGACATCCCGCCAACCCTGATCTCCAGCATTGGTCCGCAGGAACTCGATCTTGCCAGCCTGGGTGGCAACGGGTGTGAGTCGCTTTTTCATCGGCGAGGCC
The DNA here is from genome assembly GCA_025362955.1 of Akkermansiaceae bacterium. GTDB lineage: Bacteria > Verrucomicrobiota > Verrucomicrobiia > Verrucomicrobiales > Akkermansiaceae > Luteolibacter. Next base: position 5,986 of record JANYFB010000067.1, read on the forward strand.
CATCTACCGGATTTCCCGCGTCCGTGTCGATCCGATGTTGGGAGGCTGTCATATCAAGTCAGCAAGCGCGGCATCCAAGGTGGGAAATTGAAAATGAAATCCATCTGCCTCAAGTGCCGCGGGGAGGGCGCGCTGGCCAGCGAGAAGGGCAGTGGCAAACTCGCCTAACATGAGCTTGAGAGCGAAGGCGGGCGAGGGCAGGATCGCGGGGCGGTGCAGGGCGGCGGCGAGCTTGCGGGTGAGGTCGGCATTGCGCTCGGGGTGAGGAGCGGTGGCATTGATGGGGCCGGTTAGAGAGTCCGCCAAAACGGCGTGAACGATGGCGGCGCGGAGATCGGCAAGATGGATCCATGGCATCCATTGTTTCCCGGAGCCGAGCCTGCCGCCGATGCCGAGCTTGAAAATGGCGCGGAGTTTTTCAAATGCCGGGCCGCCTTTTCCCAAGACGATGCCGATCCGAATCCTGACGACGCGCACTCCTAACGACTCGGCATCTTTCGCGGCGTCCTCCCAATCGCCGCACAAATCGGCGAGGTAGCCATGGGCTTTCCGCGCAGTGTCGGTGAGGATTTCGTCGCTGCGGTCGCCATAGATGCCGACGGCGGAAGCGTTGACGAGCACCTTGGGACGGGCCTCGGCGGGGAGTTTGGCGATGGCCTCGACGATGTGTGAGGTCGTGCCCACGCGGCTTTCGTGGAACAGGCGGCGGGTTTTCGCGGTCCAGCGTTGGTCGATGGGTTCGCCTGCGAGGTTGATCACGGCTTGGTGGCCGGAAAAGTCGAGGGAGCCGGGTGTTTGCCAGCGGTCAACGCCGGGAACCTCGCCACTTCCCGCGCGGCTGACCCCGGTGGTGGCCACGCCTTTTTCCGCAAGCATCGTCGGCAATCCGTGGCCGACGAAGCCGGTCACTCCCACGATGGCGGCTCTTTGGATGATTTGCATGGCCGACGATGGCGCGGAATCGATGTGGGTAAAACGGATTTTCTCCCGCAGGTGTGCCGGGCTTTCTCCCTTTACTTCGCTGGCTGGCGGTTCTCTTATCATGGCGATGCTGAAACTTGGTGCATGGATTATTTCCCCGCTGCTCTGCCTGCCGCTTGCCGCTCAGGAAAATCAAGTGCTTCCCGAGAGCAGTGGCGCCTCGCCTCAGGTCGATACGATCAAACCGGTGCCGCCGCCGGAGATCCCCTTCGGTACGGCGGCTGCGGCTGATCCGGTGATGCCGAACAATCTGAAAATCAGCAACTATGGCGGCGGAACCATCGAGTTCATTAAGGATGTGAGCATCCGCTACTCAGGTCCGGGCGTGAAGGTCACGGGTGACAACGGTATGGAGGTTTTCTCCGATAGCGTCTTCGTGGACTTGAAGGCGCAAACGGCGACGCTGGAAGGCCACGTCAGCGTCTATCAGGGAAATATCCTCCAACGCGGCGAGCGGGCGGTGTATTTCTATCAGCGAAAATTCCTGGATGCCAGCGGTCTGCGGGCCTCGCTCGATCCGGTCCTGTTGGAAGCCGGGAAATTCACGGTCGAGGACCGGGACGGAAAGAAAGTTTTTGTCGGAGAAGACGCCGGGATCACCACGGATGACGAGGAGGAGCCGAACTTTTGGATTCGTGCGAAAAAAACCACGATTTACCCCGGTGATAAAATCGTTTTCAACGACATGCGTCTGTTCGCCGGCGATATCCCGGTATTCTGGTTGCCCTATCTGAGCCAGCCGCTGAATGCGGAGCTGGGCTACCATCTCATCCCGGGCTCGCGTTCTAACTGGGGTGTCTATCTGCTCAACACCTATGGCATTATGCTCGGCGGCAAGACCAACGAAGCGACCGGGGAAAATGAAGATGCGTGGCTGCTATCACGATGGCATCTGGATGTCCGCACCACTCGCGGCGTGGGCACGGGCGTGGATCTCGTGGATACCCGCATCGAGAACAAGGATGAGATCAGCGGCCTGAGTTTATACTATTTGCACGACCTCGCGCCAGACACCACACGCACCGGAATTCCACGCGGAACTGTGACCGAGGAACGCTACCGGATCGAGTTGAAGCATCGGGTAAAGCTGGATTTTCCAGATGACGGGGATTGGCGGATCGACTCGAATCTTACCTTGTTGAGCGATCAATATTATCTCGAGGATTTCGCCACAACGGACTATCGGACTGACCCGGCACCCGACAACACGCTCGGGATCTATCGGCGGGACGAAGGCTCGCTGCTCTCGCTGTATGCGAGATTCCGGATCAATGATTTCTATCGGACAGACACCCGCTTGCCGGAGATTTCCTACGACCAAGCGCGTGCTCCGCTGTTCGGCTTGCCGATTTTACATGAGGGTAACACCTCCTTCGGCATCATCGGGGAACAGGCTGCCGATCCCACGCGTGACGCGCTGATCAGCCCTTTACTGCACCTCACCGCGGGCGATCCAGCGGCCCAGCCACTCCTCGACCAGCTCACGGGCTATGAACGGCTGTTAGCGGAAAGGGTTCTCGCGCTGCCACTCAATGATCCGCGCCGGGAAGCCATCCGCACCCAGTTGTTGGATGCCAGCTATTCGCGTTTCAATACCTATCAGGAACTGTCGATGCCGATGAACTTCGGTGGTTTCCTCAGCATTTCTCCCGACGCGGGAATCGGTTACACCCGTTACGGCGCGGTCGATGGGCCAATCGAAAGCTCGGACCGCACCACACTTCATGCAGGCGCGGAGGCTTCGTTGAAATTTTCCAAGGATCTTGGCGACTATCGGAATTCCCGCTGGGGCATTGATGGATTCAAGCACATCCTCCAGCCGTATGTAAATTGGTCGGTCGTCTCCACCAATGACTTTTCCCCAGATGATCCCATGGTGGATCGCCTCACCCCGACGACGCGGCCGGAGCCTCTCGATCCCACCCGGTTCACGGCCGTGGACGAGCTGCAAAGCTGGAACATCGTGCGCATGGGCATCCGTAACCGCCTGCTGACCAAGCGGGATAGCCAGAGTTTCGAGTGGCTCTATCTGGATACCTACATCGACGCCTTTATTAACGATCCCGAGGGGATGAGAGATTATTCCAACCTCTACAATGACGTCCGCTGGCAACCGTTGCCGTGGTTAGGACTCGGTTTTGAAACGCAATTTCCCATCGTCAGCAGCGGCTCGGGCTTCAACGAATTCAACAGCCGCTTGATTTTCACGCCGACGCAGAACTTCGAGTTTTCCTTGGGCTACCGGGTGTTAAGCGGCCATCCGGTGCTAACGGATTCCAACCGTTTCGATTTTCAAACCTACACCCGCCTCAACGAAAACTGGGGCGTCGGGACTCATCATATTTACGAGTTCGACGACGGCACCCTGGAACTAGAGCAATACACCTTGCACCGGGATCTGGGAAATTGGGTGGCCGGCGTGGGCTTTACGCGCCGGGATGATCGGCTGGCGCAGGAGTATGGGATCATCTTCAGTTTGACCCTGAAGGATTTCCCTTCGGTTTCCTTGCCTTTCGAAATCGACTCCCCGTAAACTTCGCCATCATGACGATTGACGCTGACCAACTTCTCGCCGCCCTGCGCTGGCGCTACGCCACCAAGAGATTCGATCCCACAAAAAAAATTCCTGCTCCCATCTGGGATGCCTTAGAGGAATCATTGGTGCTCACGCCGTCGTCTTTCGGACTTCAACCTTGGAAATTTCTGGTTGTCATGGACCCTAACGTGCGTGCGAACCTTGCCCCGGAATCTTGGAATCAGCCTCAGGTTACCGAGGCATCGCATTACGTCGTTCTAACGACCCGCACCGATCTCACTGCCACCGATATTGATGCTTGGATGAACCGCATGATGGAAGTGCAGGGCAGCAGTGAGCAAGCGGTGGCTCCGCTCAAAGGCATGATTGAAGGTTTCGTGCAGGCGATGGCTCCCGAAGCACGGCACGCGTGGAACATCCGCCAGACTTACATCGCCTTGGGCCAGTTGATGGCTTCCGCAGCATTGTTAGGAATTGATGCCTGCCCGATGGAAGGCATCAGTATGGCGGGTTACGATCATGTCCTCGGTCTTGAAGCCAGCGGCTACGCAACCACCGTGGCCTGCGCTCTGGGCTATCGCGCGGCGGATGACAAATACGCGGGAATCGCTAAAGGAAGGTTTGACCGCTCGCGGGTGGTCACCCGCCTTTGACCGTTAGAACGGCGGGGGGTCTTTTTTCATCGGAGCTTTGACCCCCAGGATTTTCCAAACATCATCCATCAGGCGCATTGCGATTTCACCGGAAAGCTCCTTGTTTTTACTCTTCCCGTTCATGCCGATGTTGATCGATGGCACCTTGCCCATCGGGCCGTCCGCCTCACCGACTTGGACGAATAGCTCGTGCGATATTTCCTCTACGGCTTCATCATGGGAGGCGAGGTGAAATTTCGCCGGAAGGCCCAGATCTTTACTGATTTGAAGCAAAATCTCCGTTCTCCCGAGTTTCTCTTTCAGATTCTTGGCGATTTCATCCCGTTTCTCGACAGGCATCTCGGGATTGATCGGCATGGGCACCCACATTTTGTAGGGACGATTCTCCTTATAAGCGCGGTAGGCAAATGCGCCGCCGCCAAGCACCAGCATCATCGCTACCACTCCCATTACGATCCAGCGTTGCATCTGTGACGTTTATACTTCATCCCAACCTCCATCCAAGCCGGAATTTTATGGAATATCCCCCGACAGCCGCCACCGCCGAGACGCTCCCTAACGGACTCACCCTGATCCTCGATCCCGATCCCGCCGCGCCCGTTGTCAGCGTGCAAATCTGGGTGGCCACCGGCTCCATGCACGAGGACGAGCAGCTTGGCGCAGGAATCTCCCATTTCCTGGAGCACATGGTTTTCAAGGGCACCCGAGATTTTCCCGCCGACATTCTAGCAGACACCGTGCAGGCAGCCGGCGGACATTGGAATGCCTACACGAGCTTCGACCGGACCGTGTACTATATCGACGGCCCGGCGGCTTCGTTGCCGGTCTTTTTGAAAACCCTGACCAACCTCGTGTTCTATCCGACGTTGCCAGAATCTGAGTTTGAGAAGGAAAAGGACGTCATCCGACGAGAAATCGACATGGGCATGGACGATCCAGACAATGTTGCTTCCCGCCTGCTTTTCTCCACCGTCTTCACCCTTGATCCACGCCGCCATCCAGTGATCGGACATCGCCATCTCTTCGATGCGATCCGCTATCAGGATCTAACCGCTTACCACCGCGCCCGCTACACCCCGGACCGCTGCTTCGCCGTTATTTCCGGGGATTTTGATGCCGACGCGGCGCGTGAAATGATCACGGACCTCACCGCTGCCTGCCTGACCGGCGGCGGGCGTGAGCCCTTGGTGGCCATCGACCCGCCCCAACTCGGGCCGCGTCGCGCCCGTGAGACATTCGCCATTCCGACCAGCCGCATTTCCCTCGCCTGGAAATCCCCCGCGCTCGATCACCCGGATGCGCCCGCTTTCGATTTGCTCGCCGGAATTCTCGGTCGTGGCCGCGCTTCACGGCTCCACCGCGTCCTGCGTGAGGAAAAGGAACTTGCGCTGGAAATTTCCGCCTTTTCATGGACCGGCCCCGGACGCGAGGGACTACTGGCCGTCTCTGCCGATGCCGAACCCGCCAAGCGCGACTCCTTGATCGAGGCGATTCTGCTAGAGGTGGCCGCCATCGTCGGCAGTGAGTTCGACGCCGACTTGGCAAAGGCAAAACGCCAGACCGCCGCCAGCCAATTCCGCAGTCTAACAACCGCCTCGGGCCGCGCATCGGACCTTGCCTCTAACTGGCACGAAGCTCGCGATCTTGATTTCACCCGCCGCTACCTCGCTGCCATCCAAGCGGTAAGCGCGGACGACATCCGCCGCGCTGCCGCTACTCTAACGGACGAGCGCCTCAGCCTCACCATCCTCGATCCGCTCGATGCCCCGGCTCCTTCCCGCAGGGCGAAGGCCGCCCGCGCTCGCGAGGAAATCCAGGTCCACACCTTATCTAACGGCCTCACCCTCGCGCTCATCCCGGACCACCGAGTCCCGCTGGTCCACCTCCAGGCCGCCATCCGTGGCGGGCTTCCTTCTGAAACGCCGGGAACGAATGGCCTCAATCAGTTGCTAGCCTCCACCGTTTCCAAAGGCACCCTCACCCGTAGCGCGCAGGAAATCGCCTTCACGCTGGAGTCGCTCGGCGCGTCGATCAGCGCGGGCACTGGCAACAACGCGCTGCTGGTCCAAGCCTCAGGACTCGCGCTGGATTTCGCCACCATTGCCGACGTATTTGCGGAAACCATCCTCGCCCCAGCCCTTCAGGATGATGCGATCAGCCGGGAAAAAGCCAGCCAACTCGCCAGTCTCGAAGAAGCGCTTCAAGATCCCCTGCACACCGCCTTCCGCGTCCTGCGCCACACCGTTTTCAGCGGCGGCGGCTATGGCTTGGATGCGCTAGGCTCCATCGACAGCTTGACGGCGCTCGACCGGGCGGCGCTTGTCACCCACCACGCACGCCACGCGAACGCGGTAAACATCACCCTCGCCATCGCCGGGGATTTCGAGCCAGTGGCGACTCTGGATTTACTCCGTGAGAAATTTTCCGCGCTCCCCCAAGGTCAGCCATGGAAGCCATCCGCCAACCAGCTCGCAAGCGGCGGCGACCTAACACACCATTTGCCGAAGAAACAAGCCGTTCTTGCCATCGGTTTCCCCGGCACCACTGTGAGCGGGGCGGATCGCCACGCGTTGGCGATGATTCAGGAATATGCCTCGGACATGGCTGGTCCGCTCTTCACCCGTATCCGTGAGGAACTCGGTCTCGCCTATCAGGTGGGAGCTACCCAGTTCCTCGGCTATGACACCGGCCTCTTCACTTTCTACATGGCCACTTCCCCTGAGGAGGCGGTCCTTGCCCGTCACGAGTTGCTTTCCGAGGTCGGAAAAATCGCCACCGCGGGCATCCCGGAGGAGGCCTTCGACCGCGTCCGCTCCACCGTCCTGAGCGGCCTCGCCATCCAGCAGCAATCGCCCTCATCCATCGCCCGCCACGTCGCCCTCGATCTCCTCTTCGGCCACCCTGCGGACGAGCACCGCCGCCTCGCCGCCGCCTATCAAGCCCTAACACCCGAAGAGGTCCGGGAGACCGCCACCCGCATTTTCTCCGTCCCGCCGACGATTGTCACGGTGCTGCCGGAATAGCGCATGATAGCGGTTCACGATTAGGAGTTCAGCATTGTCGTCTCAGGGAAATTTCGTTTTCCTCGCGCCATGATGAAAAGCCCGCACCGCCTGATCTGCTTCGCCGCCGCGCTAATGACTCCACTCCATGCGGAACCGGCGGTGATCGCCGCTGTCAACGGGCGTATGAATGGATTCGTCGAGTCCAAGGAAATCGCGGGTGCCGTGACGCTGGTGGCGGATGCGGAAAAAATCATTCACCTATCAGCTAACGGCTTGGCTGACATCGAAAAGAAATCCCCGATGGCGACGGACTCGCTGTTCTGGATCGCCTCCATGACCAAGCCGATCACCGGCACTGCGCTGATGATGATGCAGGAGGACGGAAAGCTTTCCGTGAACGATCCAGTCGCGAAATACCTGCCAGAGTTTGAAAATCTCAAGGACGAGGCGGGAAATAAAGTCGTTATCACTATCAAACAATGCCTCACCCACAGCAGCGGTCTGAGCGACCTCACCCCGGATGAATCGAAGGGCATAACGACGCTCAAAGACCTCGTGCCGCTCATCGCCGCGAAGCCCGTGAAATTTCCACCCGGCAGCAAATGGCAATACTGCCAGACCGGCATCAATACCGTCGGGCGAATCATCGAGGTGGTTTCCGGCAAGAGTTATCCGGATTTTCTCCAAGAACGATTGTTCGATCCACTTGGCATGAAGGACACCAGCTTTTACCCGAGCGAGCAACAGGTGGCCCGGCTCGCGTCGTCCTACAAACATGGCTCTTCGGGCGACTTGGAAAAAGCCGCGCTTTCCTTTCTCAATGGAAAATCCCCCACGGATAAAAGCCACTTCCCCATGGCAAACGGCGGGCTATTTTCCACCGCGGAGGACTATGGAAAATTCGCGAGAATGATTCTGCGCGGCGGCGAATCCGGCGGGAAACGCTATTTGAGGGAAGAGTCTGTCAAACAAATGACCACCGTCCAAAGCGGCGACCTCGTCACCGGCTTCACGCCCGGAAACGGCTGGGGTCTCGGCTGGTGCGTCGTCCGCCAACCTCAGGGCGTAACAGCCGCGCTCTCCAGCGGAACATTCGGCCACGGCGGCCTCTACGGCACCCAGGCATGGATCGACCCGGTTAGAAATCGAATCTACGTGATGATGATCCAGCGTGCGGATCTTGCCAACGGCGATGCCTCCGAGATCCGCCGCAGTTTCCAAGAAGCCGCAGCCGGCCAACCATGAAACTCCTGCTCATGGGTAACGGCTACCTCGGCCAAGCCATCACGCGCGAGTTCCAGGAAAACGGATGTGAAGTCATCACGGTTTCTCTATCAGGTGGCGATGGCTCGATTGCCTGCGACATCGGCGACCCCGAAGCAGTGGGAAAATTGCCGATTGCGGATTTCATCGTCCATTGCGCCGCCTCGGGCCGGGGCGGCGCGGAAGCCTATCAGCATGTGTACGTCGATGGCTGCCGAAATCTAACGGACACCTTTCCGGGAGTTCCGTTGCTTTTCACCTCCAGCACTTCGGTGTACTCGCAGACCGACGGCTCCATTGTCACCGAAAATAGCCCTGCCCTCCCGGAGCGGGAAACCGGTAGATTATTGATAGAAGCGGAGCGGATCACCGTCGCGGCAGGCGGCATTGTCACGCGTCTGGCGGGAATTTACGGTCCCGGCCGCAGCGTGATCTTGAAGAAATTCTGTGGTGGAGAGGCCATGATCGAAGAGGACGGGCGGCGTTTTCTCAACCAGATCCACCGCGACGACGCAGCCCGCGCCATCTTCCATCTCGCGTCCTCGAGCCCTCTGCGCCGCGGGGAAATTTTCAACCTCGCCGATTCCACGCCGCTCTCGCAGTTAGAATGTTACCGGAAATTGGGCGAAATTTTCTCCCTGCCGCTGCCGGCGTCCGGCCCACGCGACATGAGCCGCAAACGCGGTTGGACGCACAAGCGCGTTTCCAATGAAAAACTCCGGGCCACGGGATGGCAGCCCCGGTTTCCCTCGTTCATCGATGCTGCGGCGTCCATCGCGCCCAGTCTGAGCTAGGTTTGCGCTCGACAAAAAAATCGGCGCTTTTGAACAAATTACCTCACTTGGGTCGTATCCGCCGCCCCGTAGCCGTTTTCTTCCCATCCAGTATCCAAACTCCATGACACCGAAACCCACCCGCCTTGTCGGACTCGCCGCAATGTTCCTCGCCACGCTTGGTCAGGCCCATGCAGCCGAGCCACTCGTGCAACTCAAAAAAGGCGATAACATCGCCGTCGTCGGCAGCGGTCTTGCGGATCGCCAACAAAGCCAAGCTTGGTTTGAAGCACTCATCCACAAGGCCTATCCCGATGCGAATCTAACTATCCGCGACCTCGGATACGCGGCGGACGAAATCAACGTCCACCCGCGCTCCAAGGATGTTCCTACAACCGAGTGGTTTCTCTCGATGAAAAAAGGCGACAGCACGCCTCCCAACAAATCAGACGTCATTTACAAAGCGGGCACGGACTTCGGCGCCGATGTGATTTTCGCCTACTGGGGCTTCAATGAATCGTTCCGCGGACCGCAGGGGCTGGAAGATTTCAAAAAGAACCTCGACAAATACCTGAGCACCCAACTGGCCGCCAACTACAGCGGTCACGGCGCACCTAGGATCGTCCTTTTTTCCCCGATCGCCCAAGAAGATCTGCACAACCCGAATTTTTCCGACGGCGAGGAAAACAACCGCAATCTCGGCCTCTACACCCAGGCCATGGCGGAAGTTGCGAAGGCGAAAAACGTTCCTTTCGTGAACCTCTTCAACCCCTCGCAGGAACTTTATAAAGCCGCGAAAGCCCCGCTCACCATCAACGGCATCCACCTTACCGACGAGGGCGACAAGCTCCTCGCGCCCGTCCAGTTCGAGGCGGTGTTTGGCAAAAAAGCCGCTCCGACCACGGACCCATCCGTCGCCAAAATCCGCTCTGCCGTGTTAGAAAAAAACGATGAATGGCGTCACCGCTACCGCACCGTGGATCAATACAACATTTTCGGCGACCGCTCGCGCATCGCCTACGAAGGCGTTACCAACGCCCGCATCCTGTGCGAGGAACTCGCGCAACGCGACGTGAAGACCGCCAACCGCGACAAGCTCGTCTGGGCAACCGCCCAAGGCCACCCATTCAAGGTCACCGACGACAACCTTCCGCCAGTGGAAAACACTCCGCCTAACCGCAAAGAACCGGTCGCCTATGACGACCCGGAGGATGCGATTAAATTCCTCACGCTCCCTGAGCATTGCAAAGTCGAGCTGGTCGCTTCTGAGAAGACTTTCCCGGATTTCATCAACCCGGTGCAAATGAGTTTCGACACCAAGGGCCGCCTCTGGGTTGCGGTCTGGCCGAACTATCCGGAGACCTCGCCCACCACCAAGATTTTCGATAAAATCCTCGTTCTGACCTTGACCCGAAAACCGGCAAGGTCGCTAAAATGACTACCTTCGCCGACGGCTTGAACTGTCCGACCGGCTTCCAGTTTTATAAAG